>CAZCBF010000073.1:0-9664 GCA_964496895.1 uncultured Methylophilaceae bacterium | reverse complement strand
CCAAACGGCAGAAGCGGTCATGCCTTTGTTAAGCCAGGAGGAGCAGGCACTACTGCAAGAAGCACTCAATCTACAAGCGAAATGCGATGAATCCCTGCCCAAAGGGATTATTCATGCGGATTTATTCCGCGACAATGTGCTGTTTGATGGTGACAATTTAGGCGGCTTTATTGATTTTTATTATGCCTGCTATGATGTGTTGGTCTATGACCTAGCCATTGCTGCCAATGACTGGTGCGTACTGGAAGATGGTCGTTTTGATGATGCGCGACTCAGTGCTTTGCTCAATGCTTATCAGTCTGTTCGCCCGCTCAGCGAGGCAGAAAAAGACCATTGGCACTTGCTCTTACAAATGGCAGCATTACGTTTTTGGCTCTCTCGCTTGTATGATAAGCATTTCCCTCAAGATGGCGAGCTAACGTTTATTAAAGATCCTGATTATTTTAAGCAGGTGCTTGAGTTACGCATGGCTTATTAACTGTGTAATCAACCAATTTGAAAGTTTAAACATGTCGAGTAACCCAGAAGCCAACCTTATTATCCGCCAAGTCCCCGTCCAAAGTGCATTCCGATGGGTTAGGCAGGGGATTAATGCATTTAAACGCTATACGGTGATGTGGGCGATTTTGTTTGTGATCTATTTTGCAGTCATCCAGTTACTCGGCTTACTACCGGTTTTTGGTGTATTTCTTGGTATCTTGCTCGCGCAGGTGTTCACTGGTGGTTTAATGATTGGCAGTGATGCCGTCAGCCGAGGCCAAGATTTAGAAATCAACCATTTATTCGCTGGTTTCAAGTTGCCACGGCCTGGGTTAATTAAATTAGGGTTTTATTATATTGCTGCCTTGATGGTACTGAGTGTGGCATTTAGTTTAAGCCTTGATCAAGAAACCATCGCATCGATGCAACAAGGCCAGCCACCTTCATTGCAAAACCTTGATTGGAAAACTATGGAAAAACCACTCATGTTGATTGGGTTGCTGGCGGTGCCCATTGCGATGGCATTTTGGTTTGCGCCAGCGCTGATTGCGATTGATCAGCAAACACCACTACAAGCCCTCAAGCTTAGCCTAATGGCTTGTATCAAAAACATTTTACCGCTCATTGTCTACAGTGTGTTGTTTGCTCTTGTTTTTGTCGCACTTTTCAATATTGCTCAATCTATGGGTGAATTGTTTCAAGGCTTGGTGATGACAGTTGCCATGGTCATTATATTTCCCATCATGATGACCAGCTTACACAATAGCTATCGTGAGATATTTGTTGCGACTGAAAACGATTAAAGCAGACTAGCGCTGTAAGGATACTGCGCGCCAAACTAGAGTTTCAACGTGACACGATTCAAAGTGTCGCTATCAGTAAGATGCGTAAAGCATTTTGCGCTCCGATAATGCATAGTGCGCGTCATTTGTGCACGTCAATCGAAGATTCCTCCTCCCTCAATGATTTGCTAAGTGATTGAATATTAGTCACTTAGCACGTTTTCTATTATTGGCATTAATATTGCTATTACTCTATGGTCACGCTTAATGATTGAGTGTGCACAGGTTAATGACGACCGCTTGAAGTGATAAATAAATACGCAGTATGCTGATCGATAAATTATTGGTCAGGTGAGCGAGTTGTCAATAAGGACCTGTGTGAACAAGCTTGATCAAGCCTTAATAGTAAACGAGTCTACAGATTCAGCGCCGAGCGATGCCCTACCTGTCGTAGTCATTGGTTCTGGTCCTGTTGGCGTGCGTTTTGTTCAAGCACTACACCAACTCAACCCTTCTACCCCAATAGTACTTTATGGCAATGAGCCATGGGTGCCTTACAACCGTGTCCTTTTGTCATCATTTTTAGCGGGTGAAACCGAATGGGATCGTCTGACTGACGGTTTAGACATTCCAGCGACTGACAACATCAAGCAAGTGATGAATTGTGAAGTGCTTGGGATTAACCGAGAGCAACAATACATCATCGATAGTGATGGCAACCATCAGGCCTATGCCAAGTTGATTATTGCCACGGGGTCTAAGCCTCGATTACCGAGTGTTCCAGGCGTTGGGCAGGCTAATGTCTTTGTTTTTAGAAACATGAGCGATGTGCAGGCGCTATTTGCTAGGCGTACACGTAGCCAACATACCGTCGTGATAGGCGGTGGCTTGCTGGGTTTAGAGGCGGCAAGAGCCATGCGCAAGTTCAATACAAAAGTCACTGTGTTAGAACATGGGGCGCGCTTGATGATGAACCAGCTAGATGAGCGATCTAGTGAAATGGTGAAAGCACACCTTGAGGCTTCTAACATCAGTGTCCAGCTGAATCAAAGGGTCAAAGTATTACATGGGCATGGCAGCGTTAATGGTGTTGGCTTAAGTGATGGCGAGCGTCTAGAAGCCGACACTGTCATCATCGCAGCAGGTATTAATCCAAACAAATCTCTAGCACTGGGTGCAGGCTTGAATTTAGGCCGAGGCATTAAAGTAAATGATGCCATGCAAACGAATGACCCGAATATTTACGCGATCGGTGAATGTGCTGAGCATAGAGAAAAAACTTACGGCATCGTCGCACCTGGATTAGAGCAGGCCTCGGTAGCGGCGCATAGTGTCAATGGTGAAGTGGTCAACTATGTAGGCTCGTTGCAAGCGACGAGACTCAAAGTGCTTGATAAACAAGTTTTTAGCATGGGACGAGTGACGGAGCGAGACGGGATTAGTCAAGCTAGCCAATATGTTTATGAAGATGTCGATAATGGAATCTACCGTGTATTGGTCGTTGAGCGCAGCCGTATTATCGGCTGTATCGCCATTGGGCAATGTCTAGCACTGCCACGTTTGCAAGAAGCACTCACAGCAGAGCGCTTGGTCTATCCATGGCAGCTTTGGCGATTTAAACAAACAGGTGACTTATGGCGTGATGCGGATCAATCCAGTGTGGCTGATTGGCCTGTTACGGCGATCGTGTGTAATTGCAACAACATTAGCCGCGGTGAGCTAACCATTGCCATAGAAAATGGTTGTGACACCTTAGCTTGCTTAGCGAAAGAAACCAAGGCGTCGACGGTTTGCGGGTCATGCAAACCTTTATTAGCCGATATTGTCGGCCAGACGGTGCCAGCAGAGCCAACTAAAGGACATCAAGGTTTGATTGTGGGCTTAGGTGTGGCCTGCTTTTTAGTATTGGCCATGGTGTTAGCCCCCGCTTTTCCTTATAGCCTCACCGTCCAAAATGAGTGGCATTGGGATGTGCTGTGGCGTGACACCTTTATTAAACAAGTGACGGGATTTTCTATACTAGCCGCCACAGTCTTTGGTTTATTACTCACCTTTAGAAAACGTACCCAAACAATCCAAAAAGGTGACTTTGCTTGGTGGCGATTAGCGCATGTGATTTTTGGTAGTTTGGCTGCTGTAATTTTATACCTACATACTGGCGGCCGAATGGGCGATGCCTTGAATTTTTGGCTAATGGCCAGTTTTTGTGGCTTGATTTTAGTTGGTGGCGTCAGTGCTTATGTGATCGCGCAAGAGCACAGGCTTAGCCCTGCCGTCAGTAAAAAGTGGCGAGCGAATAGTGTGTGGATTCATATCTTACTCTTTTGGCCGGTGCCAGTGCTGTTGGCCTTTCATATCTTGAAATCGTATTACTTTTAAGTAGAAAAAAACAATAAATATTTAGTGAGAAATGAAAAAAATAATGAATAAAAAGTACACACATGCAAAGTAAGAATAAAGGCTACTGGGTTTACTGGGGTGTATTCACGCTGCTGGTAGCCGCTTTTTTCAGCTATGGGTTGCTAGTGCCGCAAAGTGCCAATCAGCCTGTGATGAAAGAAGCGCGCAAGCTGTTGCTGCCTGGCGCAACGACACATGGACATCACACCATTGAGATGTCTTGCGAGACCTGTCATACCTCAGCATTTGGCGGTCCGCAGATTTTGCAAAATGCCTGTGTCAAATGCCATGCAGCAGAGCTTGAGCTAGCCGATGACTCACACCCAGCCACTAAGTTTGATTCACCCAGTAATGTGCACCGATTAGAAAAATTAAACGCGCAGCAATGTGTGACTTGTCATGCAGAACACAACCCGCATATTACTGGAAAAATGGGTGTGACTTTGCCCAAAGATTACTGCTTTCATTGTCACGCGGGCGAAGACGAAATGCCGCCTTCGCACAAAGATTTAGCTTTTGATACTTGTATGAGCTGCCATAGCTTTCATGATAACCGTGCCTTGTACGAAGACTTTTTGGTCAAGCACGGACAGGAAGAATGGTTGTTTGAAAATGGCGAGGTGCCCGCGAAAGGTTTTGCTGAAGCTGCATTGGAAATGATGACTTACCCACTGCAAAGCTATCCTTTGAAAGCGCTGACGCTAGAACAAAACGATGCACCAAAAACGCTCAAAATTGAATCTTCAGTACATCAAGAATGGCTGGCGAGTAAGCATGCGCAAAACGGTGTGAATTGTACGGCTTGTCATGTGCAAACCATTGATGAGAAAGGCGAGAAGCTGGCTAAAGAATTTCAAAAATGGGATGACCATCCAAACCAGAATAGTTGTCGTAGCTGTCACACCCCAGAGGTAGAAGGCTTTTTGTCAGGTAAACATGGTGTTTCGCTGAAAGTGGGCCTAGGCCCGATGACACCTGCGAAAGCACGCTTGCCGATGAAGCAGGATGCAATGCATAAAACGCTGAGTTGCACCACTTGTCATGGTGCGCACAAGCAAGACATGCATGCCGCAGCCATGAAGGTTTGTTTGAGCTGCCATGATGATGGCCACTCTAAAGCGTATTTAGATTCGCCCCATCATAAACTCTGGCAAGCCGAAATAGCGGGTGAAAAACCAGCGGGTACTGGTGTGAGCTGCGCAACTTGTCATATGCCACGTGTGGATATGGACTTAGGCGAGAGCTCTCGCATCGTTGTCCAGCACAACCAAAATGACACCTTGCGTCCTAATGTGAAGATGCTTCGCCCTGTGTGTATGAGTTGTCATGCCCTTGGTTTTGGCATCGATGCTTTAGGGGATGAAAAATTAATCAGAAATAATTTTAATGGAAAGCCAACGCAGCACAACGAGACGATTGAAATGGCGCTCAAAAAAGAAGAAGAAGCCAAAGCAAAACGTGCAGCAGCAGGCTTGAGTGATTCAATGGAAGAAGATGATCCATTCGCAGATTCAGAGGAGGAGTACGAAGAAGACTTTGATGAATATAACTAATAACAATAGCCGGACAGGCAAGTAACACACCTAGAAATTAAGTAGTCAATCATTTAACCCATCTTGAAGGAGATATGTAATGCAAGTAAGCACATTATTTAAAAGCAGTATCGTAGCGCTAGCGCTTGGCACAGCAGCCATGATGCCAGCCGCTGCAACAGCCGCGGATTCAACAGTGACTGTGCAAGCAATGACCGATGCACTTCACACGGTTATGGCAGCTGATCGTAAAATCTATACAAAATTAATCATCAGCCGCTTGGCTAAAAAAGAGAAAGTCATCAAAGCCAGCGAACACTGGAAAGATGAAAAAGCGTTAGTACTACCTGCTCAAATGTTCCGCTATGCTTCAGAAGAAGTGGGCAAGAAAAAGCCAGGCTTTAGCTACACATTGCTTTCTAAATGGCCAATCAACAAGCAAAACACTGCAAAAACAGACGTTGAAAAAGCAGGTCTAGACTATGTGGCTGAAAACCCAGGTAAAAACTACTACAGTGAAGAATCACTCGGTGGTAAAAAATACTTTACTGCGATTTATGCCGATACAGCAGTTTCACCAGCCTGTGTGAGCTGCCATAACAAGCATAAAGATACCCCTAAGACAGACTTCAAACTTGGCGAAGTCATGGGTGGTGTGATTATCCGTGTACCTATCTAAGCATTAGGGCACCAATCATCAATTTATAGCAGTAATCATCAGTTTTGGGCACTGCCAAATACCGGTTGACTCCAGGTAGTGCCCTTTTTTTATTAAAACGATAAAGGAAACACAATGACCCCAGAACAAGTTGCATTAGTCCAAGGCTCTTGGGAAAAAGTCGTACCCATTAAAGAAAAAGCCGCAGAGCTTTTTTATAATAAACTTTTTGAATTAGACCCAGATTTAAAGCCATTATTTAAAGGCGACATCGTTGAGCAAGGGCGTAAGCTGATGCAAATGCTCAACACCGTGGTTGTTCAATTAAAAAATCTAGGTGATCTAGTACCAGCGGTGCAGGATCTAGGCAAACGTCATGCCGGTTATGGTGTGAAAGATGAACACTACGATACGGTTGCCGCAGCTTTGCTATGGACACTAGGCGCAGGTTTAGGTGATGCTTTTACTGATGAAGTAGAAGAGGCTTGGACAACTGCTTATGTGACATTAGCCACTGTCATGAAGGAAGCGGCAGCAGGTGCGTAATTAAGCTGCCTTTGCTGGTCTTAATGAAACCCATTGAATATTCAATGGGTTTTTTTGATGCAAACGCTAGGGTTTACTGCCTAAATGGGTTCTAACTTAGCAAACTCCAGTGCTAGCCATTTCATGCCCTCAGCGCCAAAATTCACCTGCACACGCATATCGCTGCTGTTACCTTCGTAGCTGACGACAACGCCGTTACCAAATTTTTTGTGCCGTACTTGCTGGCCAACTTTCCAAGGCATCGCGCTTTTTTGTTCGCTACTTTTTTGTAGTGATTTTTTACTGCCGAGATAAGGCATCGCATTTTGAATATTATCCATTGCGGGCTTATTGCTCGGTGTGCTGTTTAAGCGCTTGAGTAAGCGCTCGGGTATTTCATCTAAGAAGCGTGAGGCAATCCCATAACGTACCTTGCCGTGTAGCATACGACTTTGCGCATGGCTTAAATACAATCGCTCTCGTGCACGTGTGACTGCCACATACATTAGTCGACGTTCTTCCTGTAAGCCATCATGTTCATTCATACTTTGATCATGCGGGCACAAGCCTTCTTCAAGCCCGCTAATGAAGACGACTTTAAATTCAAGGCCTTTCGCCGCATGTACGGTCATCAGTTGCAAGGCATCATTGCCTTCGTTGGCTTGATGCTCGCCAGCTTCCAGGCTTGCATGGCTTAAAAACTGGGTGAGCAAGTCTGCTTCAGTTTCGCCATCAACATTATGATGATTACCAAAATCCTGATTGGTAAAAGACACTGCGGCAGTGACGAGTTCTTTTAAGTTTTCAACACGATCCTCACCGTCTTTTCCACCTTGGTAGTGGCTCAATAGGCCAGAGGACTCAATCGCAATTTCGGTGAGCTCTTTGAGAGAAATGCCATAAGCTTGGTCGATCATTTGTCTAACTAAGGCAACAAAGCCATCCAGACCTTTGGCTCCGAGTTTTCCAGAGCCAACCTTATTGGTAGCCGCTTCCCATAAGCTACTATTGGCTGCACGGGCTTCTTCTTGTAGTTTTTCAAGGCTGCGCGCACCAATGCCGCGGGTAGGAAAGTTAATCACACGTAACAATGCGGTGTCATCATTAGCATTGGCGATTAAGCGCATATAGGCTAAAGCATGCTTAACCTCGGCACGTTCAAAAAAGCGTAAACCACCATAAACGCGATACGGTAAATTAGCAGAGAACAAGGCTTGCTCTAAAATACGCGACTGTGCGTTTGAGCGATATAGCAAGGCCATTTCACCCAAAGCCGTGCCTTCTGATTGCAAGAGCTTGATCTCATCGAGGATAAACTCAGCTTCATCATTATCGTTATAGGCGTCATAAACACGTACAGGTTCGCCTTCACCACGCGAAGTCCATAAGTTTTTGCCTAGGCGTTCTGTGTTGTGTGCAATGATAGAGTTCGCTGCATCAAGAATATTGCTATAGGAGCGATAATTCTCTTCTAGTTTGACAACATTTTGTATCTTAAAATCTGTCTGAAAATCTGCCATATTACTGACGCGCGCACCACGAAATGCGTAGATGCTTTGGTCATCATCGCCCACTGCAAAAATGCTGTTTTGCTCACCGCATAGCAGTTTGAGCCAAGCGTATTGCAAGCGATTGGTATCTTGAAATTCATCGACTAAGACATAACGAAAGCGCTCTTGATAATGGGCACGTAGTGCTTGGTTTTTATTGAGTAATTCATAGCAGCGCAATAGCAGTTCGGCAAAGTCTGCTACACCATCGCGCTGGCATTGCTGATCATAAAACTCAAAAATCTCCCGCATTTTATCGCTATGCAGGTCACTGACCTCAACATCATGCGCGCGCATGCCCTCATCTTTACAACCATTGATAAAGTGCTGCACTTGCTTAGGCGGGTATTTATCATCATCGACTTGCATTTGTTTCATCAAGCGTTTGAGCATCGAAAGCTGATCAGACATGTCTAAAATCTGAAAGCTCTGTGGCAGGCCAGCTTCTTTGTGATGAGCACGTAATAATCGGTTGCATAAACCATGAAAAGTACCCACCCACATACCACGGGTATTGATCGGTAGTGAAGCCGTGATGCGTGTGAGCATCTCTTTCGCGGCTTTGTTGGTGAAGGTCACTGCAATCAAACCAACAGGAGAAATTTGTCCAGTTTGAATCAACCAAGCAATTCGAGCGGTGAGCACGCGTGTTTTACCACTGCCTGCCCCTGCTAAGATCAATGCCGATTGTTGCGGTAAAGTGACGGCTTCAAGTTGTTTGTCGTTAAGCCCTTTTAAGAGCGGGTGGGGGTTGGTTTCTGCATCCATTTGACTATTTTAACATGCACTTTATGGCATAAGATGACTGCTAACAGTTAATTAATCTGAACTTATTGTAGTGCTTGGCGTCATAAAGTACAGATAATTTAATGTTATCGTTCCGTTTTTTTCCTCCCAAAATTCAACGGAAGCCTTTCCCCAAAGGCAGTTTGCCCCGATTTTATCGGGGCTTTTTTCTTGGCTAGCTCATCACCTAACAAAATCACGATTAAATTCGCACGCGTACCTTAAGTTTGTGCGCTGAATAGCCGTAAGACATATGAATATTCATCAATCGATCACGCATACAAGGTCGGTTTATAGTTACTTTAGATGTTTTAGGCAATAAGCTTTGAATCAAAATCAATTATTACAACAACAATCCGCAATGCAAGCCTTGATGGAGTTGATGTCCGAAAAAGGCAATTATCAGCAAACATTGCGTTTTGGTTTGACACTGATTGCCGAGTCTTTGGATATGACACTGGGTATGGTGTGTTTATTCCAAAACGGGCAATACCATAAACATTCATTGGTGAGTCTTGCAGCGGATGTCGCCTTACATACGCCATGGCAACCCGATACTTATAGAGAAGACCTGGCAAATTGTCCATTTGCCAGTCTTGAGCAAGAAAAGACTTTTCTGCAAGTGCCAGAGCTAGAGAGTAAGCACCCCGACTACCAAGACTATCGTAGCCTGCTAGCGGCGCCTTTTAATCTCACGAGTAAAGAAAAAGGTGGTGTGGTCTTTTTGGGTACAGCGCCACAGCAATTTACTTCAGAGCAACGAGACTTCATTAAATTTGCAGCAAATTGGGTCCAACAAAAAATGTTGCAAAATCGTTTGCTGAGTGCACTCCAAATTGCCGAAGATGAGATTGCACAATTGGCTTTTTATGACAGCCTCACTGACTTGCCCAATAAAAGACTGCTCATTGATCGTTTGGCACAATCGTTATTGCAAAGCCAGCGCGATCG
>CAZCBF010000072.1:6650-9708 GCA_964496895.1 uncultured Methylophilaceae bacterium | reverse complement strand
CGGCATTTGTCGCTACTTTAATATGAGCCATCATGTTGCTGTGTAGATTAAACGGCGCGACCAATAGCTTTTTCATGGTAGGCAATTTTATCTGGCTAGCAATATGCCTAAATAAATAGGCCATGTCTTGCGTGAGCTCTGGATCGGCGGTGAGCATACTCACATCCGTATACAAACGTGTCGTTTTGGGGTTGTAATTACCCGTAGAGAGATGACCATAATATTGAATTTTGTCAGCTTCGCGACGCATAATCAGTAACATTTTGGCATGTGTTTTTAAGCCAACAATGCCATAAACCACCTGAACACCGACCGATTCTAATACTTCTGACCAATTAATATTGGCTTCTTCATCAAAGCGTGCCTTGAGCTCAATGATGGCTAATACTTCCTTACCTCGCCGCACTGCCTCTTTAAGCAGCTCCATCATGCGCGGATCGGGACCAGATCGGTAGATCGTCTGCTGTATCGACAGCACATTGTCGTCATACACCGCTTCACGCAACAACTCAATGACAAGCTCAAAACTCTCATAAGGCTGGTGAATTAAAATGTTCTGATGTTTTAACTGCGTAAACAGTGAAACCTCAGGCGCATAATCTGCACTCATGCCGGGCTCAAATGGGGTAAAGTTAAGATCAGGCCTATCGACCAAATCTGCCAATTGCATTAACCGTCCAACATTGACCAAACCTTTAACCCGATAAAGCGAACCTTCAGGTAATTCAAATTGTTTTAATAGAAAACTAGCTAGACCCTCATCACAATGCGATGAAACTTCCAAACGAACAGCCTCACCAAAATTACGCTGAACCAACCCCATACGCAAAGCGGTACGCAGATTTTTCACGTCGTCTTCATCAACAGAAAGGTCAGAATGACGTGTAACACGAAACTGCGAAAAACTCACAATCTCTCGTGCATTAAACAATGACGACAAATGCGCGCGAATAATACTGGAAAGTGAGACAAACTTTTGCTGGCGAGTGCTTAAATGCTTAGGTAATGCAAGCAAGCGTGGCAATACCCGTGGTACTTTGAGTATCGCAATATTATTCTTGCGGCCAAAGGCATCCTTACCTGTCAAAGACACTATAAAATTCAGGGATTTATTAGACACAGTAGGAAATGGATGCGAAGGATCCAAGGCAATAGGCACTAATAACGGCTTAACATTTTCTTCAAAATAACGCGCAACCCAGCGTTTTTGCTGATCATTGCGGTCTGCGTTCGAAACAACTTTGATGCCCTCTTTTGACAAGGCAGGCATCACAGTGTGATTGAGTATTTCATATTGCTTAGCGACCAGCTGGTGTGCTTTCTCACTGATGGCATGATAGAGCGCAATATTTTTTTGCTCTTGCTGCTCGGGATCACGCTTAGCATTCACATAGGGTGCTGCCCTTACTTCAAAAAACTCGTCGACATTTGATGCGAAAATACAAATAAAGCGCAATCGCTCAATCAATGGATAATCTTCGCGCTCAGCCAGTGCTAATACGCGCTCATTAAAACTGAGGATACTCAAGTCACGATCGAGCAGTTTGATGGTTTGTTGTGGCATAAATGTCTATCAATAGTTTTTTTATTGCTTATATTTTACCTAAGCAACACGTTAAGCATCAATCATGTAATCATGACATATTTATGACAATAACTGATTGATTGATAATTGTGCCAATGCAAAGCCAAAAGAGGCGGTGACACTGACGCTAGAACCATAACCTGCACAATTAAGGCCAGTAATAGCAGTACTTTCTGGCTTTTCAGCATCAGCGGAATCAAAGTCACAAGCAGTAGAAGGCTTAATCATCACCTCGTCGGAATAAACACAGTTTACGCCCATCCTTTTAGGTTTCTTTGGGTTAATAGCCGGAGGAAACCCATGAAGTTTGCGTAACTGCTGACGCAATTTAGCCAATAATTTATCATTATGTACGTGTGCTAAGTCTGCCGTCTTGATCTTAGTCAAATCTAGGCGGCCACCTGCACTACCTGAGACAAATAATGGTAACTGATTTTTTTGGCAGTAGACAGCCATCGCCACTTTCGCTTTGGCGTCATCGGTACAATCGATCAAAACATCAAGATCAACAGTAGCAGTGAGTGCTAATATTTCGCTGATATTTTCTGGTGTAATAAAATCTTCAACGACATTCACCTGGCTCAAGGGGTTGATTTGCAACACCCGTTGTTGCATGGCATCCACCTTGGCTTTACCAAATTGCCCCTCTAAAGCATGTACTTGTCGATTGACATTAGACTCTGCAACATTATCCAAGTCGATCAATGTCAACTTACCTACCGCATTGCGCGCCAAGGCTTCTACGGCCCAAGAACCAACACCACCAATACCAACAATACCTATATGTGCTTTTTGCAATTGCTGCAAACCGACATCACCATATAAACGCGCCACACCACCAAAGCGCCTAGCAATATCAGGCTGCGTCACGCGCGTTCCAAAACAACAAACGCGACTGCAAGATTTTTTTCATCACTGATGCTGATGTGCGAGCTAACGATTTCTTTTTCGTCTACCAAAATTTGCAACTCCGCAGCAAACCTCAACTCAGGCTTTCCAAGATCATCATGCATCACAGCAATATTATTAAAAGTCACAGGTGAACGTAAACCTGTGCCCATCGCTTTTGAAAAAGCCTCTTTTGCAGCAAAGCGCTTGGCTAAAAATTTTGCAGGCTGTTTACTATTCAAATATTGTTCCCACTCCATGTCTGCCAAGATGCGTTTTGCAAAGGCCTCTCCATAGCTTGCCAGACTAGAATCAATACGCTCGACTTCAACAATATCAGTACCAATACCAACAATCATCGACTTATGCTTGCCTTTGCGCGGCCAACATCATCAGCTGCTTCATTTCTTTGATCGCATTATCCCAACCAACAAATAATGCATGCGCCACAATCGCGTGGCCGATATTCAGCTCTTCAAAACCGGGCAACTGCGCAACGGCAAGCGTATTGTGAAAGTGAAGGCCATGACCTGCATTTACCACCAAGCCCTTGTCTTTGGCATAAACCAATGCTTGCTCAACCCG
>CAZCBF010000072.1:0-6550 GCA_964496895.1 uncultured Methylophilaceae bacterium | reverse complement strand
GCTTTAATTGCGATGTCTAACATCTCATCAGTAATCGCACACTCTAAATTCATTTTGGTTTGCAACAACGGCCGCAATGCAAAAATATCTTCATCTTGCATATGACGTCTATCTTCACGCAAGTGCAACGTAATACTGTCTGCACCTGATTGCTCAGCACGTAATGCCGCCTGTACGACACTCGGATATTTCGTACCACGTGCCTGACGGATCGTCGCCACATGGTCAATATTCACACCCAATTTAATCATTTTTTTAATTCACCTTATCACGACCTACCGTCATGATGTCGTTCCCATACCTTGTAAATCGATTAGCAATTGACGCGTATGCAATGGTTTTTCGCCCAAATAATATTGCAATAATAAGCGCATCATTTGTTTGCTTTGTTGCTGTGTGGTCTTGGTATCAAACGCACCATTGGCCATATCCAACAAAGTTTGGCCAGTGACTTTCACACCATAAACCCGCTCTCGCAGCGGACAAGCACCTCTTTCTGGCAAATAGTCATACCATTGATCTGGCACCAAAGCGCTCGATTGCGCGTCCAATTGCAATGGCACAGCATAACCTAAATCTTGTAAAAGCTTTAATTCGAACTGTCGTAAGATGGTCGCTGTAGGTGCTTCAGGTTGCGCTAGCGCCAGTAACGTTGCGCGATAATAATCAAACAAATCCTCATGCGCATCTTCTCTGGGCAGCAAGCGCATCAGTAACTCATTGAGATAAAAGCCACACATCAATGCTTCGCCTTTTAAGACCAGCAGTGCGCCAGCCCAATCTAGACCATGTAAGGTTTTAACGTCATTTTTACCAGACCAAGTTGCAGACATCGGTTGAAAAGCCTGTAACATCCCGCGCATGGCCGAACGCGGTCGGCGTGCACCTTTTGCTACGGTTGAGATACGACCTTCGTATTGTGAAAACAGCTCAACCAGCAAGCTCGTTTCTTTAAAAGGGTAAGCATGCAAAACATAAACTGCTTGATCAGTTTTTTTGCTAGAAGTCTGAGCCATTATTGATGAGCTGACTCAATCCAAAAGCCAGCCTTAGTAACCAAGGCTTTTGAGCGCCCTAGCATCATCAGCCCAGCCAGACCTGACCTTAACCCAAGTTTCAAGATAGACTTTGCCGCCAAATAATTTCTCCATATCTTGGCGCGCTTCTGTAGAGATGCGTTTTAACTTCTCACCTTTTTTACCAATAATCATGGGTTTTTGACTATCTTTATCCACAATCACGGCACAAAAGATACGGCGCAAGCGACCTTCAACCTCAAACTTCTCGACCTCTACAGCAATGGCATAAGGAATTTCATCACCCAAGAGTCGGAAGATTTTTTCACGCAAAATCTCAGAGGCCAAGAAACGCTCATTTTTATCGGTCAACTCGTCTTCGCCATAGATCGCTGGCTGTGCAGGTAAGTAGTTACGCACCGCATATAAAAGGCGATCAATATTGAGATTTTTTTGTGCGCTCACTGGCACAATCTCGGCAAATTCAAAGGCGTTTTGAATGTCCTCAATCAGCGGCAGAATATCATTAGTGCTTTCCAATAAATCAACTTTGTTAACCACTAACAAAGTCTTGGTCTTGCGTGATAATAACTCTAAGACTTTTTGATCCGCCTCGCCAAGCTTCATCGGCTCGATGACAAATAACACCACATCAACATCGGTTAATACTTGCGTCACTGTGCGGTTTAAACCACGGTTTAATGCATTTAAATGCTTTTGCTGAAACCCAGGGGTATCCACAAATAAATACTGTGCATCATCCGTGGTATGTATGCCCAATAAGCGGTGGCGCGTCGTTTGCGCTTTGCGCGAAGTAATCGCTAACTTCGTTCCAAGTATGTGATTTAACAAGGTGGACTTACCCACATTTGGTCGTCCAACTATCGCAACCGTACCACACCGATACACTTCGGTTTCACTATCGACCCCTGAAGGGTTATGGCTTTCGGTTTCGCTTGGGATTTTATCGTCTTCTTGCATGATTTTCTTTTAAAATTAATAGGTTAACGAGTTAGTGCGTATTCACTTACTTGCTTTATTGATCGCTTGTTTTAATTGCTCATAAGCTAACTGGGCCGCTTGTTGCTCTGCATTGCGACGGCTAGTCCCTTCGCCTTGTGTGGTGATTTGATAACTATCAATCTCACAAGCAACAATAAAATGTTGCGCATGCGCCTCACCTTGCATCTCTACCACACGATAATTAGGCAGAGGTTTCTTCTTACTTTGTAATAACTCTTGCAAACGAGACTTGGCATCCTTACTCACTTCGGTAGGGTCTAGTTTAGAGATGCGCTCACCAAGGAATTGTTTAACCAGGGTCTGCGCGCCAGAAAACCCACCATCTAGATAAGCAGCACCAATCATGGCCTCAACGGCATCGGCCAAAATTGAGGGTCTGCGCCAGCCAGCACTTTTCTTTTCACCCTCACCCAGTAGTAGGCATTGACCAAGATCAAAGCGTTTTGCGATCTCGCACAAACTCGCTTCTTTCACTAACTGCGCACGCAAGCGACTTAGCTCCCCTTCAGGCAATAAGGGAAAGCGTAAATAGAGCAAATGTGCAACGATAAAGTTGAGCGCACCATCACCCAAAAATTCCAAACGCTCATTATTTTGCGGCCCCACACTACGGTGTGTCAGGGCTAGCTGCAAAATTTTTGCATCTTGAAATTGATAATCTAAACGTGCGGCTATGGTCATTGCGAATTTATATCTACGTCCTATTCAATTGAAGTGCCAATGCGGCTCTCATCTGAAAATAATTTACCGAGGTATCCAAAGTTCATCCAGATAAAGAAAGCGCGACCCACCAGATTACCCTCTGGCACCAAACCCCAATAACGACTATCAGAACTATGGTCACGGTTATCACCCATCATAAAGTAATGACCTTCAGGTATGGTAATCGTTGCACCTTGTTGCAATTGATAACCAATGGTTTCACTACGGTTATAGTAGTTAAGCGGGTAGTCTGTGACTAAGATATCATGCTTTCTATCACCAATAGTCTCTTCAATATGTCGTTCATCAACGGCTTTGTCTCCAGAATCACGATAGTGATATTGCCCCAAAGACTCCTGTGAGAATATTTTGCCATTCACAGTTAATTGCTTATCTTTGTATTGAATCTGATCGCCTGGTAAACCAATGACACGTTTAATATAATCTATTGAGGGCGTTGGCGGGAAGTGAAAAACCACCACATCGCCACGCTCAGGATGGCCGACTTCTATAAAGGTTTGATTCAAAATAGGCACCCGCAAGCCATAATCATATTTATTGACTAGTATGTAATCACCGACCAACAAAGTAGGAATCATAGAGCCCGATGGAATCTTAAACGGCTCAACAATAAATGAGCGAATCACAAACACAATCAAGATCACTGGGAAAAAGCTCTTCGCATACTCGACCAATACAGGTTCATTAGTCGTAGGCTTATTGTCCTCAACAATGTCTGCCTTACTCGCTGTATTAACTTTTTTTTCTGGTAATGGCTGACGCCCCTTTTCCCAAAAAAGCTTATCGACCAGCCAGATACCGCCTGTGATCAACAACAGCACTATCATAAATAAAGAAAACCACATCTCTCACCTCATTAAGTTTTTAGCAGCTGTACTGCTCACTTTATTATTTATCTTCAACCTTTAAAATGGCTAAAAACGCATCTTGTGGGATTTCAACATTACCCACTTGCTTCATGCGCTTTTTACCTTCTTTTTGCTTCTCTAACAATTTACGCTTACGACTCACATCACCACCATAGCATTTAGCCAAGACATTTTTACGCATGGCTTTGACGGTTTCACGCGCAACAATATTGGCACCAATCGACGCTTGTATCGCAATATCAAACATTTGCCGCGGAATTAACTCGCGCATTTTTTTCGCCAACTCTCGGCCACGGTATAAGCTGTTTGAACGGTGTACAATCATGCTTAACGCATCCACACGCTCACCATTCACCATAATATCCAGTTTTACTAGGTCGGTCGCACGAAACTCTAAAAATTCATAGTCCATCGATGCGTAACCACGTGAAACTGATTTAAGGCGATCAAAGAAATCCAACACCACCTCGTTCAAAGGTAGCTCATAGGTCAACATCACTTGTCGGCCCATGTATTGCATGTTTTTTTGAATACCGCGCTTGTTATTACATAAGGTCATTACTGGGCCAACATAATCCTGCGGCGCTAGTAAATTCACTGAAATAACAGGCTCACGAAACTCTTGAATATGTGACGGCTCAGGAATTTTAGAGGGGTTTTCAACCTGAATCACTTCACCATCATTTTTCAAGATTTCATACACCACGGTTGGCGCGGTAGTAATCAAGTCCATGTCATATTCACGCTCTAGTCGCTCTTGAATAATCTCCATATGCAACAAGCCTAAAAAACCACAACGGAAACCAAAGCCTAAAGCAGACGAGTTCTCTGGCTCAAACAAAAGTGAAGCATCGTTTAAGCTGAGCTTTTCTAAAGCCGTACGCAAATTTTCGAATTGGTTGGATTCAACAGGGTATAAGCCGGCGAACACTTGTGGCTTGACTTCTTTAAAGCCCGGCATTGGCGCTTCAGCCACATTACCAGCCATGGTCACAGTATCACCAACCTTAGCAGAGGCCAGCTCTTTCATACCCGTAATAATAAAACCTACTTCACCTGCTGATAGCTTTTCTTTTTGTACAGACTTCGGTGTAAACACACCAATCTGATCAGCATAATATTGCCCACCTGTGGCCATCATCTGAATTTTATCTTTGCGGTTGAGTACGCCATCAACGACACGTACCAACATCACGACGCCAACATAATTATCAAACCATGCATCGACAATCAAGGCTTTCAATGGTGCATCCAAATCACCGCTAGGCGCTGGAATCTCTTTCACCACACGCTCTAAAACATCTTGCACGCCCAGACCTGTTTTGGCTGAGCAAGTGACGGCATCAGCCGCCTCAACACCAATCACGTCTTCAATCTCTTGCATCACGCGTTCTGGCTCAGCAGAGGGTAAGTCAATTTTATTCAACACTGGCACGACTTCAACACCCAACTCAATCGCGGTATAGCAGTTTGCAACGCTTTGCGCTTCAACACCTTGACTGGCATCAACCACAAGCAATGCACCTTCGCATGCAGAAAGCGAACGCGAAACTTCATAGCTGAAATCGACATGGCCTGGTGTGTCAATCAAGTTGAGCTGATACACCTGGCCATCGACTGCTTTGTACGACAGTGAAGCCGTTTGGGCTTTAATGGTAATGCCACGTTCTCGCTCAATATCCATTGAGTCGAGTACTTGCGCTTCCATCTCGCGATCTTCAAGGCCGCCACAATAGCTAATCATCCGATCAGCTAGTGTTGACTTGCCATGATCGATGTGAGCAATGATGGAAAAATTACGAATGTTTTTCATAGGGTCTGATTATTATTGCTAGCGATGAATGTAAAAGTGAAACGACTGAATAATACTGACGTAGACTTTGTGATCAATTCGGCATCGCTTGTTTGATACCAATCGCACATTTTACAACAAACACTTGATTTTGTAGAGAAACTTAATCTAAATCAGCAGTATTAATTGCAAGCAAATTTATTGTTATAAAAGTGTCATTGTCATGAAAATGACAACTTCATCAGACAATATCGTTTTTGAATGTGTTTCAGTGTGTTTTATCACACATTTTCACTTAAGCAAGGTCGGTAGTATGCTCATTGTCACAGATACTTTTCAACAGGTAAATGGTGTTTCGACGACGTATAAAAATTTAAAAAAAGTCGCCAAAGCCAGAAATATCAAACTCAATATATTACATCCGAGCTTATTTCGTTGGATACCGATGCCTTTTTATCCAGAAATTCAGCTTTCGATTCAGCCTGTACGTTTATGGCGAATGCTTAACCGCTTAAATCCCAAACACGTCCATATCGCAACAGAGGGGATGATGGGCGTTGTCAGCCGCACTTGGTGCAAGTGGCACAAAAAACCATTCACCACTTCCTACCACACGCGTTATCCAGAATATTTGCAGATGATGTTTCGCATCCCTCTGAAAGCAACTTACTGGTATATGCGCCGATTTCATGCACCTGCTAAGGCGACCTTCGTCACAACACAGTCCGTCAAATCCGAACTTAAGGCTTATGGTTTTGAACAGGATCTGGTGGTATGGACACGCGGTGTTTCAAAGCAACTCATTAGCGCGCAGCAGAATGTTCCACAATCGACATACAATCCTAAATTACGGGTATTAAATGTGGGGCGTGTCAGTCTTGAAAAAAATCTAGAGAAACTATGTCAATATGAAAACAGTTTTGACATTACCATTGTGGGCGATGGGCCGCATCTTGAAGCATTAAAGTCCAAGTACAAACATGTGAATTTTGTCGGCTATCAATTTGGGCAAGCCTTGGCTGATATTTATGCGCAAAATGATGTTTTTGCTTTTCCTAGCTTAACCGATACCTTCGGCATTGTGATGATAGAAGCCATGTGTAATGGTCTACCTGTAGCAGGACATC
>CAZCBF010000071.1:0-9719 GCA_964496895.1 uncultured Methylophilaceae bacterium | reverse complement strand
TTGTGAGTCTGATAAGTCAGCCATTTTTTTAGGAATGGGCTTACCCTCTTCATCCAACAATGGCTTACCTTCTTCATCCACCTCAACCACAGAACTTAAATCAACACCATTATTTTCTAATAAACCTTGCTCCTCACCCTCTAGCAATGGTGGCTCAGGGTCAGCTGTTAATTTTAATACCAGTGGTTTGACCGCTTTTAAATAGATCATTAGCAGAACAATTAAGCCAACCAATGTACGTAAGCCATCTTTTGCATATTCGATGACCACCGGGTTTTGCCACAACGGTGCTGCCACAGGGGCTTCCAGTTTCTCACTGACAAAAGCAGAGTTAACAACACTCAAAGAATCACCACGTGATTCGTTATAGCCCATTGCTTGACGCGCTAAATCCATGATCTGACTTTTTTCTGAGTCATTTAAGGCGCGCGACGTGATATTGCCGTCCTTATCAGTCTCTTGAATATTATTGACCACCACGGCAACATTCAAGCGCTTAATCGCCCCCATGTTCTGTTTGACGTAGCGGATGGTTTTATCCACTTCAAAATTAGTCGTCGAATTCTTTTGCGTATTCATTGGCACATTCGCTGCACCAGAATTCGCATTGGCAGCAGGGCCACCTTGAATCGGTGCCCGTGCATCTTCAGGTGGTTGATTAGATAAGGCACCAGGAATACCACCCGCAGCTTGGCTATTGGCAGTTTGTGACTCATTGGTTTGCTGACTTCGAATCGCAGCAGCAGTTGGGTCTTGATTAGGCTTGTACATTTCAGCCGCTTCATCAATGCTTGAAAAATCCACTTCTGCCGTGGCTTGTGCTCGCACATTCTTTTCACCCACGATAGGTGCAATGATGCTCTCTATACGCTCAACAATACCGTGCTGAATTTCTTCCACGTATTTTAATTGCGATGGGTCAAGATTATTACGGCCTTTTTTATTGGCCATATCTGAGAGTAAATTACCATTCTGGTCTACCACGGTGACGTTCTTGGCAGGTAAGTTTGGTACACTGCTGGCCACCAAATGTACAACAGCCCCCACTTGAGAAGCATCAATGCTTCTACCGCCACGCAGATGTAAAATCACCGATGCAGTTGGGCTTTTCTTATCTCGAATAAAAATAGAAGATTTAGGGATTGCCAAATGTAGACGTGCACTTTCAACAACATCTATACTCTGTATGCTGCGTTCTAGCTCACCTGCCAACGCACGTTGAAAGTTTACTTGTTCAATAAATTGCGAGACACCAAATTTTTGGTTTTCTAATATTTCAAAACCGCTATTGCCGCCTTTTGGCAAGCCTTCACTGGCGAGCTTTAATCTGGCTTGGTGCACTTGCGAAGCAGGCACCATAATCGCCCCGCTACCATCCGCGAATTTATATGGAATATTCATCTTATCCAGTGATGCCACGATGGAGCCGCCATCTTGATCAGAGTAATTAGACAATAAGACTCTATAATCTGGTTGTTGTGACCACAACCAAAACACCACCATAAATGCAATAAGAATCGCAATCCCCACGACAATCATAAATTTATTGCCGAGTTGACCCACCAAATTGCCTGCACCAGCCCCAGCACCATTGGCATCAACCACTGCTGCTGTATCAGATTGCATTGCTAATTCATTATCTGCTGCCATGAATCACCTTTAACTTCATTTACTTTTATTGTTTAAACTTATTTACTTGATGTATTTCGCCTTTCATCCCTACATATTGGGAGGCTACTCTTACATCGATATAGGCTGATTATGCCGAGTTTTCGACACTTTCATTCACGGGAATAAAGCAATATTCATTACCTTATTTGAATATGCATGTAGTGGGTGTAATGGTAAATTATGAACTGTGCTGAATAGAATAAAAAAACCAAATTAGTACGACTTATTTCATTAGAGGTTACGCATGAAAACATCAGGTATTGATGCTGGACAAATTCAAGCAATGTTAGATCAAATGCGCAAGGCTGCACATGGGCCTAGTGCGGATGGAAAATCATTTGAGATACCAGAAGCCTTGCAAGCTTCGCAACAACCCAACAAGGCTAACAGCACCACAGAAGGTCAAAAAACCGACTTTGGTGATGTCTTGAAACACTCACTCGATCAAGTTAACCAGCTCCAACAAACCTCTAAGCAACTGAGTAAAGACTTTGCTATGGGCGACGATAGCGTTGGCTTAGCAGATGTGATGGTTGCGGGCCAAAAAGCCAGCATTGGTTTTCAGGCAACGGTACAAGTTCGTAACAAACTGGTACAAGCTTACACCGACATGATGAATATGCAGGTCTAATCGCACTCTAAGAAC
Source organism: uncultured Methylophilaceae bacterium (assembly GCA_964496895.1). Taxonomy (GTDB): domain Bacteria; phylum Pseudomonadota; class Gammaproteobacteria; order Burkholderiales; family Methylophilaceae; genus Methylotenera. Next base: position 7,402 of record CAZCBF010000071.1, on the reverse strand, counting down.
CTTCCTCTACACTCTCAGGGTCGAAGGATGGTATTGGATCAGTCGCCATGCCATTTTCCAATTGATAGAGCCAAGCCAGAATTTCAGCAATGGCTTGATATAAATTTGGTGGAATATGATCGTCCAAATCCACCTGCATCAACATGGCAACTAATTCTTTAGACTCATGCACAAACACTTCATTGTCTTTGGCTAATTCAATAATCTGCTCTGCAATACGTCCATTACCTTTGGCAACAACTTTGGGTGCAGTTTCTCCTTGATCATAGGCTAGCGCAATGGCTTGACGATTAAGAAACGGCTTAGTTGGTTTTGACATTTTCATTGTGCTAATCATCAACCTTAGTCACAGGTCGATAACCTGATCCACCTGACACTACTTGATCAGTTAACAAGTTAACGGTCAATGCATCCACCGCATCCACGTGTTGGTTTAAAGCGGTTTGCAGCCGTGCTTTTTGTTCCCGCATGGCAGACTTTGTTTCTGGTTTAGCCGCTTGCATACGCACAGATAGGTGCTCATCACGTAAATTGAGCTGCACCTTCACCTTACCGAGTTTGGGCAGATCTAGTGTGAGTACAGACTCAACCGCTTGTTCTGATTTATCCTGTGCATCATCCTGTTGATCTTGTCCCGCATCTTCTGATACTGGCGCAATGTCCATTTGCATGACTTGCCCAGGCCATATCTCACCCGACCATGCAAACTTTTGCGTTTCTAACAAGGATAACTGTTGAGACACCACTGTAGATAGCAACTGATTTTGTGTATTTTGTGGCGCTTGCTTTAGCTGCTCGATCTCATGATCACCTTGCAAGACCCCACGTAAGTTCGATTCATAAAATAAGCCCGTTTTACCGATCGATTGCTTTAAGGCTTGTGCTGTTTGCGCCACTAGCAGTGGCTGCTGTGTGACCACGTCTTGCGCTTGAAAACGATTAGAGGCGCCACTGGCTTGTGCTTGTTGTAGCAATTTAGTAATGAGCTGTGCAGCCTGACTCAACCTTGCATCGCCGCTACCTGCTGGGTTGTTTTGCTCGAGTAAAAATGTCGGTACTGGCTGCGTCTTGATATAACGCAAGGCTAATGTCTCACCTGGCTTGACACTTTGACCCAGCTGCATTTTAAGTAGCTGCTGTTCTACTTTAACTAGATGAGTGTCTTTGCCGACTTGCTCTTGTACTTTGCCTTGGTAAACCTGCCCAAGATTAAATGCTTTAGCAGTAGAAGATTGTTCTTTGGTGAGGTTGGTAATGCGCTCTACACTGAGCACAGGCAACACCTTGGTCGTTAATTGCTGACCTTGGTTGAGTTGTTGCCCTGTGGCAGTTGAAGGTATATGCATGACTTAACACCTACAGAGTAAATTTGTTGCGTTAATACATCTTGAGTTAAAGTTGATATTTTGAAATCAACTTTTTACTCGCAGCCAAACTCATTGGCGGCGGCGTGAATTCTGGGTTGCCTGCAGCTGGTCTTTGTAGATTAATCATCCCTTCGAGCTTTTTCATCCAAGGTGAAATCAAATCACGAATTTGACGATCATCTTCTAGAATTTTCTTAATGTAAGCCACTTTAACATTGCTAAGCGCTTCGCCAACCGGCTCCAGCGCTTCAGCGTGCATCACGCTATCACGATAGGTTGCGCAATCTTTTTCTAGCTCAGCCAACAAATCCCAATCTTGTTCTTGTGCTGCTGCAAGCATCTGGCCTGTAATGGCTGAAATATGCTTATAGTGGTCTAGTGCTTTCTTTCTCGCCATGAATCAAGATGCTCCTAGTTTTACTTGTGTACGGTTATTGATCGCTTTACGCTCTACTGAATTTGGTTTTTTGCTAATCGCTTCCCAAGCTGAACGTAAGTCCAATAATAAATCAATCACCTCTTGAATCGGGCCAACTTCGATTTTGATATTGGCATAGTACAAACGATCTGTCATGTAGCGATACATTGCATCAAGGTTTTCAGCCACCTCTCCACCTGCATCTTTGTCTAAACTAGAACGCAAACCACTTTCGATAATCAAAATTGCTTTAGTGATCGCGGCACTTTTCTTCTCAAGGTTTTCTTGATCAATACTGTAAATCGCAGTCTTACATGATTTGACTGCTCCATCATAAAGTAAGATCACTAACTCTAGAGGGCTAGCAGCAACCACACTGGTTTCTACATCTATATTTTGATAAGTCTGTGCTGGACTTTGATTCGCTCCAAGCATATTTGCTTCTCCTAAGATTAAGTTAGTACCGCAAGTACTAAACTTAATTACGACATCTGTTTAAATATATTTAACACTTTAAAAGCTGATCAGACCTATGAAAGCCTCATTGTTATCTTTTAATTAAGTTAATTGGGCTAATTGTTGACTCAAGAAGCTACTGGTAGTGTTCATACTAGCAACCAAGGTATCTAATCGGCTGTACTGAGCACGGTACCTTGCCTCAATGGCTTCCATTCTTAATTCTAAACGTTCTGATTGCTCTTCCAAGGTTTCAATAGAGAGATTAAAACCTTCAGTTTTTGCCTCAAAGATACCCTCATCATCCAATAATTCCTCAATGAATGCATCTATTTTTGCCGCATATCCCTGTGTGTAAGTCACGGTTCCGCGCGAGCCTAGTGTCCCACCACCAATTAATAACTCTAGCCCCTCACTATTGTCACCAAACGCGCCAATCAATGAATTTTCTGTGCCGGTGGCACCCAGACCATTGATCGTACCTTGATAATTAGTACTGCTATTGCCGATAGCGGTCACTGTCACATCGTAGGTACCCTCTACCGTATTGGTATTGGCTCCCACAAAGCTGACTAATGGATCAGAAGATTGCGCATGCCCTGCAAATAGCTTTTTAATGTCATCAAAATTAGTATCAATCACTTCTTCTAATTTTGTGCTATCCAATTCTAAGGTACCATCTCGTTGAAAACTCACACCAATTTGTGTTAATGAGTCGATGGTACTGCCACTGGCAATCGTATTGGTCATTATGTTTTTGAGTTTAAAGATCATATTTCGAACGGCTGAGTCACCGACTAATTCGCCGTTATTGCTTCTATTATCCGTATCGACATTAGTCAGGGCACGTAGGGAAGTATTTAACTCATTATAGGCATCGACAAACTCTGTAACCGACTCAGTGATCTTTTCTGTATCACTGCTAATACCCATTGAAACTGTTTCGCCTGCACTCGCTTTGACTAGGTTAAAGGTCACACCTGAGACAGCATCATCGATTTTATTGTTTGATTTAACAATATCGATACCATCAATATTGACCAATGCGTCTTTGGCAGCTTGTATCTCACTCATGTTTTTGCCCGCACCTGCACTTGCAGTCGGATCATAGGCAAGCTGCGAAAGCCCTGAGGCATTGGTATTATTGCCATCATCATCTGTGGTGGAGATTTTTAAACTGTTGACCGTACCACTGTCTTTGGAAGTAATCACCAATCGGTTAGTAGAACCATCATTAATAATGGTGGCGCTGACATTATCATCCGCCGCATTAATGGAATCTCGAATGCCTGATAAGGTATTATTATTTTCGTCAATGCTAATCGTAATATCTGTTTTTTCGGCATTGGGCGTAAAGCTATTAGCATTTGAATCATAACTACCAAATGAGATCGTCAATGTGCCAGATCCCACTGTATCGGCAACACTAGCAAAACCACTTGACCCAATTTTTTGTGATTTGGCTAATTGGTTAACCGTCACATCAAAACTACCAGCCGTAGCTGTACCATCAGTTGTCGCGGTAAAAACATCCTCGTTAGATATCGTAACGGCCTGTGCACTAAATTTGCTTGCAGAGGATAAGGCACTAACCTTTTCCTGAAACGACGAAAGTCCGCTTTTGAGCGTGCCATAAGCGGAAATTTTAGATCGGTAGGAGGATATATCTGAATTAACTTGATCGATGGGCCTTCTTTCGATGCTCATTAACCCAGATACGATGCCTTCGACATCTAATCCTGAACCGATACCTGCAGACGTAATCGCCATAATATGCCTCTTAACTATTCATTAGTTTTGATCATCTCTAACATTGATCTTCATTTATGCTGTTTGACGAATGACCATACCTTGTAGCTTGTCTAGTGTTTTTGAAAAAGCCAACGCTTCTTCATTAGGCATTTGACGAATCACTTTTTTCGTCTCCTTGTCTAACACTTTCACTACCATTTTTTCTGTATCTTCATCGATTTCAAATTCAACTGTTTGTAACGCTGGGGCTACAGTCTCATTGAGTTTCTTTACTGCCTCTTGCAAGGCTGGTTTATCTACAGGTGTCTGTTTAACAGCCTGCTTTGCTGCTTCTTGGTTAGCATCAGGTTTTGGGGTCTTTTGCGCATTGTTGGCTTTTGACAACGCACTAGAACCGTTTGCATTTTGCAATGCACTCGGTCTGATACCACCACCATAAGCATTATTAATTGAGTTAAACATGATAATCTCCTTATCAAATGCCTACGAAGTCTGCGCAAACTTCGTAGGCTTAACACTAACGTTTTCCTAATTGCTACCTTATCTAAGTAGAGAAAGTACGCCGTTAGGTAGCTGGTTGGCTTGAGCCAACATCGCTGTACTTGCTTGTTGTAGAATTTGACCACGTGTCAAGTTCGCTGTTTCTTTCGCGTAATCAGCATCCATGATTCGTGATTTAGAAGCTTCTGTATTCTCTACACTCACTTCTAAGTTACCGATCACAGATTCAAAACGATTTTGTGTTGCACCTAAAATCGCGCGATTACCGTTAATTGACTCTAAAGCACTATCAATTGCGCTGAGTGCAGCTGTTGCACCAGAAGCTGTTGATACGTTTGATGATAAGCTAGCTTGTGTCGAAACTGATGTTGAAGCCAATGTGTCTGAAGAAGCAGCACCGATTTGGAAAGTAGTCGCTGCAAATACGTCTTGACCATTAAACTTAGTATTATCTGTTAAACGTTGAACTTCTTTGTTTAACTCTTGGAACTCTTTATCTAAGTTACCACGGTCACTTGAGCTGTTTGAACCGTTGGCTGCTTGCACTGCTAGCTCACGCATACGTTGCAAAGCATCTGTTTGTTTTTGCATCGCGCCTTCAGCTGTTTGTGACATTGAAATTGCATCGTTAGCGTTACGGATACCAACCATATCACCACGTGATTTAGAATCTAAAGAAGTAGCAATCGCAATACCAGCCGCATCATCTTTAGCTGAGTTAATACGCATACCAGATGATAGGCGTTGGATAGCTGTATTTAACTGGCTTTGTGATGAGTTTAAAGAACGTTGAGCATTGATTGATGCTACATTGGTGTTAATGACTTGAGCCATGATAATTCTCCTAAAATTTTTTGTTTGCCAACATTGACAAAAATAAAGTTCGGCTTAAATTAGCGCCGTTAATACAACTATCGGAAGCGTTTATAAAAAGTTTAGGTTTTTTTTGAAAAAATTTAACTTTGTTATTCAGCACACTTTATTTACTGTGTGCCTGCCATCTCAATTGATGTATTGTTTGTATTAGTTGTCGGCAGTTGTCATAGAGACTTTAGGTAGATTTTCCCTTTCTTGCGCTTAGAGTGTCATGACTAAGGTTAAACAGCCAAACTAGCTGGCGATAAACAGTTTATTTAAACCTTATCTAGCACGCATATATATAAAGTATTATTGTGCGCTATGAAGCTGTATTTGCTTGGATAGAAAAAAAGAAGAAATCTGACTTACTTTATCAGCCACAGTCAGGGAATGGTTTAGACTTGAAAAGATCGATTTGATTTTCGCGCTAACAATCGCTGCCACATTTGGCGCAGTGCTTGAGAAACACCTTTGGCCTGTAGGCTAGCATCCATTAACGACGATTGACGCATTTGCTCGCGCAGCATGACGCGAGTATCGGTCAAGGTCGAGAGATCGCCTGAGAAGCCAACGGCCTGCGCAATCACTGCATCCCAGTTTTTTCCTATAAAACCAATCTGGCCTAGATGTGACATTATTGCCATGGCACCACGGCCTGTCATTGTTTGCGTCGCCTCGCACAAGGTCGGCACCCCCATCCAAGCCGCATGTAAGGTCGGGGTAATCCCGCTAGAAGGATAAGTATCCAGACAAATATCAATCTGTGCATGCAACGCTAAATAACTTTCCATCGTCGCACGCGGCATAAAGCGCACTCTGCTCACGTCCAGGCCTTCAGCCATTAAACTTTGTTGTAAAGCAGTTAATTGGCTGGCATCACCATCCATCGCACCGATCATTAATTTTGCATTCGGTATAGCATTTAATAATTGTGCCCATCTGTTGAGTGTTTTTGCACTTAACTTACTTGGACGATGAAAACTGCCAAAAGTTAAATAGCCGTTTTCTAATGCGGGTAATGGTGTCACCGCAGGTGCCTCTTCGCTGGGTTGATACACTGCGTTGACTGGCAACTGGACTAACTTCTCAGAAAAATACGCATCTAGTAATTTGCTTGGAGCTAAATAAGGGTCACAGAAATAATAATCCATCGCTCTTAGCCCCGTGGTTGCCAAATAACCAAACCACGAAAGTTGAATCGGTGCAGGCTTCTGCGCAAACACCGTTAATCGGTTATCTGCCGTATGGCCAGAAAGGTCGATTAAAATATCGATCTCATCTTGTCTGATTTGTTTGATTAAGTCCGCATCACTGAGCTGATCAACCACATGCCACTGATCAAACTGCCCTTGCAAACGTTTAGTCGTATCATCGACAATGGCCTGATTATAGTAAGCCGTCAGGTTTAATGTTTGATCATGCTGTAAAGCGTCTAATAAAGGCTCAAAGCAATAAGCAATTGAGTGCTCCCTAAAATCAGCAGAAACAAACCCCACCTTTAAAGTACGCTCAGGTGCATTCTCTTTGCGATGCATGGGCCATTGCGTAATAAAAGGTAATTCAAATTGTTTTTGGTAGCGTTGGTGCGCTTTAAATAAAGCTTTGGGGTTAGTCAGTGCATGTGAAAGCGCAAATAATAAATTGCTGTGACATTCTGAATATTCTGGCCTCAGTGACAACGCCTGCTCAAACGCAGCGATACCCGCTTCAAGGTTACCCGCATCTTTCTCAACAATGCCGAGGTTGTTCCATGCAGCCACATTGTTGGGCGCTAATGACAACGCTTGCTTAAAAGCTGTTGCAGCACCGGTCAAGTCGCCCTGTTTTTTTAGTACTAAACCATAATAACATTGCTCTTGTGTGTCTTGAGCATTCAACCGCAAAGCTTGTTTTGCCGCAGTTGTGGCATCCTTACCTTGGATTAATAAGGTGTCACTTAATATTTTCCAACCATTGAGCCATTCCGGGTTTGCCTGCAAGTGTATTGGCAACTCAGTCTCAATCAAGTCATAGGCTTGGTTGAAAAAATGGTTGATATAGTCTTGCTCTA
>CAZCBF010000070.1:0-9749 GCA_964496895.1 uncultured Methylophilaceae bacterium | reverse complement strand
ACTTCACCACCTAGTTCAATAATGCTTTGGCGAATCTTCTCAACCACACCAACGAGTTTAAACGTACCAATGTGCGGGTGACTCACATATTGAATTTCTGGCGGTGCACCTGCTTTGACAAACTCTTCTATCACTTTGCGGCCATAGTGCTTGGGGTCTTTGATTTGGCTATACAGCTTGCCATCAGAAAAAGTGCCTGCACCGCCTTCACCAAACTGTACGTTTGACTCAGGAGTGAGTGTTCGCTTACGCCATAAGTCCCATGTGTCCTTGGTGCGTTCACGTACTGCTTTACCACGTTCTAACACGATTGGTTTAAAGCCCGCTTGGGCTAAGATGAGTGCGGCAAAAATACCAGCAGGGCCAAAGCCGATAATAACTGGGCGATCAGTATTTGAGCCTGTATTTTTGGCAACAAAGTGATAACTCGTATCAGGTGCTGGTTTGATGTGAGGGTCTTTCGTTGCTTTAGCTAAGACCTTGCTTTCGTCCTTCAGTGCAATATCTAAGATATACACATAAAGGATTTTGTTAGACTTGCGTGCATCAACACCGCGCTTAAATAGTGTGTAGCTGATTAAATCAGCATCAGCGATGTTAAGCTTTTTGCAGATGGCCGCACGTAGTAAAGCGTCAGGGTGTGTGAGGCCTTCGGCGGTCTCAATAGGGAGTTTAATTTCTGAAAGTCGGATCATATTGGCTCACTGGATAGTGGTTATCTATCAAAGTGAATAGTTTACATGAGTCATGTATCAACACACTATCTGTGTTGCATTATGCGTGTTGTTCTAGCACTGTTTTAAGTCGGTCGATGCCAAGGGCGAGCTCTTGCGCATTTAAACTGGCATAGCCTAGCCTGATTGCATTGATGGTTGCCCGTGATTCGGTAACACTTATCTACCTGATGCATTGCAGAGCTGGCACTATCGAAAAACGTTTAAAGCTTAGTAGACATTCATGTAAGTAAAAACCGCCATTCAGGCGGTTTTTTATTGTTGTAAGATTTGTTTAAGCAGTGGCACTGTGACAGGTTTTTTGGTTTGTAATGACCAATTGTCCAGTGCATCTAAGGTGGTGATCAGTGTGGGAAGGTCTCGTCTTAAATAGCGCAAGCAGTAAGTAATCACTTCGTCTGGAAGGCTGATGCCACGGTCTTTTGCATGTGCTTTGAGCGCTTCTGATTTTTCTTGGTCAGATAGAGGGTGTAGTTGATAGACGATGCCCCAAGCCAAACGTGTGGCAAGGTCTTCACGTAAACTTAATTGTGCGGGTGCATGACTGCCTGCAGTAATCAGTACTTTGTCAGTATCTTTTAAACTGTTGAATCGGTTAAAGAGTGCGATTTGATCCGATTCATTGAGTAGGTGCACATCGTCTGCGATTTCAGCGCCTAGTGCTTGGGCAACGTTGAGTAGGTGTGTTTTACCACTGCCAGATTCACCCCATAGGTAGATAAAGTTAGAAGGTGTGCTGCCTTGCATGGCTGCTTGCAAGTTGGCTATGGCTTCTTGATTGCGGCCGGCAATAAAGTTATCAAAACTGGGTGCGGGTGGTGGTTGTATATCGAGTAGAAGTTGTTGCATAGCGACTTAGCCTTGAAAGACATCACTTTCAAGATAGCTTTGTTTGAGATGTGTCAGGCCCACCGAGATAGCGGCTGTGACGGGTAGTGCGATGAGCACACCAGTAAAACCAAAGAGTTGCCCACCTGCCATTAAGGCTAGGATAACAATGGCCGGGTGTAAACCAATGCGGTCACCAACGAGATACGGTGTGAGTATGTAACTCTCTAATACTTGACCAATGCCAAATACGACTAATACGGGGATCATGTCGTAAAAATTGCCAAACTGTAAGAGCGATAGCAACACGGCTAATAAAAAGCCAATGGCAAACCCAACAAAGGGTACAAAGCTTAATAAACCTGCAATTAAACCAATAGATAAGGCCATTTCCAAGCTCGCGAGCCATAAGCCCAGACTGTAAAAGACACACAAGGCCAGCATGACAGAAAGCTGACCGCGTAAAAACTCTGCTAAGACATTATCGACTTCGTGCGCGATCTGGCTGGTTGAGCCTGACCAGCGGCGTGGAATGAGGTCTTGAAAGTAGGCAACAAGGTCATCCCAGTCGCGCAGCATGTAAAACAAAATCACTGGGATTAATATGATGTTGGTCAGCAGGCCAATGAAAGCCATGCCTTGATTACCAGCCGCTTTGAGCGCAACGGCGATCATGCCCTTGGTGCCTTGCCAGTTGTTTTGAATGATTTCACGGATCTCTGCGCGGTCAATTTCTAAGTCCACTCCAAAGTTGGCTAATAACCAAGGCTCAACCTTTAGGTGTAAAAGGTCGATGATCTGAGGGAGACGTTGGCTGACTAAGGTAGACTGTTTTTGAAGCAGCGGAATTAAGATTAGAAAGAGTGCGATAACTGCCATTATGAAGCCGACTAGCACGATGGTTGTGCCTAGGCCGCGTGAGAGTTTGGTCTTGCCAATGCTGATTAAACAGAGGCGGTCTACGATTGGGTCGCAAATATAAGCGAGCACCGCAGCGATTAAAAATGGCGCTAAAATTGGACTCAGCAAAAATACCAAGACAAAAAATGCCACTGTCAGCAGCAACCAACGATTGGAGCCAAGGACTTGTGCAACATTAAAATTGTTTTTAGGTTGATCAGACATTTTTGGTTTTGGGGTGAGTTAAGCTAAAATACGCGTTTGGCAAATTATACAGGCCAATCCTTTCATTTTCATCGACTATCTTAAAGAATTGAGACCATTTTGAGCACACCATCAGACAAAACACCTGTGACCTACCGCGATGCTGGCGTAGACATTGAAGCAGGCGATGCTTTAGTTGACCGTATTAAACCCTTTGCTAAGCGCACGATGCGTCCAGAGGTGATGAGTAGTATTGGCGGCTTTGGCTCGTTATTTAAGATGCCAGAAAAGTATAAAGAGCCTGTGCTGGTTTCGGGTACTGATGGCGTTGGCACTAAATTAAAACTGGCTTTTCAATTAGATAAGCATGACACCGTGGGTATTGATTTGGTCGCGATGAGTGTCAACGATATTTTAGTGCAAGGGGCTGAGCCACTATTCTTTTTAGATTATTTTGCTTGTGGCAAATTGTCTGTAGACACTGCGGCTGATGTGGTCAAGGGGATTGCACAAGGTTGTGAGTTATCTGGTTGCGCATTAGTGGGCGGTGAAACAGCTGAAATGCCAGGCATGTATCCCGATGGTGAATATGATTTGGCTGGCTTTGCTGTGGGTTGTGTCGATCAAGCAGCAATCATTGATGGTACGACAATAGCCGAGGGTGATGTGGTGTTAGGTTTGGCTTCTAGTGGGGCACATTCGAATGGTTATTCACTCATTCGTAAATTGATTGATCAATCTGGTATTGATCTGGATGCTGATTTTCATGGGCAGCCATTTAAAGATGTGATCATGGCGCCGACTAAGTTATACGTTAAATCGATCTTGGCACTGAAAGAACAATTGCCGATCAAAGGCATGGCGCATATTACGGGTGGTGGCATTACTGAAAATATCCCGCGTATTTTGCCAGAAGGGTTAACCGCTGAAATTGATAGCAATGGCTGGTCTTTGCCTCCACTTTTTGCATGGTTGCAAACACAAGGCAATATTCCTGCACTAGAGCTGTATAAGACGTTTAATTGTGGTATCGGCATGGCGGTAATCATCAATGCAAAAGATGCGCAGCAAGCCATTGAAACATTAGCAGCCAATGGTGAAACGGTTTACCAGATTGGTCAGATTCGTGCGCAACAAGATGGGGAAGCGCAAACCATCGTGGTTTAGGTCAGCGAAATTGCTGGTTAAAACGTTATAGTATGTGTTGTTATCAGAAATAAGGAAGCAAATGAAGCTGAATCAAAATCAATGGTTAACTGTCTTTCTGGCCTGCTTAGGACTTGTCTTTACTCATGTTGCATTGGCAGCACAAGCGGCACCCGTGCGTATTGAGATTGAATACGAGGTATACAAAGGCAATATTCCTTTTGCCACGGTGAAGGAGTTGTTTGAAACCAACCACCAAAGCTATCAGGTCATGAGCGAGTCAAAAGGTATTGGTGTGTTTGCCTTGCTTGGTGAGCGTAAGTTAGTGAGTCAAGGGATTGTCGACGGTAAAAATGGTTTGAAGCCGATAACATTTAAACTGCAGCAAGGCGACAAGCAAAAAGCCGCTAACTTTGATTGGGAAAAGAAGCAGTTGCAGATGCAATCAAAAGGTAAGACTCGCACAGCTGAGCTCACGCAGCCAACGCAAGATTTAGCCAGCTTTGCTTACCAGTTTGCTTATCAGCCTCCTATCGATGGGCAAGCATACCAAGTGGCACTCACCACTGGCAAACGACTCAAGCAATATACTTATCAAGTAGAGGCGGCAACGATAGAGTTGGATGGCAAGCCAATAGACTGCTTGCACTTATTCCAAGAAAAACCTGGCAAAGAGACCAAAGAATTTTGGATTGCAAAAGACTACGCCTATTTACCGATTTATATTGTCTTAGTCGATAAGCGCGGCCAGCGTTTAGAGCAAACCGTGACGCGCTTTATCAAGCACTAGCATTGGCATTGAGTACGAGCCAGCATGCAACGATCGTTAGCGATGGTAAAAAAACCATTATTAATTGCATTGTTGGTTTCGTTGCTTGTGCATCTGGTTTTATTTTCTCAAGAGTATTTCAAACTGCCACAAGGTAGCCGCAAAGATAATGTTGTCATCAATCTTTCGCTAGTCCCTAAACAAGCGAAACCTGCCCCAGTAGTGCCTAAAAAGCGGCCGCCTCTAAAAGCCAAAAAGCCTAAGCCCACCAAACCTAAGCCCAAAATGGCCAAGCAGCACATTAGGCCACAAGTTAAGCCAAAGCCGAAGCGGCCGGTGATTGTTCCAACTAAGCCTGTGATCACTGTTCCTGAGGCTGTTGAGACAGTCACACACGCGCCTGAGGGTGTAGGTGTGCGAAAGGGTGACGTGGCTTCTGATGAGGTTGCAGACACTCAGAGTGCGCCAGCTGAAGCACCTAAAGTAGTGCCTGCTAGTAGTCGTTTGCCAGCAGTAGTAGAGGCCACAATCAAGCCTTACCAATGGGTAAAGAGTCACTATGACGTGTATGCTGATCAAAGTCAGCAAGCCTCACACAGTGCGCTAGGTAAGGCCCAGATGCATTATAAACGTGAAGGCCGACAATATACGCTCAGTAGTCTTGTTAAAGCATCGGGTGTGATGCGTATATTTTTAGATGACTTAGTGCAAGAAAGCCGTGGCGCTATCGATGCACATGGTTTAAAGCCAGACTATTTTCGCTATCAGTATGGCAAAAAAGGCAAAAAGACTTATGAGGCCAGTTTTGACTGGGCACAAAACCAAGTGGCTTTAAAGACTAAAAAAGGCATCAAACGTTTGGATTTAAGCGCAGGCACGCAAGATCTGCTCAGCTTTATGTTTCAGTTTATGTTTAGCCCACCTTTAAATCAAACGAGTATGATGATCACCAATGGTAAGCGCTTGGGGCAATATGATTATGCGTTTTTAGGTGAGCAGTTAGTTAAGACAAAGCTGGGTGTATTTAATACCGTGCATCTATTGCGTGAAGACCCGGTGAAGAATGAAAAGCTTGCATTGTGGTTGGCCACTGATTATCAATACTTGCCTGTTAAAATTAAAAAGATAAAGGCTAAGAAGAATAAAATTTATGAATTAGTGATTCGGTCGCTGACAACAGATCAAGGTGTGGTTCAGGGTGATCAATCAGCGCAAGCCATTAAAAAGGCTAAAGCGCTAGAGACCACGATTGATGGAGAAACAGTGCAAATCAATAACAATCACGTACAATCAGCACCAGAAACTTTTAACCCCTTAATTCAACGTTAAGGCTATCAATACTTAAGAAAGAACTCTATGACGCCTTATCTCATACGTCAAGCAGCGGTTGTCGTTGCGGATTTACTCAATTTTGACGGCCCTGCCGATGCAAAGTTAAGTCACTTTTTTCGCCAAAACCGTGACCTTGGCACCAAAGACCGCGCCTTTATTGCTGAGACCGCTTATGGTGTTTTGCGCCGCTTGCGCTTTTTGACTGCTGCAAGCCAAATTGACGAAGATGAAGGACCAGATGCGCGTAAGTTAGTGCTGGCCTACATGATTAAATTGCAAGGCATGAGCGTGCAAAAGCTTTCTGAAGAGTTAGACGAGCAACAAAAAGAATGGGCTATTGCGATTAAAGCCAAGCAATTGGATAAAAATGATCAGGTATTGCAAGCGGATGTCCCTGATTGGTTATGGGAAAAATTAGTGGCGCAATATGGGGCCGATGAGGCGCTTGCCATTGCGCGCAGCATGCACCGCGCGGCAAGTTTGGATTTGCGCGTCAATACACTAAAAGGTAATCGCGAAGAGACCTTAACGCAATTATTAGCGCAAAATACTTCAGTTGATAATATTGATCCCACGCCCTATGCACCGACAGGCATTCGTATGCCTTTACGTTTAAACATTAGCAGGCACAAATTGTTTACCGAAGGTAAGATTGAAGTGCAGGATGAAGGCAGCCAGCTTTTGTCATATTTGGCAATGCCGAAGCGCGGCATGATGGTGGCAGACTTTTGCGCGGGTGCAGGTGGTAAGACATTGGCGATGGGTGCCATGATGAAGAACACGGGCCGCATGTATGCGTTTGATGTGTCAGAAAGGCGCTTGAGTAGTTTAAGCCAACGATTAAAGCGATCAGGCCTAAGCAATATGATGATTCAGCGTATCAACAATGAAAATGATGCCAAGCTGAAACGGCTCAAAGGTAAGTTTGATCGTGTATTGGTCGATGCACCGTGCTCTGGTATGGGGACATTGCGCCGCAACCCAGATTTAAAATGGCGTCAGCAATTAACCGATATAGCTGAGCTGAATGATTTGCAACAGCGCATTTTGCAAAGTGCGGTGAAATTAGTCAAAGCGGGCGGGCGCCTGATTTATGCGACGTGTAGTTTGCTGCAAGAAGAAAACGAAGTTATGGCCGCAAAATTTTTAGCCGAGAATCCAGACTTTACACTGGTTAATGCAGCAGATATTTTAAAACAGCAAAAAATTGATTTAGACACTGGCGAGTATTTAAAGCTCTTGCCTCATGTGCATCAAACAGATGGCTTCTTTGCTGCGGTGTTTGAGAAAAAAGCCAGCAAATAGATAAGTAGTCGATAAAATAAAGTCATACAAAAAAAGGAATCAACAATGAAGGGCCTTAGCTTAAATGTACAAATTTTATTAGGTGCTGTACTTGGTGTGCTGGTCGGTATTTGGTTCCATCAGTTAGGTGCAGACAACAGCATGGTCAACACTGGTTTATATGTGGCTGGCTTAATTGGTACTTTGTTTATTGATCTATTGAAAATGATACTGATCCCGCTAGTGTTTTTTAGCATTGTGGTCGGTATCTCAAATTTACGCCAGCATAACTCTATGCACAAAGTGTGGGTAACGACATTAATCTTTTTTAGTGTGACCATGATGATTGCCATGGCAATTGGTATGACCGCTAGCTTGATTTTTCAGCCTGGCACAGGTTTAGAAAAAAGCTTATTTGACGGGGCGATGCAAAGTTTTGAAGCGAAGCAAATGCCGTTGCCAGAATTTTTCGCACATTTTTTGCATAATTTATTTCAAAACCCATTCAAAGCTTTGGCAGAGGGTAGTGTACTAGCAGTAGTGATTTTCGCTTTGTTTTTAGGTATTGCCTTGGTGATGGGAGGCAATCGTTATCAAAACATTTTAAACTTAATGGATGAAGCACTAGAAATCATCATGCGTATTGTTAATTGGGTGATGGTACTGGCGCCTTATGGTATTGCTGCCTTGTTGATCAAATTAGTCGCGACACAAGACACGGCGATGCTTGGCACGTTGGCTAAGTTTGTTGCAGTCGTGGCAGGTACATTGCTCACGCATGGGTTGATCGTGCTGCCACTATTGTTGTTGATCTTCACTGGTAAGTCGCCTTTTTGGTTTTTTAAAGGTGCGCGCGAAGCCATGATTACTGCTTTTGCGACCAGCTCTAGCTCTGCAACATTACCCATTACCATGCGTTGTGCCACGGAGCAATTAGGTGTTAAACCAGAGGTGGCAGGCTTTGTGATTCCACTTGGTGCGACCATGAATATGGATGGTACGGCATTGTATGAAGCCGCTGCAGCATTGTTTATTGCCAACTTGGTCGGGGTTGAGCTATCTGTCGTACAAATGTTGATCGTGTTCTTAACGGCGATGTTGGCATCAGTTGGTGCGCCAGGCATTCCGAGTGCAGGTATGGTGACGATGGTCTTGGTCTTACAGTCAGTGGGCTTGCCAGCAGAGGCGATTGCGATTTTGTTGCCAGTAGACCGTATTTTGGATACCTTAAGAACGACTGTGAATGTGACGGGTGATATGACTGCGAGCTTGGTTGTACAAAAGCTGGCTGATGAGTAAGTTGTAATCAAAGCATATGCTACATTTTTATAAGGCGGAAATCTCAGATTCCGCAAAGATTAGTCAGCTAGTTAACCGTGCTTATCGAGGTGAGCCCAGTAGATTAGGCTGGACGACTGAGGCTGATTTGCTAGACGGTATTCGTACAACAACGGCAGAAGTGGCTACGATTGTGAAAGCCTATGACCAATATATGCTTATCGGTGTGATGAATGATGAGATCGTGGCGTGTGTACATTGTCATAGGCAAGCCTTTGAAGGCGAGACGGTTGCACAGTTTGGCATGATCGCAGTAGAGCCAACAAAGCAAAATCAGGGTTATGGCAAAGAGATGATTATCGCAGCCGAGGCAATGACTAAGCGCGAGTGGCAAGTCAAAGGCTTTGCGATGTTAGTGATTTCATTAAGACATGATGTGATTCATTTTTATGCGGGTCTGGGTTATCAACCGAGCAATACTTTTGTTGACTTTCCGGTAGCGCCAGAAAAATGGCAGCCTAAAGTGAATGCTTTGGCCTTACAGTATCTTGTGAAACCACTAAATTAGCTTAACTTAACACCGCGTACGTGTGCACGCGCTATAATGACGCGTTTTTCATGTTTAGGCGGTGAGATGTTGTTATCAGTTGCAAGTATCGTGTTTGGCTTGGTGTTATTACTGTGGAGCGCTGATAAATTTATTGAGGGTGCTGCGGCAGTGGCCAAAAGCCTTGGCCTTTCGACTTTGCTCATTGGTATGATTGTGGTGGGTTTTGGTACCTCAGCACCTGAGCTGGCTGTGTCAGCGATCTCTGCACTCAATGGCAACCCCGGTATCGCACTAGGCAATGGTTACGGTTCAAATATTACTAATATTGCCTTAGTGCTAGGTTTAACCGCGTTAATTAGTCCTGTCGCGATTAAAAAAATTGTTTTTAAAAAAGAGCTTCCGTTATTACTCGGTGTTACCTTATTGGCCTTATGGCATTTGTCTGATGGGCAGCTCACCCGATTTGAGGCGGTCAGTGAGATTGTGATTTTAGTCTTGGCATTTATCTGGTTGGTGTTTACCAGTGAGTCAGGCTTTGAAGAAGATGAAGTGCCAGAGATGACTTCCAAAATGGCGTGGGTTTGGTTGTTAATCGGTTTTGGCTTGTTGGTTGTTAGCTCTCGGATGTTGGTCTGGGGGGCTGTGAATATTGCACAAGCATTTGGAGTAAGTGATCTAGTCATTGGCCTGACAGTCGTTGCGATCGGTACCTCATTACCAGAAT
>CAZCBF010000069.1:0-10125 GCA_964496895.1 uncultured Methylophilaceae bacterium | reverse complement strand
TTCGCTTAGCACCGCAAAAAGACTGGCAAGTAAACAACCCTGCTGAGTTATCCAAGGTGTTAGCCACATTAGCTAAGATACAAAAAAGCTATAACCAAAAAGCGGGGAGCAAACAAATCTCGATGGCGGATATGGTGGTACTAGCCGGCGCAGCTGCGATTGAAGATGCAGCCAAAAAAGGCGGATATAACACCAAAGTGCCTTTTAAACCTGGCCGTGCTGATGCGTCACAAGCACAAACCAACGTGAAATCATTTGCCTACCTCAAACCAACGGCTGATGGCTTCCGCAACTACTACACCAAAAGCAGCCTGCTTTCACCCGCAGAAATGTTGGTTGATACTGCAACTAAGCTGAGATTAACCGTACCAGAAATGACAGTGCTTGTTGGTGGCCTCCGCGCACTCAATGCCAATACAGCAGGTGTCAAACACGGCATCTTCACAGATAAGCCTGGTACCTTAAGCAATGACTTCTTTGTGAATCTACTCGACATGCAATATGAGTGGAAAAAGTCTAAAAAAGCAGGCTTATATGAAGGCTTTGATCGCAAGAGCAAGCAGAAGATGTGGACAGCAACCCCTGTAGACTTAGCCTTTGGCTCAAGTGCAGAACTACGTGCAGTCTCAGAAGCGTATGCCTCTGCTGATGCTAAGGAAATGTTTGTCAATGACTTCGTCAAAGCATGGACAAAAGTGATGAACCTTGATCGTTTTTAAATAAGTAGTCGCCGTATAGGGGCAGCCTTAGTGCTGCCCTTTTTATTGTCCGAAAGTTGTTCTATAAACTATTAACAAACGCTGACCTTAATTGTTCAAACCTCTCACCTACCCAACCCCAATGGTTTTAACCATCCCCATCTAGCACGCTGAGCAACGCAGAATTGCTGGGGGATTTCGGCGGATGCATGTTTGAGAGTTAGCGATTTTCTCATTGAACTTAGCGCTTTAGCGGTTAGTGAAATGGGGATGACCCTAGCGGTTATTGTTTGGTTTCTTTATTTTGGACAAGCAAAATAAAGTAACTCCCAGTCGCGGGACGAGCGACCTATTACAGTTCACCTGAAATATATCACTATCAAAATACATCACTATTAGACCCGATGCGTTTTGCCTACTCAAGATGTCCAATACTTCAAAATAACTTAAATGCAATGTTATGATAATTTATATAATAGACTTAGGTAGCAGAACAGCAACAATCTCCTTGTTATTTAGTATCACAATGCTTTGTTCTACAAGTCTCAAGAGAAATTTTCAATATGGATACAACGAAAAAAGGTGATGAGTTAGAAGATAAGGTCTATGAACTATTTCATGATGACATTCTTAACGGTCGGTTCTGGGCCAAACAGGATTGTTGCAAGATTTATCAGAAGAAGGGATATTTCTCTAAAGATAGAGAAAAAAATATTATCTTCGATATAGCCATTGAAATATTCCTACCCGGAGAAAGCTCTTATTCATCATTAGTCCTAATAGAGTGTAAAAACTATGCTGATAAAGTTCCCGTAGGGGATGTTGAAGCTTTCTTAATGAAAGCACATCAGGTATCAGGCGGGAATGTAAAAGCCATAGTTGTATCAAACAATGCGTTTCAAGAAGGTGCATTTAACTTTTCCCATTCTAAGGGAATTGGACTGCTTAGATACTATGATAGAAATGATCTAGAATGGGTACTGCACCGCTCACCATCTAGCATCTTATCCTCTACTTTTGCATTAAATAAATGGTCCGGAGCATATCATGGCCTACGAAACAGCGATTATGAGAGTAAGTACTACGATTTCTGCGGTTGTGTAGATCATAACTACACCAACTCGCTTAAATTATTTTTCTGCTCTCTGTTGAAACAAGGCCAAGATGAGGAACATGTTGAATCGCTAGGGACTATTGAAACAGTTGGTATAAACGATAACTGTATAGTTAAATATCTGGAAGAATCCTATATAGAAAAAATATGTTCGACCCTTCATTCAAAAGTTGAATATACTTTTGGTGAAGTACCACTGGATGATATTTGCTCCATATTAACGGAAGAGCATGGTTTGAAAGTTATTGAAACTTTAAACCTGCCCAATGGAGTGCTTGGGAAAATAACTTTCAATCCCTTAGAAATATACATTCTAAAAGATCATGAAAACCAGGCAAGAAAACGTTTTACGCTCGCACATGAACTGAGGCATTTATTGCTAGGCCACTCGAAATACATGTCTGGCGAAACATGCTTAGAGTCATCTCTAGACTCTGAAAAACAGATAGACGTTGGCATAAAAGATATTATGAGGATGGAGTGGCAAGCTAATCAGTTCGCCTCATACCTTTTGTTACCGACATCAAACTTCATTCAAAACTTCAAATCAATAGCAGCTAGAAACAGAATCTCTGATAGGGGGTTTGGTGTTCTGTATCTTGATGACCAAAAATGCAATCAAGATGCATTCTACAACGTTACATCGCCACTAATGACTAGTTATAAGGTTTCAAGACAGGTCATTAAAATAAGGCTAAAGAAGCTAGGGCTTATCAATGAACCTAGGTAATAGCTTAACAACTATTACCAACAGCACAAGCCTACTCAGGATTTTATGTTGCCTCTGCTGTATATATTAAAAGCCTCCTACTTCTGCGACCACTCAACCACAATGCCATCCTCCAACCGAATCTTCACCCCATAACGATTCTTACCCGTCTGCTCATACTTCCAAACAGACTTGGTTTTAGTCTTTAAGGCCTCTTCATCAATATCCAGCGGTTCACCCAAAGCATCACGTAATTGCTCAGCCGTCATACCCCGCCAAAAGCGCTCATCTAGCAAGTCCTCTACTAAGTCTTCATCTTTGTATTTCATGGTGAGGTAAAAGCGTCTTGCCAATAACCACACCAATAAAATAGCGATGAGTAAGACTATGCCTACCCACCAACCCCAATGTAGATTTAAGATAAAGTCCATTGGATCTCTCCACCTGCTCTGAGTGGTACTAGCGTTTCACCAGTAGTAAATGGCAAGCTTTCTGGTACTTGCCAGCTTTGTTTAGTTAAAGTGACTTGCTTGGTGTTTCTGGTTAGGCCGTAATAGTCTGGGCCATTAAAGCTGGCGAAGGCTTCTAATTGGTCTAATGCGCCTGCTTCATCAAACGCCTCAGCGTATAACTCGATCGCTGCAAAGGCAGTGTACATCCCTGCGCAACCACAATCACTTTCTTTAGCACCTTTAGGATGTGGGGCGCTATCAGTGCCTAAGAAGAATTTACCATTGCCAGATGTCGCCGCCGCAACCAAGGCTTGACGGTGTGTTTCACGTTTTAAAATCGGCAAGCAATAGTGATGTGGGCGGATGCCACCTTTAAAAATATCGTTGCGGTTCATGAGTAAGTGATGTGCGGTGATAGTGGCAGCCACATTGCTACTCGCAGCATTGACAAAGTCAGCCGCGTCTTTGGTGGTGATGTGCTCAAACACGACTTTTAAATCGGGGTAGTTTGCAATCAAACCGGTTAAGTGTTTTTCGATAAAGACTTTTTCACGGTCAAACACGTCGACATGTGCATCGGTTACCTCACCATGTATCAGCAATGGCATGCCGACTGATTGCATCGCAGCAAAGGCCTCTGCGCAATTAGCAAGATCAGTCACACCTGAGTCAGAGTTAGTGGTCGCGCCTGCGGGATAGAGCTTTACCGCTTTCACCTTGCCACTAGCATGTGCCTCTACAATATCTTGAGCGCTGGTTTTATCCGTGAGATATAAGGTCATTAATGGCTCAAACGTGCTTTCAGCGGGCAGTGCCGCCATAATGCGCGCGTGATAATCCAAGGCTTGCTGCGCATTGACTACTGGCGGGCGCAGGTTGGGCATAATTACCGCGCGGGCACATTGCTTTGCGGTGTCACCGACAACCGCTTTTAAGGCCTCACCATCTCTGAGGTGTAAATGCCAGTCATCTGGCTGGGTGATGGTGATTGATGGCGTACTGGTTTGTGTCATGTATTAGTGTTCACTTTCTTTTTTAATACTGAGTGCGTATTGGTATAAATCGTTTTTTTTGCTGTCCGTTAGCTCAGCGCTCATTTTAACAGCCTGCTTTAAGGGTAGCTCTGCCATTAGCACACGTAGGGTTTTATCTGCCGCCTCACTAATCGCAGCTTCTTCTACGGCTGGTGCAGCTTCTATTAGCAAGACGAATTCGCCTCTTTGTTGGTTTTGATCGCTTTGCAGCCAATCCAGCGCCTCACCTAATAGGCAACGGTGAAAGGTTTCATAGGTTTTGGTAATCTCACGCGCAATGGTAAGCCTGCGTTCAGCGCCCAACACTGTCGCCATATCGGCAATACTATCAACAATGCGGTGCGGTGCTTCGTAAAACACTAAGGTATGTGGTGTACTTTTAACAGATTCCAATGCTTTGCGCCGCTGCGCACCACTGGCGGGTAAAAAGCCAATAAAGCTAAAGCCATTTTCTCTAATGCCCGCAGCGGATAACGCAGCGATAACGGCACTTGCTCCCGGCACAGGCACAACTGTAGCACCGGCCTCACGCAACACATCCACCACGACCGCGCCAGGGTCACTCACCCCAGGTGTGCCAGCATCAGAGACGAGTGCAATGTTTTCACCCGCCTCTAATTTGGCCTGCAGTTTTAGTGCGGCGGCTTGCTCGTTGTGCTCATGCACAGCTAACATTGGCTTTTGAATGCCTAGATGTGTGAGCAGGCCTGAAGTGTGGCGCGTGTCTTCTGCTGCGATGAGGTCAACTGACTTTAAGACATCGATCGCACGCAGCGTAATATCTTGTAAATTACCAATAGGCGTTGCCACCACATAAAGAGTACCTGAAGCGTTCATGCTAATATTTTAAGCTAAACATTAACTTACACCTAAATTATTCTAGCGACACAACGATGAAACTTAATGCTAATAACCGTGGTTTGGCCGCTGAGCAGTTAGCGGAAACTTACCTGATCAAACAAGGACTAAACGTAGTAGCCCGCAATTATCATTGCCGCTATGGTGAAGTTGATTTGATTATGCAGGCAAGCAACACACTGGTATTTGTAGAAGTTAGAATGCGTAAAAACTACGCTTTTGGTAGTGCAGCAGAGAGTATCACCCCGGCGAAACAACAAAAACTCATCCGCGCGGCACAGCACTATTTGCAAGTGCAAGGTGAGCAGGCTTGCCGCTTTGATGCGGTGTTACTCAATGGTAATGATCTTGAGTCGATTGAATGGATTGAGAATGCTTTCGGGCTATAAAACGCGTATGATGTGGGTTATTGATCTTGCGGCTGAGTGTATCAGCGCTAGGACAAAAAAAATGCATATAAATAAAATAAAGTAACAAAGGTTTATTAGGGGAAGTTTGATGCGAACATTTGCTTTTTTATTGACTTTGTTGATCGGCGTAACGCAACTAAGCGGCTGTATCACCACTGCCGTGGTTGGCGGTGCAGCGGTGGGCAGCCAAATTGCCGTAGACCGTAGAACATCAGGTATTTATATCGAAGATGAAAATATTGAAATTAAAGCCTCTAATCGTTTAAGACAACAACTCGATGAAAACTCGAAAGTGAATGTCACCAGCTTCAACGGTATTGTGTTGCTTGCAGGTGAGGCCGTATCCGCTGAAGACAAAGCAAAAGCTGAGACTGTGGTGAAGACTATCCCACATATCCGCACGATTCATAATGAAGTGGAAATAATGGACAAAGCGTCACTACGTCAACACTCTAGTGACACTTATCTGACTTCAAAAATCAAAGCGATTTTTGTGAAGGACTATGTTTCCAATCAACGTTTTAACCCTAGCCATGTCAAAATCGTTTCTGAGCATGACATTGTTTATTTGATGGGTTTAGTGACTAAAGATGAAGCCGAAGCAGCCACGCAATTGGCCAGAAATGCTGAAGGGGTAAAAAAAGTAGTAAAACTTTTTGAATATTTGCCGAAAGCATTAAGTAAGTAGTTTTTTTGTGTGCATTGGCATCAAATGTGCATATCCATCAGTTGTTGTTAATTTAAGAAAGACAAGCCATATCATGTCAGTAGAAGTCACCAACCCGCTTGAAGAAGTCATCATCGAAGGTAGAACCCGCGAAGGTAAGTCATTTAGACCCAGTGATTGGGTTGACCGCATGTGCAGCACCTATGCAACCTTTGGTGAAGACCGTAAATTAAAATACTCACCTTATTTAAAACCGCGCGTGCGCGAAGGCATTCGATGTCTGTCTGTTAATTTACAGCTTAAAGTTGTCAATCCAGAAGGCTTCGCACAGCTCATGCACTTTGTCGAAGAAAATAAGCTCAATACGATCGATGAAACGGGCAATCAGGTTGCAGTACCGAGTACTTGATACTATCGTTTAGTTTATTTTTACGCCAGTTATGGCTTGAATATAAGGGATCGTCACCACGCCGCGCTTGGTGGCGACCAACTTACCCTCAGGGTTAAAGATAAATGTTGTTGGCAACGCTTGTACTGCGGGTAAGTCTGTGACCTGCACGTTTTCATTTAATGCAACGGGGTATGTCATCACCATATCATTAATGTAATCTGCAACTTCTTGCAGTTCTTGATAATCGAAAACCACACCAATCACCATGATGTTTTTATCAGGGGTGTTTTCATATAGATGAATAAGGTCTGGTACTTCTTCAAAACACGGCGGACACCAAGTGGCCCAATAATTGAGCAAAACCCATTTACCTTTGTAATTGGACAAACGGTGCTCTACCCCGCCAATATCGATGAGCTTAAAATCACTTGCTGCAAAAGTATTGAGCGGTAGCAGGCAACAAACCAATAAAGCTGCTAACAGTGTTTTGATCATATTAATGTTTTGAGTCATAGTTTGAGGCACTGATTAGATCTACTGTCGAGGATAAAGATAATTTAACAGATAAAGCCCCCTTAATCTGAGCAATACCTCTAAGCCAACCATTATTACAATGATCTGTTAACGGTATTGTATATCTTAGCATTCGCCAATATTTGAAAAAGACAGTCTAGCAAACTTGGTGAGAATGTGGATGTAAAAAATATCAGTCAGACATAGGTTATTAAATGGCACTCAATCTCAACATCCCTGAAGTTAAAGATAAGCCCTTTATTGATGCAGAGACCAGAACAAATAAGATCTCTGATGCCTTAAAGCAGTTAGCCTCCAACGGCACACTGGACTTTGCGACCCACATCCGTGGAGAGCTTACCGTACTCAACCGTCAAAAAGTTTCAGTCAATGCACGCCTACAAGCGCTGAATATTTACCGCAGCAGTATCATCAATACCTGCCAAAAACTGACGCAAGAATTTAGCAATGCACCACTGCCATTACATGACAAAGCAAAGCTAGCAGCGAATGCAGTCGAAGGTTTATGGCAAGAGCTGGGCTTTGGTTACAAGCTAGCACTGATTGATTTACAAAACCAATTAATCAGCCTCAGTCGCAAAAAAGACTCCATCATGGCAATACAGTTTGCGATACATGCGATCGCGGAGCAACTACTCACCTATTTTCAAACGTATCGCCAAATACCCGAATCCATCTGGGCAGATTTTTATCAACTGTATTTTTGTGCCGTACAAATGGGAGTGCAGCATGAAGCAGGTGATGCGTCTTTATTAAACCCTTGGACCAATACATCGATACACTTTTCAATCGAAAGCGCATTCAAACATGCCATGATGATGTATCTAGCCAACCCGCAAAACCTGGCGCCTAAAGAAATGCGATCAATGGCTAACCACCTTGCTAGCCAAGTGCATCACGCTAACATTTCTGCTGTGACGCCTTTAGATACGACGTATGGCGCGTTTATTATTGACTTAGGGAGCAATGAAGCACCAGCCGCATATAGCAAGCAAAAAGAGCAGCCCAACCCACATGTGGATATTTTATTGCACTCAATTGAGCTGGTCAGAACGATACATCATAACCTGAATGCCTTGTATAAACAGCTAATGCAAAAAGAGAAGCAACTCTCAGATTATGCTGTGGTAGAAGATAGCCGCCGTTTGATGACCCATCTGATCAAACATTTAGGCATTACGCCTAAACGCCAATTTAAACGCAACCGCAAGATTGGTGAGTTGCAACTGGTAGCGGGCATTACCAATACACATCTCATCTCTGGTCACATCGATGCGGATCAAACCTTATCCAGCTCCTATCAAAGCCATGTGTTGAATAATAGTCATCAGACGAGTTCATATGCATCACGCTGGCATATTATCAATATGAGTGCGACAGGTATGTGTATCAGACGTCATGCCACCGCTGAAAAAAATATTAAAGTCGGCCAGTTAATTAGCTTTCGCATTCCTAAAGAGCATCACTGGGGCATGGGGGTCGTGCGCTGGGCTTATTGTGGTAATCGAGATGCTGTTGTCATTGGTGTGCAATTTATCGCACCTTTTGCGCAAAGTGCGATTGCAAGTAACCCAAAGCGCCAAATCAGCGAACGTGCACTAATTTTTTCGGACAGCCCTTCAAAAGCAGAACAAACCAATCTAATTGTGCCACGCAATACTTTTTTACCCGGCTTACAGCTGTATTTGCAGTGGGGCAATGAGAAGCACCAAGTGCTTTGCACGCGCTTAATAGAACAAACGCAACACTATGATCGTATACAATTTAAAATGCTAGACAATCATAAGTTGTTGTAAATAATCCACGCGAATCGTGTGACTATAGTGAATTAACGTAATTTACATACTTATGTGTATTTTTACTTCACTAACGTGAATTTTTTCGTTAGGATACTCTTTTATTTGCAAAATATATAAGGCTTTAATACATGAGCGACAATATTACGCATTTAAGCGATGCGAGCTTTGAACAAGATGTGATCCAAGCAGATCTACCAGTGTTAGTTGACTACTGGGCTGAATGGTGTGGGCCTTGTAAAATGATTGCGCCAATTCTGGATGAAATTTCAGAAGAATATAGTGGCCGCATCAAAGTTGGTAAGCTTAATATTGATGATAATCAACAAACACCACCTAAGTATGGCATTCGTGGTATCCCTACATTGATGCTGTTTAAAGACGGCAATGTTGAAGCGACTAAAGTAGGTGCATTATCTAAGTCACAATTGGTCGCATTTATTGACAGTAACCTATAAACCCTATAACGTTACAGATATGGTCGATGTTCTTAATCGACCATGAATCATTCATGCCACTGTTAGCCAAACAGTGGCAAAAATTCTAAAAACAGAAAAGTTATCAACCAAACATCTTAAGACTGTTTACCTCGCGAATCGCATTTTCTAAAGAGCGCCTATGCATTTATCTGACCTAAAACACCTCCCTGTAACTGAACTAGTTGAAATGGCCGTGAGCCTAAATATCGAAAATTCTGGTCGAATGCGTAAGCAAGACATTATTTTCGCCATCCTCAAAAACAAAGCAAAAAAAGGTGACACTATTTTTGGTGGTGGCACCTTAGAAGTGCTGCCTGATGGCTTTGGTTTTTTACGCTCTCCAGATAGCTCATACCTTGCAGGTCCAGATGACATTTATGTATCGCCCTCGCAAATTCGCCGCTTTAACTTGCACACAGGCGACACCATTAAAGGTGAGGTCAGAACACCAAAAGATGGCGAACGTTATTTTGCACTAGTCAAAGTAGAAACGGTTAATGGTGAAGTGCCTGAAAACACCAAGCATAAAGTTTTATTTGAAAACTTAACGCCTCTTTTCCCAACGGTACCACTGACATTAGAGCGTGACATCAAGGGTAAAGAAAACATTACCAGCCGTGTGATCGACATGATCGCGCCAATTGGCCGCGGCCAACGTGGTCTATTAGTGGCAAGTCCTAAAAGCGGTAAAACCGTGATGATGCAAAATGTTGCGCATGCGATTACGGCCAACCATAAAGACATCTCACTGATCGTATTATTGATTGACGAGCGCCCTGAGGAAGTGACAGAAATGACACGCTCAGTAAACGGTGAAGTGGTTGCGTCAACGTTTGACGAACCAGCAACCCGTCACGTACAAGTAGCCGAAATGGTGCTAGAAAAAGCCAAACGCTTAGTTGAACACAAAAAAGATGTGGTGATCTTACTAGACTCAATCACACGTCTTGCACGCGCTTATAACACCGTGATTCCTTCATCAG
>CAZCBF010000068.1:4977-10163 GCA_964496895.1 uncultured Methylophilaceae bacterium | reverse complement strand
CTGAGCATGCACCAGCAGATGCGCAAGCGTATCAAAAAGTGACTGATACATTGGACGTCTGGTTTGACTCGGGCGTGACACATGCGTCGGTCTTGAATGCTAGAGAGGGCTTATCTAAGCCTGCAGATTTGTATTTGGAAGGTTCTGACCAGCACCGTGGTTGGTTTCAGTCTAGCTTGTTGACCGGGTGTGCGATTGATGGTGATGCGCCTTATAAGGCTTTGTTGACACATGGCTTTGTCGTGGATGGCAAAGGCAAGAAGATGAGTAAGTCTAAAGGCAATGTGATGAAGCCCCAATCGGTGATGGATTCATTGGGAGCTGATATCCTACGTTTATGGACTGCGAGTAATGATTACTCTGGTGAGCTCACGATCTCCAATGAGATTCTAAAGCGTGTTGCTGATAGCTATCGTCGTATTCGTAATACCTTGCGCTTTTTATTATCTAACTTAGCAGACTTTGATCCTGCTAAAGACTTGCTGCCCGTGAATGAGTGGTTGGCATTAGATCAATATGTCTTGCATCGCACACATGCGTTACAAGTGAAAGTTTTGGCTGATTATGATGAGTATGATTTTCATGCGGCGATGCAAAAGTTTGTCGCTTTTTGTGCTGAGGACTTAGGCAGCTTTTATTTGGATATCTTAAAAGATCGCTTGTATACCTGTGCGGAGACTTCTCATCCACGTCGTGCTGCACAAAGTGCGCTCTATCATATTACGCAAGCATTGATGCGTTTGATGGCGCCGGTGTTGAGCTTTACCGCAGATGAAATCTGGCAAACCTTGGCGATGGATGAAGAGGCCACTGTGTTTGAAGAGACTTGGTATGATCTTCCAGCACATGGCTTATCAGAACAGCAAATCAACGACTGGGCTTTGGTTTTAGATTGGCGCGCAAAAGCAGCGAAAGAGATTGAGCTGGTGCGTGAAGCTGGCAAGATTGGCGCAGCACTGGAATCGAAATTAATCTTTAACGTGACTCAGCCGAATGCTGAGGCTTTGCAACAGCTGGGTGACGACTTGCGTTTTGTGATGTTGACTTCTGATGTTGCGGTGAATGTGGTTGCAGAAGAGGCGCAGCAAACGATCGAAGTGATGCCATTAACGCATAAAAAATGCGAACGTTGCTGGCACTATCTTGACGATGTTGGTGCAAATGCAGAGCATCCGACTTTATGTAGCCGCTGTTTGAGTAATCTGTTTGGTACAGGCGAAAAACGCCAATTCGCTTAATGTATGTGTAAACACTATCGGGTAATTCACTAATATCATGACTATGCTGAAATGGTTGGGCATCAGTGCTGTGGTGATTGCATTAGACTTATTAACAAAGTCATGGGTGCAAGCACACTTTAACTTAGGTGATCATCAAACGGTGACAGGATTTTTTGACTTGGTGCGTTATCACAATACCGGTGCTGCATTTAGCTTTTTGGCGAATGCAGGAGGTTGGCAAAAGTGGTTTTTTGCAGGTATTTCTGTGATTGCGAGCGCAGTCATTTTATACTTACTAAAAGAGTCTGCGGATCAAAAACTATATGCTTTAGGGCTGGCCTTGGTCTTAGGTGGTGCTTTAGGTAACTTATATGATCGCATTACCCTAGGCTATGTTGTAGACTTCTTATTAGTGCACTACCAAGGGCTTGCTTGGCCTGCATTTAACATTGCCGACAGTGCGATTTGTATAGGTGTTGGCTTTTTGCTATGGGATAGTTTTAAACGACCACAACAAGCAGCACATGAATAACCACTGCTGAAAGGTTTACACTGATGCCAGATTGGAAAAAACTGATTGAAGCTAAAACGGCGATTGCAAAACGTGGCAATAAGCCACGTAAGCCAAAATTGGTTAAAGAAGGCACCTCCGAAGATATTCAGGCCCGTACACCACCAGGACAAACCTTAGTAAAGCACTTTCCTGTACTCGATATGGGGATTAAGCCAGAGATTTCTACTGATGATTGGACATTGAAGATTTATGGGCTAGTCAATGAAGAGGTGACGCTCGATTGGGATGCTTTGCTGCAGTTGACACAAATCAGCAGTCAGTCTGATTTTCATTGTGTCACGCGTTGGAGTCAGTTAGATATGAATTGGCAGGGTGTATCGGTAAAAGATATCCTGACATTGGCTGGGCCTACGGATATTGCACAATACGTAACAATACATGGTTACGATGGCTACACAACAAACTTACCTTTGCAAGCCTTGTTGGATGATGATGTCTTAATTGCACATCAGGTGTTTGGTCAACCATTAACGCGGGAACATGGTGGCCCTGCAAGATTGATTGTGCCTAAACGTTATGCTTGGAAAGGGGCAAAATGGGTTAAAGCCATTGAGCTGCATCAATATGATAGGCCCGGTTTTTGGGAAGTGCGAGGTTATCATAATGACGCGTTTCCTTTCGAGGAACAGCGTTTTACTGATGATGATTATTAGGCTTTATTTAATTTAGTTTTTTTTCTCACAATCACATCAGTTAATACTTCACTTGCTTTGATGATCTCATTGGCGACATCAATCAATTTACGATGATTACTACGTGCATGTGTTCGAATATTCTCAAAGGCATCTTTATTAGATAGCGTATGCTTTTCCATTAAGATTCCAATTGCAACGCTGACGGCGCGATCACTATCTAAAGCTGTTTGTAACATATCAGAGGATTTTCGTAGTTTTTTAAGGTCTTGATTTCTGCTGATTGCGGTTTCTATCGCTGGTAGTACCTGTGAAATATTGACAGGCTTTACTAAGTAGCCAATGGCGCCAGCTTCAGAAGCTAAGTTGATCGTTTCTTTTTCGCTATAGGCTGAAAGCATAATGAAAGGTGTGTTGTCTTTTTCTTTTAGTTTTGTGGATAGTTCGATACCAGGTCTTTCTGGCATAGAAAAATCCAACAGTACTAAATCTGGCTGAATATTATGGTCCAACCAGACTTCTGCCTCATCAACTGACTCCGCAGTGCTGACATTAAAATTTGCTGATTTTAAGCAGCTTGAAAGACTTGATAAAATGAGTCTATCGTCATCTACAAGTAGGATGGTACGTTTACTCTCCTGTTGATCGTTCACTTTATTTCCCCCGATTTTTATTCGAATTTAACGACTGGATAACTTAATTCGAGCGAGATTTTGATAATATTTTCACTAATATCTCTATGCATAATTGCACCACGCTTTGGCATTAAAGCGCTCATAAGCCTTATCCCTGAATGTGCTCTGGGTCTATAGTCATGGTCCCGTTCGATATTATAATTGCCTAAATTACTAATCGTAATCAAGGTTTTGTTACTGATGTTGGATTTTGAATTACTTTTGAACTCAATATGCTCTAATTTGACTGAGGTGGAGTTTTCAGTCGTTTGATGTTTTACCGCATTGGTAATGAGTTCATTCATGATCAATGCTATTGGCACTGCCTCATTTTTCTCAATATAAGTTTTTAACCATGGTTGGTCAAGATCAAAATGGATATTCGTTTGCCATAGGCTTTGAATATTTCTGGTAATAGCGTAAGACAACTCTTTTAACTCAATTGAGTCATCAGGTTTTTGTCCTTGCAAGCCATAAATGACGGCTACGCTTTGTAACTGCGCATTGGCTTCGTTAAATAAGTCTGCGTGATTAGGGTTGTCGTAGGCGAAATTACTTAAAAGACCACTGACACCCTGCAAGTTATTTTTAATACGGTGATGCACTTCTTTGACTAGGGTAGTGCGATGTTTGAGCTCATCATTTTCTCTTTCTATATTGACAAGTTTGCGCTCAGTAATGTCTTGCAATGTGCCTCTTAGTTTTAAGGCCTTATTATTAAAACGGATGCATTCACCAGTGGCACGTACCCAAAGATTGTTCTTTTTAGCGGTGACAAATGGAAGCTCTAAATCCCAGCTTTTGCCCTGCGTTATTGCTATTTCAATGGCGAGTTCTAATACTTTTTTAGCCTCAATAGGGTAAAAGCTAGTCGCTTCTTGTAGGTTAGGTTCTACATTTTTTTCTAGTTCATGGATAGTAAAGACTTCATCCGTCCATACAATTTCATTAGTGATTAAATTCAGTTCCCAGCCACCTACTTTTGCCATCTTGCCCGTACGGTTGAGCATATCTGTCATAGTGACAAGCTCTGACCGCATTTTTTCATTTTCGGTTTGATTACGAGAAGAAAAAGCATAATGCGTGATCTTGTTATTGATATCTTTAATCGCATCAATAGACATTAGTACCAAAAATGGCGTGTCATTTTTTCTTGCTTGCCACAACTCTCCTGACCAGTAATTTTTATTATTCAAGTGCTTTTTAATCTCTTGAAAAGAGTGTTGTGCCAGACTATCTGAGAATAGGAAGTCAGGTATTTTTCCTGCAATTTCTTTCAAATGATAATCTGTGGTAGATCTGAAACTATCATTAATATACTCAATTTGATAGTTATCATCTGTGATCATAATACAATCGCTGGAGTGACCAATCACTTGACTAAACAAAGCAGCATTATTTTCTGCTTTACGCTGATAGGTAATGTCTGTGATGATGATTAAAACACCTCGTACGGTTCCAGATTCGCTATAGTCTGGGATGTACTGGGCATGTCTTATTTCATCACTGTTTCTATAAACCGAATCACTGATATTGGCAAAAGACATTTCGCCATTGAGTGCTTTCAAAAAAAAGGGTTTGGCCACGCTAGCTAGCTTAGGCGGTACTACGCGATCATAGTGCTGCCCGACAACCTCATCAATTGACTTATCTATCTGGTGACAATAGCTCTGACTGACAAAGCGACAGATCTGATTATTATCCCAGTAGATTACCATTGCAGGCATGTCGTTAGAGATCTCATCCAGAAGGTGTGCTTTTTCTATTAGTGTTTGGTTTAGCGAGGTGTTTTGTAATGTTTGCTCATGCAGCGTGATCATGTTTATGGTTTGTTGGGCTAACAATCCAAGTGTTTCACGGTCTTGATCAGTCAAGGACCTGGCTTTGTGATCAATGACACACAAAGAACCAATCGCTTGACCATCTTTTGTCACTAATGGTGCGCCTGCATAAAACGCTATATTAGGCTCTCCAGTGACAAGAGGGTTATTGCAGAATTCAGGATCTAAACGCGCATCTTCTACTTCAAAAATTTCAGATTGTTGTATCGTATACTGACAAAACGAGACTTTCTTACAAGTTTCCT
>CAZCBF010000068.1:0-4877 GCA_964496895.1 uncultured Methylophilaceae bacterium | reverse complement strand
CACAATAAGCCAATCATGATGCCCAGCAAACCATCAAAAAGTATCAGGATGAGTGTAGATCCTAATTCATGACTAACGCCAAAAAATTGCGCAAAATCATGTTGCCAGCTATGAATGAAATTGAGTCCACTATGTGAGAAAATACCACCACCCACTAGAAACATTGCTGCTGTACCTAAGAATGATAATGTACGCATTAAAAATGGTGAAAAGCTCAAAATAAAACGACCTAATACTTGTTTTGTACTGCTCAAGAAGCTATTTTTTTGCTTTACTAGATATAAGCCTAGATCATCAAGTTTTACAATGCCAGCGACCAAGCCATAAACGCCAATTGTCATTAAGAGAGCTATCGAGGACACCACTAAAATCTGGTCTGTAAAACTGGCGTCTGCAACGGTGCCTAGTGCGACCACAATGATTTCTGCAGATAATATAAAATCTGTACGTATGGCGCCTTTTATCTTATTTTTTTCGAATGCTTGCCAATCTTTTTGTGGATTTTCCAAGGCGGCTTGGATGCTGTTTGTTTTTGTCTCGTTGTCATGCATCCAGAATTGATGCATGATTTTTTCAATACCTTCAAAACACAAAAAAGCACCTCCGAGCATGAGCAAAGGCGTAATTAACCAAGGCGCGAAATAGCTGATCAGTAATGCAATCGGTACTAGGATGAGTTTGTTTAGAAAAGAACCTTTGGCGACAGCCCAAACAACAGGTAACTCTCTTGCTGCTGCCACGCCTGTGACTTGTTCTGCATTGAGGGCTAAATCATCGCCTAGCAATCCTGCCGTTTTCTTTGCTGCGACCTTGGTCATGATGGTCACATCATCTAGTGTTGCCGCGATGTCATCGAGAAGAGTCAGTAAGCTACTAATGGCCATGTTTTTTTTTAGATTTTTACATTTTTATTTCTATCACTATAATTATAGATGATTTTTTCTACGCGGTCTTAAATTGAATATTTCTTTCATCGCAATTAACTGGAGTGGTTTTGACTGACACAGAAATCTATTCAAAATCTGTTGAAGGCATACAACTACGTATTGTTGATGCAGAAGGCAAGCGCACCTTATGGTTTGATGAGGTTGCACAAAGCCGCATGGATTTATCTAAACCTAATCAATTGATTACTGCTTATGAGCAGGCTATGGCAGCATGGCAATTGTTTGCCCCCTATCTGACACAGGCTGATGAAGTGCTGGTATTGGGGCTTGGTGGGGGTAGTGCTGTTAAGCATTTACATCAACAATTTGAGCAACCACGCATTACCGTTGTTGAGTCTTCTGAAGCCGTTACATTTGCCGCTTATGCACATTTTGCATTACCCAAAGTAGATAACATTGTTGTGAATATTGATGATGCCTTTAGCTGGCTTGCACAAGAGCGCGGCCAAGCCAAGAAATACCGTTTGTTAATGATTGATTTGTTTAATACCCAGACACAATCGATTTATCAATATAGTGAGCAGTTTGCAGCAGATTGTCTTGCTTTAATGCAAGAAGACAGTGTATGCGTATTTAATTTATGGGCTGTTGATGAGTCTTTATTGAAAGGCGTGTTACACACACTAGGCTTGGTGTTTAACTGGCGTTTTCTAGTGCTGCCAGTTCAGGATTCTCGTAACGTGATTTTATTTGTCTTTCACCCGAATGGGCGACCTTATTTACGGAGCGATCTGGAGCAGTGTGCACAAGCAGTCGCTGCGCTAACCGCATTACCAATGTCAGAGTATTTGGCGCATTTAATTCAACATAACCATGCGCAATTAAATCGATGTATTTTGACAGACTAGAGTTTCTTTAGATCACTAACTCTGCGGTCTCTTGATTTAATAATTCGGGTAAAGCAGTTTCTAAATAAAACTGAGTACGCATGCTAGGGTTGAAATATTCTAAGACTTCTGGTGGCAACTGCTTAGGCCTTAAACAGATGCTAATATTGATAGAGAGCTCTTCTCGTAGGTCGATAATTTTGGGCTCCTGATTACTTCGCCCCGCTTCATATAGCATCACAAATGGACGTAGTGGGTGGCTGATATTGCCAGAAATGACATTGGCATACTCACCTGTAGAAAGTTGAATCATGCTCCCAGGTGGGTAAATACCTAGGGTTTTGATCATGCGCTTTAAAATCACTTCATCAAATTCATGCCTTTGATGGGCAAATAAATGTGCAAGTGATTCATACGGGGTCCGCGCTTGATTGATATCTTGCGGGTTGCACATGTTGTCGTAACTGTTTACTAGCGATAAAATTCGCGACAAGAGATTGACTTTATCGCCCGATAATTGACGCGGATAGCCAGAGCCATTCAATTTTTCATGGTGCGATAAAATGATCTCTGCAATCTGTTCAGGAAGCCCTGCATCTAATGCCATTTGAGCACCAATGACAGTATGTGCTTGTAATTTTTCTATTTCGACCTCTGTGTGATGCGTTGTTTTGCCTAATATTGCGGGGTCAATTTTTAAGTGACCAATATCATGAAACAGTGCTGCAATGCCGAGTGTCTGTGCATCCTCTTTGGATAAGTCTAAAGTTTTAGACAACATTAAGGAGAGTACCATCACATTCAGACTATGGTTATAGTCTGACTCGTCTTGTTGGTTGATCGTATGTATCGCAACATCACTCTCAGTTAATGCAATGTTGACCATATCACTCACCACACTATTGGCCTTAGCAATACATTCTTCTGGCTTGGCTAAGAACTCAGTGGTCGCGGCCTTTGTAATTTGATTTGTTGCCTTGAATTTGGCTTCGTTTTCTTCAATGGCTTGATGTAATTGAATCAAGCGAGCGGTTTTATGGTTTACAGGTTCTTCCACTACTTTGGTATCTACCGTAGGTGTTACTTCCTGTGGTTGTTCAGGCGGTGTATCTATTTCTAGGCTAAGCGGCTTAACATCACTACGCAAAGGGTCATAACGCAATTTTTTAAGTCCAATCGCGTTGATTTTGCCTATTTGTTCAGTTTCTTGAATTTTGAAATTGCTAAAGGTAAATGGGTGATCCATCCATCCAACATCCAAGTGTACATATAAACCTACGCACAGCTGCGCTGGTGTGATGAAATGATTCGTGTTTGTTTTTTTAGCCATGTGTTATTTCACTTACGTTAAAGGCTTGTTGTAGTAAGCGGGTAAAGTCTGCTTTGGGAAGTGGTTTGCCATATAAATAACCCTGTGCCTTTAAGCAACCGATGTTTTTTAAAAACTCTACTTGTGCCTCTGTTTCAACGCCTTCGGCAATCACGTCAAAGCCCAATGTACGTGCCATCGCATTAATCGTGTTAATGATCACCGCATCGTCCAAATCGCTGGGTAAATGACGGATAAAAGACTGATCAATTTTGATTTTATCAACGGGCAAACGTTTAAGGTTGGTAAGTGATGAGTAGCTTTTGCCAAAGTCATCGATGCTCAAACCAATCCCTAGTTTTTTAATGTGGTTTAAAGTATCAATCACATATTCAGCATTTTGCATGACGGTATTCTCGGTGATTTCAAGTTCTAGTAAACTAGGGTCACAGTCTGTTTCAACCAGAATGCCATAAGCAATATCGGAAAAATTGCCTTTGAGAATTTGGACATTTGAGACGTTTAATGACACAAAGGGCAACGCTAAGCCATCTTCGTGCCATTGTACGATGTTGCTGGCGACTTCTCTCATCACCCATTCGCCAATAGGAATAATTAAGCCTGTTTCTTCGGCTAGGTGAATAAATTCTGCGGGGTTGAGTTTACCTAGCTCGGGATGGTCCCAACGTAATAAGGCTTCCGCACCAATCATGCTGTTATCGATAATGTCCACTTGTGGTTGGTAGACTAGGCTAAAGGCATTATTAGCTACCGCATGTCGTAAATGGTGTTCAAGGTTAAATTGCTCAATCGCGTTGGTACTTAAGGCCTTGGTGTAAAAGCAATAGTGGTTTTTACCATGATTTTTCACATGATACATTGCAGTATCTGCTGCTTTAATTAAGCTTTCGACATTGTTAGTCTCTTCTTCTGAGATCGCGATGCCTATACTGGCGCCAATATAAATGGTCTTACCTTTAATAATAAATTCACGCTGCAGAGACTGAATGATTTTTTGAGCAACCAATGCTGCATCATCTTTTTTAGCGATTTTATTCATCATCACCAAAAACTCATCACCACCTAACCTGGCGACAATATCACTTTCACGAATGCACTCATTGATTCTGTCGGCTACCTGAATCAGCAACTGATCGCCCACCTGATGCCCCAGGCTATCATTGACTGATTTAAAACGGTCTAAATCAATAAACAGAATGGCAGTTTGCAGCTCGTCTCTTGCACGACGCTTGATGGCGTGGTCCAGCAGCTCATTTAACAAACGTCGGTTTGGCAACCCAGTTAATGTGTCATGGTTGACCAGTTCATTGAGTTTGTTTTGAGAGGCTTTAATCTCACTAATATCTGAAAACACGGCAACGTAATTAATCACCTTGCCATGATTATTTTTGACGGCAGTCACAGTCAATAATTCTTGGTATTCGTCACCTGATTTACGCGTGCTTTTTGTTTCACCGCGCCATTTCCCTTGTTTGTTAATCGCCTCCCAAATTTGATGTGTAGCAGTGCTGAAGATTCTAGGGGTTTTACCAATCACCTCCGATTCATAGTAGCCAGTAATTTGGGTGAAGCCCTGATTAACCGCGGTGATTTTAGTATCGGCATCCGTAATGACAATGCCTTCTGAGGCACTATCAAACGCAATTTGCGCTTGTGCAATCCGCTGACCAGTATTCTCTTTGTCAATCGCGCCGCCTAATGACCGGCTAATGGCCATTAATGCGCCGACTTCTTGTTTAGAAAACCCTAGTAAGGCATCATGACGCTCAACAA
>CAZCBF010000067.1:0-10594 GCA_964496895.1 uncultured Methylophilaceae bacterium | reverse complement strand
CGGCCATTACTAACGGTGCATCGATATTGAGAGTGCATGATGTGGAAGAAACAGTGGATATTGTGTCGGTATTTGAATTAATGAATAGTAATAAAGAGAATACATAGCGTGCGTAAATACTTTGGGACAGACGGTATTCGGGGACGTGTTGGCGATACATTGATATCGCCGGCGTTTTTCCTTCAGCTAGGGTGGGCGGTAGGTAAGGTCTTGGCCGATCACACGAATGAAAAAAAAGCAGGGCTTGTCTTAATCGGTAAAGATACGCGTATTTCAGGCTATATGTTTGAATCTTCGCTAGAGGCTGGTTTATCCGCTGCAGGTGTTGATGTTTTGATGACAGGGCCAATGCCTACACCAGCCGTTGCTTACTTAACCCGTGCATTGCGTGCGCAAGCGGGTATTGTGATCTCTGCTTCGCATAATCCTTACTATGATAATGGCATTAAGTTTTTCTCAAGCATGGGGGCCAAATTGCCCAACGATGTAGAGCATGCCATTGAAGCTGCGTTATCAGAACCGCTCACTGTTGCCGCATCAGATAAGCTGGGCAAAGTACGACGCATTGACGATGCTGCGGGCCGTTATATTGAATTTTGTAAAAGTACCTTCCCAAATACATTAGACTTGCGTGGCTTAAAAATAGTCTTAGATTGTGCGCATGGTGCAACCTACCAAGTAGCCCCTGACGTGTTTCATGAGCTAGGGGCTGATTTGCATGTGATTGGTGATCAACCTGATGGTTTAAATATTAATGATGGGGTTGGCTCTACGCACCCTGAAGCCTTACGCAAGGCCGTATTAGAGCAGGGTGCTGACCTTGGTATTGCTTTTGATGGCGATGGTGACCGAGTGATGATGGTCGATAACGAAGGCGCGCTTTATGATGGTGATCAGCTCTTATATGTGATTGCCAAAACACGCCAAGCCAATGATCAATTAGTCGGTGGCGTGGTTGGTACATTAATGACGAATCTTGGACTAGAGCATCGCTTCAATGCCATGTCGATCCCATTTAAGCGTGCCAAAGTAGGTGATCGTTATGTGCTGGAAGTATTGAAGCAA
Organism: uncultured Methylophilaceae bacterium; assembly: GCA_964496895.1. GTDB lineage: Bacteria > Pseudomonadota > Gammaproteobacteria > Burkholderiales > Methylophilaceae > Methylotenera. Next base: position 9,529 of record CAZCBF010000067.1, on the reverse strand, counting down.
GAAGGTTGGGAAATCGGTGGTGAAAATTCAGGCCATATGTTGGTCTTAGACCAACACAGTAGTGGTGATGGCATTATCTCAGCCTTACAAGTGATGCAGGCTTTGGCGCAAACTAAGCAAAGTTTAAAAGGGCTAGTGGCTGATCTCACCATGTATCCGCAAGTGTTGATTAATGTCACAGTTGCGCAAAAAATTGATCTTGATCACCCTGAGATTAGCAATGCTGTCAAAACTGCAGAAGCCAAGCTAGCGGATGCAGGTCGGGTATTATTGAGAGCCTCTGGTACAGAACCAAAAATTCGCGTGATGGTAGAAGGTGTTGATCAAGTCTTGGTACAGACACTAGCACAAGACATTGCTGATGTTGTACAAAGTATTGCTTAAGCTTGGGCTTCATCAAAGCTTAATCTGCTTGTAACGTGACATTCATTTGGCAGTGAGAATATTTCGATATTGAATTAAAAATAGTATCGGAGCTGCTATGTTTATTCGTTTGCGAAGTTATTTATTACGTATGCATCAATTTGATACCAAGATGTGTATTGCCTTTAACCACGCTAGTGATTATCGACTGATCAGAGATTTTTTTCGTATCATTAGTCGTTTAGGTGATGGCGTATTTTGGTATGGCTTAATGGTATTGCTGTTAGCGGCCTATGGTATGGATGCATTACTGCCAGTATTACATATGGCGCTAGCAGGTTTAATCGGTACTTTGCTCTACAAATGGCTCAAGCACAAAACGCTACGCCCGAGACCATTTGAAGTGCAGCAGGCAGTGAGAATGAATGGTAAAACGCTAGATCAATTTAGCTTCCCATCAGGCCACACCTTACATGCTGTGGTGTTTACCGCCGTTGCGCTTGCTTACTATCCTGTACTCATGCCGATTTTACTACCGTTTACTTGCCTAGTGGCTATTTCACGTGTGGTATTAGGTTTGCATTATCCGAGTGATGTATTCGCTGGCGCATTACTTGGATGGTTAATCGCTTATGGTTCTTGGCAAGTAATGGCCTAAAGTTATATGTGGTTTCTACTGCCCCTTGTCATTCGCACAAGGGGCGAATATTTCACTCACTCTCACTACATTGTTCTCCAAAATACAGACACACACAAATAATGGATCAACGTTAGGCCATATTTACGCCACTACTGCTGCTGCAGTTGTTGCTTATTTGCGTAGTAAGTGACTGGAATCGGGTTGTTTAGTCGTAAGTCGGCAATGCATTGCTTTTGTAATTCGTGACTGGCTTCTGGATTGAGTCCTTTAAGCTCAGGTAGATAATCTGGGATATGGCCTTCAATCGCCTGATCAAATTCAAACATGGCTGTTTGTGTTTTGGCAATGTAGTACTTAAAGTGTTTCGATAACATTTTATCGGTCTGTTTAGCCGTCCAGTAAATCATTTGAGGTAGTTTGGATGCGCGCAAGACACGATCCCAAAAGGCTAGTCGTTTGATAGAGAGGGTAATGCACGCTCTAGAGTGGGGGAAATGCTGGCCAAGAAACTTCTCCACTTCAAGCTGATGCTGCTTTAATAATTGAGTAGGGCTTTGATCAACCAGTGGTTGTAAATACGCATCCATTGCCCACTCACTGAAAATATGCGTGATGAGATCGTGGCTAAACCATTTGCTCAATGCAATACGTTTGCTGATGTGCTTTTTAAGCCTGCCGCTTTGACGCCGGCGTTATGATTTAAATGCTTGTAACCATGTGGCTTCATGTGCAGGTACAAAGTGGTTATGTGCGATCACATCCACATACAGGTGGCTGGCATAGCCAATGGCTAATGCTAACTGTTCATCAGTGCTCGCCTTTTCTAGTAGGGCGTGACTATGCCGCCACTGATGTGTTTCATTAAATTGTCGATTCACCACTGCCAGATCTGGCAACAATGCGCCTGTCATGACTAAGTCTGGAAAGCGTTTAATCACGGCACGTAGTCGCGGGTCTAATAGCGGCATTGCCCACAATAAAGAGTGCGCATAATACAGGTGGGTGACTAAACCCCACGCATTGGCGTCTGCACTATAGCTCAGTAAAGGTGTCAGCCAATAAATGATTTGTTTCGCGCGCATGATTAACCTAGTGGATGATGCTTAACACGCACAGTCTCGCAATCACAAATGAATAATCGATGACAGCTAAGTTAAACTTAGATTAAAAACCAGGACAGCTAAGTCACTGAAGTGGATAATAAATATGAAATATTTGAAAGTTAGACTAAGCTGTCATGCTAACTAAACCTAAAATATAACGATGAGTAGCGCGGCTATTTCACCCAGCATTACGACTTCAGCAACCACAGACCATACACTCAATATTTTATTTGTATCAGATGTCTATTTTCCACGCGTCAATGGTGTCTCTACATCGATTCATAGTTTTATCAAGCAGCTGCAAAGCCTTGGCCATGTTGTTCACTTGATTGCACCCGCTTATGATGCAGAAATAGAAGCACAGGCTGATGAAGATTGGATAATCAGAGTACCCGCCAGAAAAGTGATTTTTGATCCAGAAGATCACTTAATGAAGTTACATGCAGCCCATGCGCTAATACCCCAGTTGGCAAAGGGAAAATATGATCTAGTGCATATCCACACGCCTTTTGTGGCGCATTACTTGGGTAAAAAAATTGCCAAGAAGCTTAATATACCAGTCGTCGAAACTTACCACACTTTTTTTGAAGATTATCTGCATCACTATTTATCTTGGTTGCCATCATCAGTTTCAAAATGGTTGGCACGTCTAATTTCAAAGAAGCAATGTAATGCGGTAGATGCCTTAGTTTCACCTTCGCAGCCGATGCTGGATGTCTTAAGAGCTTATGGCATTAACACGGCTGCAAAAGTAGTGGCCACTGGTTTAGAGGCGGCGAGTTTTAGTAGTCAAGATTTTGACTTTAAGCAACAATACGGCATAACGCAAGATAGACAAGTATTGCTCTATGTTGGGCGAGTGGCCTTTGAAAAGAATATTGATTTTTTACTCGGTGTGGTCGATGTGCTGTGTGTTGAAAACCCTAGTATTTTACTGGTCATCACTGGTGAAGGGCCAGCAGTGACTGCACTGCAAAAGAGGGTGCAAGCATTAGGTATCAGCTATCATGTGAGGTTTTTAGGTTATTTAGATCGAGAGGTAAGCTTAAACGCCTGCTATCGCGCAGCAGATGTCTTTGTTTTTGCTTCTACCAGTGAGACACAAGGCTTGGTAGTGTTAGAAGCTATGGCGCAAGCAACACCTGTTGTCGCCATTGCGCAGCTGGGTACGGCTTCAGTATTGGCAGAGGGAAAGGGCGCGCTAATTGCTGAAGAAGACACCTATGATTTTGCGAGTAAAGTGCAAGCTCTGCTCAGTGACCAGCCAAGGCGTATAGCTTTAGGTTTGGCTGGCTTGCAATATGTGCAAGAAAACTGGACGGCACAGCAGCAAGCAGTCAGTATGAGTCAGTTTTATCAGGCTTTGATTACGCAAAAAAATGACAAGCATCGCTATGCTACAAAAATCGCTCAAACTTAACTTACTTTATTAAGTGTTAGTGAGGTTCATGCAATAAAAAAGCCTGCAAGAGCAGGCTTTTTTGAGCGTAGCTTAAGCGTAATCAGCTAACCAAATTTGCCGGTAATATAATCTTCAGTCTCTTTACGACCTGGGTTGGTAAAGATCTTGTTAGTATCATCAAACTCCATCAGCTCTCCAAGATACATATAAGCGGTAAAGTCAGAAACACGCGCTGCTTGTTGCATATTGTGCGTCACAATCACAATGGTGTAATCATCCTTAAGCTCATGGATCAATTCCTCAATGCGTGAGGTTGAGATTGGATCTAGGGCTGAGCAAGGTTCATCAAGTAATAAGACGTTTGGTTTAACCGCCACGCCACGTGCAATACACAAGCGCTGTTGTTGGCCGCCAGATAGGCCAGAGCCGCTTTGATGAAGCTTGTCTTTTACTTCATTCCAAAGCGCAGCTTTGTGCAGCGCCCATTCAACGCGATCATCCATTTCAGCTTTGGAGAGCTTTTCATAAAGCTTTACCCCAAACGCAATATTGTCATAAATCGACATTGGAAAAGGCGTTGGCTTTTGGAAGACCATGCCTACTTGTGCGCGTAGTAGGTTAATGTCTTGCTCTTTGTCGTGAATGTCCTTGCCATCTAATAGAATTTTTCCTTCAACGCGCTGTTTTGGATAAAGCTCATACATGCGGTTAAAGGTGCGTAACAAGGTTGATTTACCACAGCCTGAAGGGCCAATAAAAGCAGTAACTTTGTTGGCAGGCACTTGTAGGTTAATGTTTTTAAGTGCTTGGAACTTCCCGTAATAGAAGTTCATGTTTTGTGTTGCGATTTTAGGTGTTGTCGTCATTTATAGTTAATCCTGAACGATTTTTATTTTTGACCCGGGCGGAAGAGTGATCTTGCCAAAATATTAAGGCCCAACACAAACAAGGTAATCAGCAATGCACCTGCCCAAGCAAGGTGCTGCCAGTCTTCATATGGACTCATTGCAAATTGGAAAATAACCACTGAGATGCTGGCCATTGGCTGGCTCATGTCAGTGCTCCAAAACTGATTGTTGAGTGCAGTAAATAATAACGGTGCTGTTTCACCGCTAATGCGCGCCACTGCCAATAAGAGGCCCGTCATGATGCCAGACAGTGCGGAGCGGTAAACAATATTGGTAATGACTTTCCAGTAGGGTGCACCAAGGGCGGAGGCTGCTTCTCGCAAAGTGCTGGGCACTAGTGTCATCATATTTTCAGTGGTGCGTACAACAACAGGGATGACTAGGAGCGATAGCGCGAGTGAGCCAGCCCAACCAGAAAAATGCCCGACTGTGTTCACAGCAACGGCATAAATAAATAGTCCAATGACAATTGAAGGCGCAGATAACAGGATGTCGTTAATAAAGCGTGTAGTTGGTGCCAGCCAACCTGATTTGCCATATTCAGCTAGGTAGGTGCCCGCGAGTATGCCGATAGGGGTGCCAATAAAAGTTGCAAAGAAAACCATATAAATACTACCAACAATGGCATTTTTTAAACCACCCTCACTGCCAGGTGGCGGAGTGTCTTGCGTGAAAATATGCAGGCCAAGGTAATTAAAACCTTCGCTAAACAATGTCCATAAAATCCAAACCAAAAAGGTTAGTGCAAAGCCTACCATAACAATTGAGACGCCAAGGGCGATGTTGTTGGTGAATTTGCGCTTAATGTAGCGTGATTTATTGATGACCATCATGACTGGCTGCCCTCTTTTGCTGATAGCTTGACCAGTAGTAATTTTGCGAGCGCTAAGACGATAAAGGTAATCACAAACAAGGTCAGACCTAGTGTAATCAGTGATGAAGTGTAGAGCTCACCATCGGCTTCTGTAAATTCATTGGCTAGTGCCGATGAAATGGTGTTGCCCGGCATCATCAGCGATGCCTCAAGGCGGTGTGCATTGCCAATCACAAACGTGACGGCCATGGTCTCCCCCAGTGCGCGCCCAAGTCCAAGCATAATGCCGCCGACAACGCCTACTTTAGTATAGGGTAAAACAACATTTCGAATGACTTCCCAGCGGGTCGCGCCTAAGCCATAAGCAGATTCTTTCAACAAATTAGGCACCACCTCAAATACATCGCGAATCACAGAAGCAGTGAAAGGAATCACCATAATGGCAAGAATAAAACCTGCGGTTAACATGCCAATGCCCATGGGTGGGCCTTGGAATAAAATACCAAGCAGTGGAAGTTCACCTAAGGTGTCATTCATCCAAGGTTGTACATGGTCTGCAAATAGTGGCGCAAATACAAACAAGCCCCACATGCCGTAAATAATACTAGGAATACCTGCGAGAAGCTCAATAGCGATACCGATAGGGCGCTTCAGCCATTTCGGTGAGATCTCAGTAATAAAGATCGCTATACCAAAACTCACTGGTATGGCGATAGCCATGGCTAAAAATGCGGTGACAAATGTGCCATAAATCGGGACTAGCCCACCAAAATCCATGGTGACAGCATTCCACTCGGTACTAGTGAAAAAATTTGGGCCAAAGTGTTTAAGCGCTGGCAGGCTACCAACAAATAAAACGCCAATAATACCTAGTAGTAGTAGGAAGACGAGCACTGCAAAAAAGAGTGTCGTGTGTTTGAAGAGTTTATCGTAGAAAGCGCTAGTCTTTCTTTGACTGTGTTGTATCGACATACTTGCCCAGTAATATAAAACCGAGTGAATAAAAAAGGGGAAGAACAAGTCTCCCCCTTTCAGGCGAATCTTAATGCGTCATTATACTCAAAATTAGCATACGATTAAGACTCTTTTATGAATTATGATTATTGTGTCCAGATAGCTTTGCCATCTTTCGATTTCATTTTGGTTTTCCAGCTATCTTGAATCATGTTAACAACGTTTTCAGGCATTGGAACATAGTCAAGCGCCTTAGCACTTAGGCTACCGTTTTTGTAGCTGTAGTCAAAGAATTTAAGCACTTCAACCGCTGTTGCAGGTTTCGCTTGCTCTTTGTGCATTAAGATAAAAGTTGCACCTGCGATAGGCCAAGTGGTATCACCTTTTTGGTTTGTTAGAATTTCGTAAAAACCAGGTGCATTTTTCCAGTCAGCGTAATTCGCAGCAGATTGGAATGACTCAATGCTTGGGTCTACATATTTACCCGCCAGGTTAAGCATCTTAGCGTGTGGTAATTTGTTGGTTTTTGCATAAGCAAACTCAACATAACCGATCGCACCTTTAATACGTTTTGTGTAAGAAGCAACACCTTCGTTACCTTTACCACCCACACCAGCAGGCCATGAAACTGATTTCTCAGCACCGACTTCAGTTTTCCATGTTTCACTGACTTTGCTTAAGTAGTTAGTGAACAAGAATGTTGTACCAGAACCATCTGAACGGTGAACAACCGTAATGCTTTTGCTTGGTAATGTTAATTCTGGGTTGAGTGCTTTAATCGCAGCGTCATCCCATTTTTTAATTTTACCTAAGAAGATGTTGGCTAGTACCTCGCCGCTTAGTTTTAACTCACCAGCTTTTAGGCCCGGCACATTAGCAACTGGTACAACGCCACCAACCACTGTTGGGAATTGCATTAAACCTTCTTTATCTAGCTTCTCTTTTTTAAGCGGTTTGTCTGATGCACCAAAGTCTACAACTTTATTCGTGATCTGTTTGATACCGCCACCAGAACCGATTGACTGGTAATTAACTTTAATGCCTTTGTTTGCATTGTAAGACTCAGCCCATTTTGCATAGATAGGATATGGGAATGAAGCGCCCGCACCGATAATGGTTTTTGCAGCAAATGTTGGTACGGCAAAAGTAATACCAGCTAATAGCAACGCAGCTTTCAAGTTTAAGTTAGATACTTTCATTAAATCTCCTAGTTCAGATGTAGTATTTTTGATGAACGAATGTTAAACGCACAATATTACGGTTATGTGACAATTGACTATAAATTTACATTCGTACTGTTTTAGGCCTGATTGAACCGTATTTATTTTTACTTTTTGTTAGGCGTAATCTACTTTGTAAACAGTCACTTATAATAACGTTTGGGTGGTGTTTAGGTTTACAGGTAAGTGTGACAGTTCAGTGAATTTAATGTTACAAAAATATGACATGGGACTATTTTTTCGGTGTTTGGTACTACGTTATGGACTTCTTGTTGCTTGTCGAACAACATTAATATAGACCTAGTTTAATACAGTATAATGTTGGTTTTTCTGATATCAATTGATTGTCGCACAGCATGGAAGCAGAACAACTTAATAGCATTATTAACCGACTTAGCGATTTAGCAACGCGTCACCAAGCCTTACGGGGGTATCTTTGACTTTGATACCAAAGAACAGCGCTTGCAAGAGGTTGATGGTTTACTAGAGGACCCAACCATTTGGGATGATCCTGCCAAGGCACAAAAGCTGGGCAAAGAAAAGCGTTTACTAGAGCAAGTGGTGCATCGCTTAGCATCAATCGAACAAGTGCTACAAGATAGTCAGGATTTGTTTGAAATGGCGCAAGAAGAAGGTGACGATGAAACATTGTTGAGTGTAGAGGCGGATGCACTAGACGTTGAAAGCCAAGTGGCCGAAATGGAGTTTCGTCGCATGTTTTCAGGCGAGCTAGATGCAGGCAATTGCTTTATTGAATTTCAATCGGGTAGTGGTGGTACTGAGGCCCAAGATTGGGCGGATATGCTCTTGCGTATGTATTTACGCTATTGCGAGCGTAAAGGCTTTAAAGTTGAAGTGCTTGAAAAGTCTGATGGTGATGTTGCTGGTATCAAAGGCGCTTCGTTAAAAATTTCAGGAGATTATGCTTTTGGTACTCTGCGTACAGAGAATGGGGTGCATCGTTTAGTGCGCAAATCGCCTTTTGACAGCAATGCTAAACGCCATACTAGCTTTGCGAGCGTACAAGTTTTCCCCGAAGTTGACGATTCTATTGAAATCGACATTAACCCAGCGGATATTAGGATTGATACCTACCGTGCTAGCGGTGCTGGTGGGCAGCATATTAACAAAACTGACTCTGCAGTACGCTTAACGCATGTCCCTACAGGTGTTGTTGTGCAGTGCCAAAATGACCGTTCGCAGCATCGCAATAAAGAAGAAGCGATGAATATGCTAAAAGGTGCGCTATACAACCTGGAGCTGAGCAAACGCAATGAAGAAAAACAAGCGTTAGAAGATGCAAAAACAGATATTGGCTGGGGGCATCAGATTCGCAGCTATGTACTGGATCAATCGCGGATTAAAGACCTACGTACCAATGTTGAAGTGGGTAATACCCAGGGGGTGCTCGATGGTAATTTAGATCCGTTTATTATGGAAAGCTTAAAGCAGGGCGTTTAAGTACTTTGCATTTATTGGTTACCAACGAAGATCTCAATGGGATTGCTCACTGAGCGCAAGCCATTATTATCATAAGCAGCGGCATTGAGCACATACTTGCCTTCTGGTACATTTTCCCAAAACAGCCAATAAGGCCCATCATCAATCACCACTAACTCTTCACCATCGACTAAAAAGTCAACGCGATCAATTGAGCCATCAGCATCAGAAGCGTTTGCCAGCAAGCTACCAGATAAAAAATTATTGTTTGATACTGGATTGTTGAGTGAGACGATAGGTGCTTGGTTGTTTAGGGCGCTATCAATCGTGACGAATAATGGTGGCGTGTCTGTTGCTTGGTTCGTATTGTCATACACTTTAGCGGTTAATGTATAAACACCATCTGGCGCATCCGCCCAATCAAAAAGATAAGGTGCAGTTTCAAATGTTTGCAACAAGTTAACATCGTTGTAATAAAGCTCCACTTTGCTGACGGCACCAAAATCCTCAGCCAGATTAACGACTAAACTACCATCGGTATTGCTAATGCTGCTGTTAAAAGTATGAATTTCAGCTGGGGTGGTGCTAGGTTGCGCATTTACGTTTAAAGTATTGCTCGCTAATACCGATCCATTGGATCCAGTCACACTTGCGGTGATCGTATGTGCGCCAAGTTGGTCATTAA
>CAZCBF010000066.1:0-10630 GCA_964496895.1 uncultured Methylophilaceae bacterium | reverse complement strand
ATGGTGTATTTTGATGATGCACCCGTCAACGAAATTGGTTTGGACGTGGTACGAGAAAATGTCGCGACTGTGTTGCAGAATCCCGCCCTATTTAACGATACCGTTCGGCAAAATCTCACCTTGGGTAAAGACATTGATGACAATGCGCTTTGGCAAGCGCTGGAGATTGCGCAGCTCAAGTCTACCATTGCTGATATGGCCGATGGGCTAGATACCATCGTTGGTCGCCAAGGTATACGTTTATCAGGCGGGCAGCGACAGCGCCTCGCGATCGCACGTATGGTGCTGAGTAACCCTAAGATTGTGATCTTAGACGAGGCGACCTCAGCGCTAGATGCCGAGACCGAGTATGCATTGCATGAGGCATTAAACGACTTTTTAAAAGATCGAACAACACTGATAGTCGCGCATCGGCTGAGTGCGATTAAACAGGCTGAAAAAGTATTTGTGTTTGAAGATGGTAAAGTCTGTGAGCAGGGTAGTCATGCAGACCTTGTCAATCAAGGTGGCTTGTACGCAAGGCTATATGCAATCAGACAAAGTGCTTAGTCATTGATGCGAGCCCCAGTGGTACTGCCAACATTGTGAATAATATTGGCAGTATGCTTTAGTTAAAGCTTAGTATGCAGACCACATTCACGACCAGCTTCCGCTTTGGTCGGGTCAAAATATTTTTCTACATTGGGTAGCTTGTGTTTTTCTAGATAGGCGAGCATTTCTGCCTCTTTCCAGTCGAGCAAAGGGGCTACTTTAATCACACCATTGGGCCCAGCGCTCAGTGCTTGCATATCTTGTCTGAAAGTGGTTTGTTCACTACGTACTGCCGTGAACCAATAGTCTGGCTGATTTGCTTGCATTGCGCGTGAAAAAGGCTCTAGCTTAAACGCATCGGTAAATGCAGCATGTCGTTCTTCATCGACATTTGGAATCCCGCCCAGTGCAGCATCTTGACGCGCAGCGCTAATCTTAGGGGTAAAGACTTCAACTTTTAGATCCAGCATTTCGATGAGTTTTTCCGCGACTTTATAAGTATCACGGGTGTTATAGCCTGAGTCCACCCAGACCACTTGTAAATCTGGCATTACTTGCGTGGCCATATGCAAGATCACACCTTCCATGGGGCCAAAGTGTGTTGATAGTAGTGGGCGTTCAGCCTGCTCGATCGCCCAAGCAATGGTTGCTTTAGCATTTAAATGTGCAATTGCTTTGTTTTGTTCTGTTAAGTTGTTCATGATTTAATTTTGATTCGTAAATTAAAAAAGTCCGTAATCATATACCTTTGGCGATAAGCAGTAAAACGCAATGAAAGAGAAGCCAACCTAGCGTTAGCTGTTAAGCATTATTGAGATGCGATGGCTAATTTTCAATCACAATATCTTGGTAGCTATCTGGTGCTTTAGGGTATTGGGGATCAAGGTCTTTCAGTGTTTTGAGTAGTAGCCTTGAGATTAATAAATTGCGGTTGGTTTTAGAGTTTGCGGGAATCACATACCAAGGTGCATGTTCTGTAGAAGTGGCTATTAATGCATCTTCATAAGCCTCTTGGTAATCATCCCACAATGCACGCTCTTCCAGATCACCTGGGTTAAATTTCCACGTTTTGTGAGGTTCATCCAAGCGTGCCTGAAAACGCTCTTTCTGTTCTTCTTTAGAGATATGCAGGAAGCACTTGATGATGGTCGTGCCAGTCTCATGCAGCATGCGTTCAAAATCATTGATGTGTGCATAGCGCTGCTCGCACTCTTTTTTAGTTATCCAGTCATGCACACGTACAATGAGCACATCTTCATAGTGGCTACGATTAAAGATCGTTAGCTCACCTTTTTGGGGAACCTGCTGATGTACACGCCACAAATAATCATGAGCGAGCTCTCTTTTGGAGGGTTTTTTAAAGCTGGCGGGGCGAATCCCCAATGCATCGCACTCACTAAAGACATGGCGTACAGTACCGTCTTTGCCGCCTGCATCCATGCCTTGTAAGACGATTAAGATTTTACGCTCACCTTCTGCATAGAAGATGTCTTGTAGCTGATTGACTTCTGAAGAGAGCTCTCTGATTGTGATGCGGTCTTGCGCTTTGTCACCAGACCGCTCACTACGGTCATCTGGATCAAAGTCTTTTAGCTTAAACTTTTTAGGGTTTACGCGATATTGATCCAAGTCTGCCATTTGGTTAGCCTTTGAGTTTAGTGGTTGGCTTTAAAATAGTTAATGATGCCATTGGTGGAATCATCAAATGCATCAACGACAGTATCGTCATGCAGGCGCGGTAATATCTCTTTGGCAATTTGCTTACCATACTCAACGCCCCATTGATCATAGCTGTTTATATTCCAGATCATGCCTTGTACAAAAATCTTATGCTCATATAGCGCGATCAATTTACCCAATGTTTTGGGGTCTAGGCGTTCAAACATGATTGAAGTGGTCGGGCGATTGCCTTCAAAAACTTTGTGCGGCAGAATCTCTTCAAGTGCAGAACCACTCAAGCCTTGTTTTACGAGCTCTTCTCGCGCTTGCTCTTTAGTTTTGCCGAGCATCAGCGCTTGTGTTTGCGCCAAGAAATTAGCGATCAAAATCTTGTGATGTTCACAGTCAGCATCCCCCATTTGGGTATTGCTTTTTACCGGCATTAGGAAGTCAGCAGGCACAATCTGTGTGCCTTGGTGGATCAGTTGATAAAATGCATGTTGACCGTTAGTACCAGCCTCTCCCCAAATCACCTGACCTGTTTTGTAAGGCACGCGAGTACCATCACGGCAGATAAATTTACCATTACTTTCCATATCGGCTTGCTGTAGGTAGGCTGGGAAGCGCGATAAACCTTGGTCATATGGCAAGATTGCAGTGGTATCAACATGGAAGAAATTGTTATACCAAATGCCAATCATTGCCATCAGCACCGGCATGTTTTCTTCTAGCGGCGTGTTTTGGAAATGTTTATCCATCTCATGGCCACCTGTAAGCATTGCTTCATAGTGGTCCATTCCCACATATAAAGCAATCGACAGGCCAATCGCTGACCACAGTGAATAGCGGCCGCCGACCCAGTCCCAAAATGCAAACATCTGATCAGTATTAATACCAAAGTCTGCGACAGCGTCAGCATTGGTTGAGAGTGCGACAAAGTGTTTGGCGATGTGCGAATCATCATGTGCACTATTTAAGAACCACGAACGTGCAGACTTGGCATTCGTCATGGTTTCTTGAGTAGTAAAGGTTTTTGATGCAACGATAAACAAGGTGGTTTCAGGATCACAGTGCGTTAGTGCCCGGTCTAGATGCGCACCATCAATATTAGAGACGAAGTGTACGTTCAGGTCAGGGTGAGCATAAGGTTTTAATGCGTCGCAGACCATCACTGGCCCTAAATCTGAACCGCCAATACCGATATTCACAATATTAGTGATACGTTTGCCTGTATAGCCAGTCCAGCTACCATTGCGAACTTTATCAGAAAAGTCGCGCATTTGCGCCAGTACCTTGTTTACTTCTGGCATCACATCAACACCATCCACATAAACAGGCGTGTTGCTACGGTTTCTTAATGCCGTATGCAATACTGCACGGTTCTCGGTCATGTTGATTTTGCCTCCGCTAAACATCTTAGCGCGCCATTCTTCAACTTTCGCCTCGCTGGCGAGTTGCATCAATAGTTCAAGTGTTTCTTTAGTGATGCGATGTTTAGAATAATCAAATAATAGCCCCTCAGACTGCATGCTGAATTCAGCAAAACGGTTTTTATTTTCTTTGAAGAGGTCACGCATGTGCACCGAAAGCATTTTTTCTTGGTGATCACATAGTTTTTGCCAGACAGGGTGTTCTGTTAAGATTGCCATAAATTGTAATTCTAATTAAACAAGTTGGGTTAAATTCTAATCGAGTATTTTACCCAATATTTGATGAAATAAATATGTAAAACGATTAATTATTTTTTTTGCAGAAGCGTACCTGCAAGTGGAGGCGCGGAAATCACCACTGAATAAGGCTGCCCCATCCACGCAATGGATTCTGCAACAATGTTTTCTTCGTTGATACTGCCACTGCCACCATATTTAGCCGCATCGCTGTTGAATATTTCTTGGTAGTGACCCGCTTCGGGTACCCCTATGCGATAGCCTTCACGTTTCAAAGGTGTGAAATTAAGCAGTATTATAACAAACTCTCCATGCTCTCCGCGTCTAATGTAGCTAATGATTGATTCTTCTGAGCTTTCACAGTCCAACCAAGAAAAACCTTCCTGATAAAAATCATCGTAATTCAACGCTGATCGCGTCAAGTAGAGCTGATTCAAATCCTGATGCAATTGTTGCATGCCTAGATGATGTGTTTGTCCGTGGTAATCATTTTCGATCAAATGCCAGTCAAGACTTTGGTTGACGTTCCACTCTTTTTCTTGGGCAAACTCATTGCCCATAAAGTTAAGCTTTTTACCGGGGCAAGTCATTTGGTAGGTGATGAGTACACGCAGGTTGGCATAGCGCCGCCAATGATCTCCGGGCATTTTTTCTAAGAGTGAGGCTTTTTCATGTACTACTTCATCATGTGAAAACGGCAGCACAAAATTCTCTGTGTAGGCATACAGCTGACCAAAAGTCAGTTTGTTGTGATGGTATTTCCGGTTCACTGAATCTTCTTCCATGTAGGACAAAGTATCATTCATCCAGCCCATGTTCCACTTCATGCTAAACCCAAGGCCACCCATATAGACAGGTCTTGATACCATTGGCCATGCTGTTGATTCCTCAGCAATGGTGAGCACGCCGGGGAAATCCTCGCCGACCATCATGTTGAGTTGTTTTAAAAAATCAATTGCTTCAAGGTTTTCACGTCCACCATATTGATTAGGCACCCATTCGCCCGCCTCACGGGAGTAGTCTAGATACAGCATTGAAGCGACAGCATCCACTCTCAAACCATCAATGTGGAATTCGTTGAGCCAATAATGCGCGCTTGCAATTAAGAAATTGCGAACTTCATTACGCCCATAGTTAAAAATATAAGTCCCCCAATCCTGATGTTCGCCCAGCCTTGGATCCGCATGTTCAAACAAAGCTGTGCCATCAAACCTTGCCAGTGCCCAGTCATCTTTCGGAAAGTGGCCGGGCACCCAATCTAAAATCACACCGATGTTGGCTTGGTGGCACTGGTCGATGAAATATTTTAGGTCTTGAGGTGAACCGTGCCGATGCGTAGCAGCAAAATAGGACGTCGTTTGATAACCCCAAGATTCGTTCAGTGGGTGTTCGGTGATGGGGAGTAATTCAATATGGGTATACCCCATCTCTTTGACGTAAGGGACTAAGGTTTTGGCGAGCGCTTTATAACTTAAAAACGCACCATTGGCATCGCGTTTCCATGAGCCTAGATGTACCTCGTAGCAGTTGAAGGGTTGTTTAAGCCAATCGCGCGCTTGGCGGCGATCAAGCCATTGATCATCTTGCCACTGGTAATCTGATTGAGTAATGCGCGAGGCAGTCCCTGGTAGTGCTTCTGTTTCAAAAGCATAAGGGTCAGCTTTTATGTGTAAATCACCGGTATCGCGGTTGCGTATTTCAAACTTATAAATGTCATGATGGGTTAGGTTTGGAATAAACAGCTCCCAGATACCACTACTCATGTGCGACTGCATACTATGGCGTCGACCATCCCATTGGTTAAAGCTACCGACGACACTGACACGTTCGGCATTAGGTGCCCAAACAGCAAAGCGCACACCTGCAATACCTGCTTGCTCCATTGGGTGTGCACCAAAAGTCAGATAAGCTTGTTTTAGATTGCCTTCAGAAAATAAATGGCGGTCAGATGCACTAATGCTGGTTTTGAAGCAGTAAGGATCGATGATTTGGTAGGTGTTAGCTTCGCTACGTATTTTAAGCGTTTTCGGTGATATTGGCGCTTTCTCACGATTGTCAGCCAATTCAAAAAGACCAGCATCATCCGTTTTCTTAAGGCTTTGCCAGCGGTCCTTAACTTTTAGCCACACTTCATCGGCGTGTGGCTGGAAAGTGCGGTAGATAAATAGCTTGTCATCAAGATGTAACCCTAAATAAGACAAAGGGTCATGGTGACGTGCTTGAATAATACGTTGTAGGTCAGTGAGGTCAGTCATAGTGTGGCAGTTTTTCTAATCAGTATATCTTATGAGCGATGTTGGAAAATTAAATCTGCAAACTATTGCTGCTTTTAGCCTTAATTAATTGCTTACACGCATCATTTCGATGACTATAATAGATTGTTGAGGAGATATTGCCTTCAATAACAGGGGAGTACTGGCTTTTTTTAAAGTAATCCTTATGTAATATGACATCGATAAGGGTTTGTTATGGCAGAGCATTTTGTAGAAAGACGTAAAGTAAATCGCCGCAAAGATCGTTCAGACCGGTTTATTAGTAACCTTACTAAGAACACTGTCGCGATTGTCCTAGCAGGAGGCCGTGGTACGCGCTTAAAAAATCTCACCGACTGGCGAGCCAAGCCAGCAGTACAATTTGGTGGCAAGTTTCGAATTATTGATTTCCCGCTTTCTAATTGTATCAACTCGGGGATTAGGCGTATTAATGTCGCCACGCAATACAAAGCGCAAAGTCTAATTCAGCATATTCAACGCGGCTGGGGTTTCTTGCGCGGTGAGTTTAACGAATACGTCAATATTATTCCTGCACAACAGCGAATTAGTAAGGATTGGTACGCTGGTACTGCCGATGCGGTTTATCAAAACATCGACTTACTCCGAGAAAACGGCGGTGACTATGTGCTCGTGCTTGCTGGAGACCATATTTATCGCATGGATTACGGCAAAATGCTCGCAACGCATGCGCGTAGTGGCGCTGATATGACGATTGCCTGTGTCAATGTTCCGATTGAAGAGGCCAAAGGTTTTGGGGTGATCTCAGTAGATGATAGAGACCGTGTGATCGAGTTTAGCGAAAAGCCTGACCAACCACAGCATATTCCTGGCGACACCACACAGGCTTTTGCCAGCATGGGCATTTATATCTTTAATGCCAAATTTTTGTATGAGCAATTGATCAGAGATGCAGCAACCTCTGATTCCACGCATGATTTTGGCAACGATATTATTCCTCACATCATCGATAAGTATCATATTCATGCGCACCGATTTACTGAAAGTTGCGTTAGCGCACAAGGTGGTAACTACTATTGGCGTGATGTGGGTACAGTGGACGCCTATTGGGAAGCCAATATGGAGCTAACCAAGGTTGTGCCAGAGCTTAACCTCTACGACCATGAATGGCCAATTTGGACTTACCAAGAGCAATTGCCCCCAGCTAAATTTGTCTTTAATAATGATGGCCGACGCGGTAGTGCCACTGACTCTTTAGTCTCGGGTGGATGTTTGATCAGTGGTTCACAAGTGAATAAGTCCGTTTTATTTTCAGATGTAAGAGTACACGACTACTGCAAAATAGACGGTGCAGTGATTTTGCCTAAAGTGACCATCCATAAAAATGCGGTGTTGAAAAATGTTGTGATTGATCGTGGCTGCGTCATTCCCGAAGGTTTAGAAATCGGTGTCAATCCAGAAGAGGATAAGAAAAAATATTTTGTCTCAGATAAAGGCATCACGATTGTGACACCAGATATGCTAGGGCAAGATTTCTTTAGAATCGTTTAATTGCGCTTGTACCAATAGCCTAGTATCAAAAGGTTTTAAATGTCAGATAAAAAGCCAGTGTTACATCTCAACTTGTATTGGCATATGCATCAGCCAGACTACCGAGATATTGTCAATAACGAGTATGTCTTACCCTGGACTTATTTGCATGCCATTAAAGATTACAGCGACATGGCATTTCACCTTGAACAAAACCCTAAAGCACGGGTCAGCTTTAATTTTGTGCCTATCCTGCTAGAGCAATTAGACGATTACTCACAACAGTTTGCAAGCCATGATATTCGTGATCCATTGCTGGCCTTGCTGATTGAGCCGCATCTGGAAAGCATTGACACAGATAAATGTAAACTATTGGTCGAGAGTTGCTTCAAAAGCCATCATGAAAAAATGCTCAGTCCTTTTCCGCAGTATCAGCGGCTACTGGCGTTTTATCAATTAGTAGAGTCGATGAATGATGCATCACAAATGCACTATCTATCAGAACAATTCCGTGCTGATTTACTTGTTTGGTATCACTTGGCTTGGTGCGGCGAGAGCATTAGGCAAACAAACCCTATCGTACAAAAACTCATGCAAAAAGGCGAATTCTTTACTTTTAATGAGCGCTTGCAGTTGTTTAACGTGATTGGCGACACGATTAGTGGCCTTATACCAAGATACCGTGCGCTGATGACGCGCAAGCAAATCGAAATCTCAACCACACCTTACTATCATCCGATCTTGCCATTATTGCTGGACTTTGAGTCGACCAAAGATGCCATGCCTGATGCACCATTGCCCGAGCATGCGGCCTATAGCGGTGGTGAGCAACGTGCAGAAGTACACATTCAGGCGGCAAAAGAATCGCATCAACATTATTTTGGCGAGACACCAACAGGCATGTGGCCTGCGGAAGGCGCTGTTTCAAAAGCAGCGCTTGGCAAATTGGCGCAGCAAGGTGTGCAGTGGGCAGCAACAGGGCAGGGCGTACTCGTTAATAGCCTGCAAATGTCAAACCAATCAACCGAGTCAGCACAAGATTATTTGTATCAACCTTATCGTGTGATTAACGGGCAGGATGAAATCTTGTGTTTCTTCAGAGATGATGTGCTGTCTGACAAAATAGGCTTTGAATATGCCAAAATCCATACCGATGAAGCGGTCCATGATTTTGTCTCGCGCTTAGAAAAAATTCATCAAAACAACACGACAGACCAATCTAAAATTGTCAGTGTGATTTTAGATGGTGAAAACGCCTGGGAGTACTTTCCATACAATGGTTACTACTTCTTAAAAGGCCTTTACACTGCGTTGAGTGAACATCCTGACATTGAGATGACGACCTTTAGTGACATTGTCGCCATGCACCAACCGATGAACGCAGATGCACTACCCAGCCTGCCACAGGTTGCAGCCGGTAGCTGGGTTTATGGGACGTTTAGTACTTGGATCGGTAGTGCAGATAAAAACAAAGCTTGGGATCTACTGTGCGAAGCCAAGCTGGCTTTTGATGAGGCCACTGCCAACAATGACTATGACGAGGCAACAATCGTCTCGGCCAAGCGTCAACTCGCTATTTGTGAAGGCTCTGACTGGTTTTGGTGGTTTGGCGACTACAACTCTTCTGACAGTGTGAAGAGTTTTGACCGCCTTTATCGCCTTAATCTCATGAATCTTTATCGTATTCTGGGCTTAGCCGTACCTGAGCAGCTCGATGAGGCGATTAGTGCGGGTGGCGGAGATGCCGATAATGCAGGCACCATGCGCAGAGGGCAAGGCTAATGGTTTATCTGGCAGAACAAAGGCAAGCCGGTGTTTTGTTACATATCAGCTCATTACCTAGTGCGGGCTATATCGGTGATTTAGGCAAAAGCGCCTATCAGATGGTTAACGTCCTAGCCAGCATGGGCGCCTCAGTCTGGCAGACATTACCGATGAATATGCCACATGCAGATTGGTCACCCTATCAATGTATTTCTGCTTTCGCAGGCAATACCGAAGTGATTAGCCTTGAGGCTATGGTGGATGAAAAATTGCTTAGCCAAGCAGAGGTTGATACTTTTTACCAAGGTCATATTCAAGACAAAAGCATCTTGTTTCCGCAAGCCTATAAGGCGTTTCAATACCATCATGATCAGGCACATTTTCAAGCCTTTTGTGAGGAAGAGGCCTTTTGGTTAGACGATTACGCATTATTTGTTGTGCTGCGCAAAGAGTTTCAAGAACAAAGTTGGCATGAGTGGCCAGAGGAATATAAAAATCGTAATCAAGCAACATTAACTGCCGTCAGTAAAACACTCGCAGATGAGATTGCCATCATCAAGTTTGCCCAATACGTATTTTTTACCCAATGGCAGTTTTTTAAAGCCTATGCCGCGCAAAAAAATATTGCGTTATTTGGCGATATTCCAATCTTTGTAGCCTATGATAGCGCCGAAGTCTGGGCGCATCCACACCTATTTAAGCTCGATGAAGCCCATCAAATGACTGTGGTCGCGGGTGTACCGCCAGATTACTTTTCTGAGACAGGTCAACGCTGGGGAAACCCACACTATGACTGGGACGAAATGGCGAAGGATAATTACAGCTGGTGGATCGCGCGGCTCAAGCAGCAAAACAAACTCTTTGACCTATTGCGAATAGATCATTTTAGAGGCTTGGAAGCAGCTTGGGAAGTGCAAGCCAGTGAAGAAACCGCGATCAACGGTACTTGGCAAAAAGGCCCTGAAACCGCATTACTCGATGCTATTACACAAGCCTTGCCAGATCTACACTTGGTGGCAGAAGATCTTGGCATTATCACACCAGAAGTTGATCAGCTCCGCCTACATTACAAGATGCCAGGCATGAAAATACTGCAATTTGCCTTTGGTGGTGATAAGACAAACCCATACTTACCAGAAAACATCGAAACCAATAGTGTGGTTTATTCTGGCACACATGACAACGACACCACGCTGGGTTGGTACCAACAGGCAGAGCCAAATGTGAAAGCACATTTTAATCAATACA
>CAZCBF010000065.1:0-10633 GCA_964496895.1 uncultured Methylophilaceae bacterium | reverse complement strand
GTAACTGTCGGATGTTTTCTGCGGCAAGATTAACGTCTAACTCGGGTTGACCAAAGAGTACAATCTGGAGCAATTTATCTTCGTTGGTTTCTAGGTTAGAGAGTAGTCGGATCTCTTCTAAGGTGGCAATCGGCATCGCTTGTGCTTCTTCGACAAACAGCACTGTTTGCTGGCCCTTAGCATGACGTTTGAGCAAATAGTTTTGCAGCTTTTGTAAGAGTGTCAGGCGATCAGCATTTTTAGGTAGCCGCATCTGTAGTTCATAGGCAATCGCTTTTAACACATGCTCTGGTGCAACACTGGGTATGGCCAGATACACGGTTTCAATGCTCTCAGGTAAGGTGCTTTGGAGCATACGGCAAATCATTGTTTTACCACTGCCGACTTCGCCCACTACCTTGATGATGCCTTCACCTTCTTTGATCGCGTAGCTCAGTGCTTCTAAGGTGGCACCACGATTACCACCTTGAAAGAAGAAGTTTGTGTTGGGCGTGATTTTAAATGGCGCTTCACTCAGGCCAAAGTGCGGGTTATACATAATTTATTATTTTATTTCTTCTAATGTATTCATACGGCTGTACAAAGTCGTACGATTAACACCTAATAATTTTGAAGCCTGACTGAGGTTGCCATGCGTGATATCCATTGCCGCGTTTAAATAAGCACGTTCCCAAGATTTCAGCACACCGTCTAAAGCAATATTGACCTGACTTTTAAGGTGATTTTTGGCGTGCGCTTGCAGGCTTTCGTGATCGTTAATATCAAGCTCACCCATTTCGTTAAACGTGGTACCCAGATCGAACTCTGTCATGAGCTCTTTTGCTTCGACCATTTTGCCCGCATGTTTTGCAATCAGTCGGATGACGATATTACGTAATTCACGGACATTACCAGGAAAGCTATATTCCAGCCATGCCGCTTCTGCTTCGTTGGTGAGTGTAAATGGGGTCTGGCCAATTTCTTTGGCATAAAAAGCCGTGAAGAATTTACGCAAGGTGTGTTTATCTTCGCCTAGTTCACGCAAGGCGGGTGCAGTGACTGTGAATACTGAAAGGCGATAATATAAATCACCTCTAAAGCGCCCTTCTTTGACCTCTTGTCTGAGGTTGCGGTTGGTTGCGGCTACGATTCTTGCGCGGCTTTTACGTGTGCGGGTTTCTCCCACACGTTGAAATTCATTGTTTTCTAATACACGTAGTAATTTTGATTGCAGGTCTAAAGGCAGCTCACCGATTTCGTCTAGGAAAAGCGTCCCATCTTCCGCATCTTCAAAATAACCACTACGCGTGGCAACAGCGCCGGTAAATGCACCTTTGATGTGGCCGAATAAAATCGACTCAGCTAATTGAGGCGAAATAGATGCGCAGTTGATAGAGAGGTATGGTTTGGTGTTTCTCGTGCTTTCCGTATGGAATAAATTCGCTATTTTTTCTTTACCAACGCCAGATTCGCCTTCAACCAACACAGGGAAAGGTGAATCTGCAAACTGTTGAATTTGCGTTTTTAAGGTTTGAATAGGTAAGCTTTGACCGAGTAAGCGGTCAGTAGATAAATGCTCAGGCTGCTGAGTATTTACCTCAATATCTTGTACAACTAAGGCGGATAATAGTTTGCCTTTGAGCTCATCAATGTCGCAGGGCTTGGCAATAAAGTCTAATGCGCCGAGAGACAAGGCGCGATTCATATTGCTATCGTTGCTTTGACCAGACAGCACATGAATTTTAATCGCAGGGCTATGTGCAATTAATGCCGTGATAGTTTTGAAGCCTTCTTCAGGGGTATGTGGTGTAGGTGGTAACCCTAAGTCTACCAAAGCTAGCGCGGGTTCTTGTTCCAGCTGACGCAGTAAGCTCTTGAGCTGTGATAACGACTCAGCCACACGTACATCAAAATGCTTACTCAACACAAAATGTAATGTGTCGGTAATAAGTGGATCATCATCAATGATCAACAATATAGGTTGTGTTTCGGACATCCAGCCAAACCTTATCAGCGTCTTTATTTATTATGAAATCAAAGCCTTAATACTATAACGTTAAAACTATAGGTCTTCAATCAGTTATTAAATAGCAATAAGACTTAGACTAAATGCCCTAACAGCAACATAAAGTTATAGTTATTTTACTATTTGATTTTACGCTAAAACAGCTCTAGTTCATTGTCTTTTTTAGCTTCTTGTAAAATACCTGCTTGTAACAATTTATCATATTCTTGGATCTGGTTGCGGCCATTTTCTTTTGCGTAATAGAGCGCTTGGTCTGCACGCCCTACGACTTGCAAGGTCATATCATAAGGCAGTACTTGGGTATAACCAATGCTGACAGTAATGTTGCCGACTTTGGGAAAACTATGCGCGATAACCAACAAGCGGAAACGCTCTAACACAGTTTCAATATCCATCACCTGAGCGCATTCAAAAACTGCGATAAACTCTTCACCGCCATAACGGAAGAGCATATCTTTTTCTCTAAACGAGTTCTTCATTAATTGAGAAAAGGTTAATAAGACTTCATCACCAATCAAGTGACCATATACGTCGTTGACTTTCTTGAAGTGGTCGATATCAAAAACAGCTAAGAAGTAGGCGCTGTTGGGTTGGTCATCACGGCGCTGCTTTCTCTTATGCAAGGTCGTGAGCATTTTTTGCATACGATATTCGAAGGTTTTACGGTTGAGTAAACCGGTTAACGTATCGTGTTCATTGTCGCGAATTAAACTAGTGAAATTTTGATAGACGCGAATAATTTGAGTGATTGTTTGTTTTAATGCATGATCAGTGATTTCAGCAAAAAGCGCGATGACCCCCATCACTTCTTGCTGTGAGTTTTTCAGCGGGTATAGACCAATTTGGTCAGTCCCTTCTAAATGTAAATGATCCTCTGCAGAAATAAAACAATAGGTCAAAGCGTCTTTAAAGGATTGTGAAATTTCTTCCCCCAGTAAGCTTCGCTTAGTTTGAACAGTGGTGAAAACCTGATCTTTTAAATTACGTACGTGGTAAATTTTGACAATTTGATCTGCCACATTGCAATCGATTAAATCAGACAAAGACTTTGCAAGTAGTCGTTCTAAAGACCCAAGGTCGCGCTCACCAGTCAATTTAATGATGTGTTCTAGAACGTCTTGCGTGTGTTGTGTTTTTATTTCTTGCACTGTCAATCAATCTTGCCTAAACAAACTAAAAGGAACCCTGCCCTTGAGGGAGTGGAGTTATGTTTATTACGGATTCGATCTCACAAAGTTTAGTGCATTGTGCGATTAATTTAATGTAGGTCTTGCAAGGATAGCTTGCGTAGCTTGGGCGCTAGCTTGGCAACTGATGCCACAACAGTCAGCGTCATACAACCGCCAAAGACCACAGAGGGTACTAAGCCTATGAATCTAGCAGCCAAACCTGATTCAAAAGCGCCTATCTCATTGGATGAGCCAATAAATATCCCGTTGATGGATGAGACACGGCCTCGCATCTGATCTGGTGTGGCTAATTGCAAGATGGTTTGTCTTAACACCATGGATAAGCCATCAAACGCGCCTGATAAAAACAACATCAGCATGGCTACTTCATAAGTCTTGGCTAAACCAAAGCCGATCATACACAGCCCAAACATCGCCACAGCACCTAATAGCCAATGCCCTGCCCGATGATTAATTGGGTGTTTGGTTAACCATAGGCCCACGAGGATAGAGCCCATGGCGGGCGCTGCACGCAATAAGCCTAGGCTCTCAGCGCCAAGCTGATAGATGTCATGAATAAAGGCGGGCAACAAAGCAGTAGCACCACCAAAAAGCACGGCAAACATATCTAGACTCGAAGCAGCCAAAATTACTTGTTTGTTAAAAACAAAACGTAAGCCCTCGCCAATGCTTTTAAAAACATTCATCGCATCATGTAATTTTTCAGGCTCTTGGATGAGTAGGCGTAGTATCGTGATTGCCGCACTAAAACACAACGCACAGGCCACGCCATAGGCCGCTGTCTTGCTAACAAAGCCAACTAACAAGCCGCCAACTGCTGGCCCTAGTACTAAGCCAGCCTGAAATAATGCGCTGCCCAAACCACTTGCCTTGGCAAAGTGCTCTCTTGGGATGATCAGTGCAAATAGCGTGTTGTAACTTGGCGCGATAAAGGCGCGTGCAATACCCGTGAACGCAATCGCGCCATAAATCCAATAATGCAATGGGCCGGCTAAATAAGCATCGATCACGCCAGAGGATAACAATGTTAAAAAGCCTGCGTTTAACGTCATCATGCAGGCTGCAAGTGTTGCAAAAAACCTCCGTGAAAGATAATGATCAATCGCATGCCCCGCAAACAGCGCGCAGCTAAAATAAGTGACTACTTCGGCAAGGCCGATCAGGCCTAATGACCATGGGTCGCGTGTGATTTCATAAATATGCCAGCCAACCGTCACGGCAATCATCTGGTAAGCAAGCACCATTTGAAAACGAAACGAGATTAACTTAAAAAAAGCGCCTTGATTGGCGAACAGCAAATTTTTCATCGCCCCGATTATAATCGAGGTGCTGTTAAAACCAATTGATTTGTTGATTGGATTTAAACGCTTACTTAAGCTAAATATGGTTGTTTAGGGTTTTGTTTGCCAAAAATCAGGCGTATTAGCCGGTGCAGAGAGCATCACCATGTGTTGACGTCTTAGGTTTTCAAAAGCCTCATCTATTGAAATTTGTTGTGACTCAACCAGTGTTTTTACCTGTTGCTTGGCAAAGGTAGTCCACGCCGCAGATTGGGCATAACCATGGTCGTCCATACACAGCCGCATCACGCGGGCTTGGCGCCCAACTTTTTCTAACCGCTGAAATTCAAGCGCAACTTCTAAGTGCGCAACGGAGTGTTCGGCAGTTTCAACACAGGTATTAATCGCGGTTTGTGCAGGGCTCATTGGCTGGTTATCAGTATCGTTATACGAAAACAGCACATCCATATTGATCAACCAAGCGACCAATAAACCGACTACGATTACCGCTAACACTTTCATCCACGCCATCATCACCCTCTCATAACTGCCTATTTGTTAGCAACCATACTAGCGTATAAAGATTGCACAAACAAAAAAGCCCGCAGATTTGCGGGCCGATAACTGGCATGGAAGTTAACTTAAAGAGACATGCGGCGCATGGTGCCATCTTTATCGATCAATTTATGTTTGAGTGCACCGGCAATATGCAAGATGAGCACTAACACGAGCAAGTTGACCGCAACCTCATGCACTTGATTGAACACCTCACGCATCGCTGGATTGTTAAGACCAGGAATAATTTTGATCTCAAACCATTTCACACCATATTTACTCGCAGCTGCTTGCAGCAAACCACTGACTGGGATCACTAGCATCAATAGATATAGTAAATGATGTACGCCAGTCGCTAGTTTTACCTCCCATGCTTTATATGAGCTCAGCATAGCGGGTGCTTTGTGTGTAATACGCCAAAAGAGGCGAAAAGCAATCAGGACTAACAATGTCACACCAACTGATTTATGTAAGCCAAAGTAAAAAGTACGTGGGCTAGCTTCTTTAGCCAGATCCCAAGAATAAATGCCCCAATTAAATAAATCGTAGCTCATTTGTTTTGGCGCTTCTCTTGGCAGGTCAGTCATAAACCATCCAAGCCCTATCATGGCAAAAATAGTCAATGCAATTAACCAGTGTAAGACCACTGCCACTTTTGAATACTTTGTAGCGTCTCTCATCCCTCATTCCTTTTTAGATTATGTGACTGCAATTACAGTCAGCTATTGTATCACCCGCTAATATTGCCGTATGCTAATAGACCGATGCTGTCTTAATCATAGACTAAAATAAGGATAATCATGATGTTAAGGTATTTATTATTACTGCTAAGTTTTAGCTTAGTCGCATGCTCTCAATCTGAGTCTCCTCAAATAAAAAGTGGTTATCTACAAGATTTAGGCGATGGGGTTTATGTACACAACGGCGAACATCTGGATATCGATGATGGTTACCATGGCGATATTTGTAACACCAGCTTTGTGGTGGGAGAAAAAGGCGTCGCTGTTATCGATACTGGTGGCAGTTTAAAGGTGGGGCAAGCACTCAAAGCAGCGATTCGCAGCGTGACTGACAAACCGATACTGTATGTCATCAACACCCATGTGCATCCTGATCATATCTTTGGCAATGCCGCCTTTAAAGGCGAGCCTGACATTACCTTTGTCGGCCATGCCAAATTATCCGATGCGATGACCTTACGCGAAGAAGCCTATCACACCTTAAACCATCGCTTTTTAGGAGATGATGCACACGGTACAGAGCTAGTATTACCCACGCTTAAAATCGACGGCCCAACTGATATCAACCTCGGTAATAGAGTGCTCACCCTACACACCTATGATGTTGCACATACTGATACTGATCTGACCGTGATCGACCAAAAAACCAAAACTTTATTTGCGGGTGACTTACTCTTTATCGAGCGCACGCCTGTGATTGAAGGTGATATCAAAGGCTTGATTGCCAGTATCGACCTTCTAAAAGGCTACGATGTTAATCAAGTTGTACCGGGTCATGGACAAGCGACTAAGGATTGGAAAGCCGCTTTAGACAAAGCACAGCATTATCTAAAAGTGGTCTTAAAAGATGTCCGCGCGGTGATCGCCAATGATGGCACCATGGAAGAAGCCATGGATACGGCTGCGGAAAGTGAGAAGGACAACTGGGTATTATTCAATATTGCCAACCGTCGTAATATCAATACGATTTACCCGGAGCTTGAGTGGGAGTAAGCGGCTGAGAAACAAAAAAAAGCGATTCAATACGAATCGCTTTTTTTATTGATACAGTATGGTATTAATCTTTATCAATACTCAATGGTGTGTTGGGATAAACACTGAGTAGCAACATACCGCCAGCAACACCCAGATAAACAAAGAACAAATCAAAAGAAAGCTTGCTTAAAATAATGGCAAAAAACAAAGCAAGTACTGCCAGTATGCGAGCAACGAGTTTGGTTTTAAAACCCACTAACAATGCCAAGCCGCCAACGAGCTGGATCAAAATCAATAGCGGCGCAAAAATACCTGGCAAACCAAATTGCGCTAAGGTCATACGGTATTGCTCAAAGCCAAGCCCCTGAGGCGCAGAGGTGATTGTCATGAGTTTTAAAATAACCAAGCCCAAGAAAACAGAAGCGAGCAAGATGCGTGCAATGGTTGTTTGAAAATTCTGCATATTAAACCTTTATAAAAATTTTAGTGATTGTTTAACAGTCGACAGTTTAACAAATTAATGAACACACAACATGCATCAAACTTCTTTATCCGAAAAGCCAATTGGTCTGGTCAAGATCAAATCGCGCTTAAAGACATCCGAACACAGGTATTTATTCATGAGCAACAAGTACCGCCTTCACTAGAATGGGATACAGATGATCAGCACGCACTACACTTATTAGCCATTAGTCAGCCAAGCAATAAAGCCATTGGATGTGCCAGAATATTGATAAGTTCAGACTTGAACTCCAATCAAATTCAACAGCTAAAGCTTGGCAGAATGGCAGTATTACCCCGCTTTCGTTGTCAAGGTATTGGCAGCGCATTGTTATCAAAAGCAATCGAGTATGCAAAGAATAAGCAATGTAAATTGATCAGCCTATCTGCGCAAACACATGCAATAGACTTTTATAAAAAAGCAGGATTTAGTATTACTAGCGAGCCCTATTTAGATGCGGATATCTTGCATGTGGACATGCAGTTAATGATCGAGGCTTAGCAAGGTTTTTAAGAGAATTATGCCTTCAAGCTTAAAACCACAATACCGATAGCCTCTTTTACAAATGGGTACATTGCAGGGCATTTGCTCAGTCGCGGGCCGGCTACATTCAGCACTTCAATATTATTCTCGTTAGCAAAAGCCATGATTTCTTCTGCGGCTAACTGTGTGGAGACCAGATCAATGTCAATTAGCTTGTAAGGATTGTTTAGTTTCGCGCATAAAGACACAGTCAGCTTTGTACCCCCTTCCAATGCGCTTTGGTTGAAAATAACCGTGCCATCCGAATCTTCAGCATTCTTCTTTGTGCGCTGTTTATACCCACCTGCTATCTCTGTTAACGGATACTTCTGATCTATACGGCCATCTTCCGCCATACGATCTTTTGGGCAAAAGCCGCCTAGAGGAAAGTTATGCTCAATGGTTGCATCAAGCGCAGCTCTATCTGCGCCAGTTTGTCCGCCGCTGACTATTTTCTTAAGCATAGTATACTCATCATTAACGTGTTCTCTTAAGGGAGCTTGTTTGAATAGTTGGTTAGAGTGAAGTAAGACCCAAAGAGGCAAATTAAGCCCAGTCAATTCTACTCCTAACCTAATTGTTTCTGATTATTTGTATTGGCGTTTGATAACTCTTGTAAATTTTCTGCTCTAAGTACTCGTAGTTGACCAATTAATTCCTCTGCTTCCTGATAGTAGGTTTCTGAGTTTTTACGGACACTTTGAACCCGAGGAAAGTACCTGTCGAACGCCTTGATTAACGGTGTTCCTGATAATTCATAAATGACTCGCAAATCATAAATATCGTTACGAATGCCAACCGCAAGGCGTTGAATATATGAAAGAACGGTACGTACCTTATTTGAAAGCTCAGTATCGTCCTTGATTATTTTAAGTTGCTCCAGTGTTAAGACGTCGTCAGCAGATAACTTCAATTCATCCCTCACGCTACGATCTAGTTCTCGAAGATCTTCGCGGATTGCATTGTAAGCATTAAATGTCGCTTCTTTTTTTCGACGCTTATGATCCGCTTCATTGGCTTCACGCGTCATCTTTAGTTGATGTACAACTAAATAGATACCCACTATAGATATCAGTAGAGCGATGATGGCTGTTATTTCCGAAACGACCATGGTGGACTCCAATTATGCTATCGTCTAAATAACTGGCGCCCAAGGCGCGTAGTTAATTGGCTTGTTAAGCATTTGTCAGACTTGCCTCTATATCAGAAGCAAGTTTGTCAAAAATAACTTCTTTCTCCGCAAATAAAAGACTTGATAACGGTTCGCTCGGCGAGTTCGCAGCTTGAAAACGGTTCAGTGAAGGTTCCCGTGAAAATCTACATGGTGAAAGTATCAGTGGCAATATTTTCGTTCCGTCTACTTCTGCTTTTGCTAGTAACGGTGGAAGTTCGTTATCAACAATAAAATCAGATGCCATAAAATCGGCGCTAATAAGTAAAATAGAAATACTAGCATTATTGAGAGCCTCTTCAATTTCTGCTTTCCAGTGGTCACCTGTTTTTATTTTATTATCAGACCAAATATCGATGACCCCTTTTTTTATAAGTGGCTTTAAGTGAATCATTAACCTATCAAGATATTCTTGATCAGTATGACTGTAACTTATAAAAGCTCTTGTAGGCTTTTCGTCTTTTGGAACTCCAGAGCTGAATTCACTAGGATTTTTTTTAGCTATTGATATCAAGTGATTTAGTGAATCTATGAAGTCATTATCTAGGGATTCTTCAGAGTATTTAAGTATTGTTATATCTGTTAAGGACATAGGAATTGAAGATTGGCTGGCTGCAAAATATATAATTGGCTTTTCAAGTCCTTCAACTATGCCGGACAAATGGCTTATGTTCGGATTCGAAGTTGTTAAATCACAAAGGTATAGGTCATATTCCTTTATTGATTCAATATTCCAGTGTAGATCATTGATAAGAATGTTTTTGAGTATCGTTATTTTTACATCATCAAAATACTCATTAATGCCTTCAATAATTGATGATGTAATACCGTCCATGTTGTATGGATTATTACCGTCAGGATCAGAGAAGCTATCGACTTTTATACCCTTGGGAGATGATAAAGAATATTCATTTGTTTGTCCTATAAAGCTTAACGGCTCAAGCATGGGCACAGCTTTGCTGCGTCCCGTGCTGAATGTGCAGGCGGCCTTGACTTGTTAAGTGTTTGGGTACTAAACATGATAAATACCTTCTTTTTCTAAAGCTTCTAAATAAAAAGCAGCGAAGCTATTATATTTTTCAGTACTTAAAACTTAAGCTTGTAATTTACTAGCAGTTAAATTTTCAATTTCTTCTTCAAATAC
Organism: uncultured Methylophilaceae bacterium; assembly: GCA_964496895.1. GTDB lineage: Bacteria > Pseudomonadota > Gammaproteobacteria > Burkholderiales > Methylophilaceae > Methylotenera. The sequence continues at coordinate 549 of CAZCBF010000065.1, read as the reverse complement.
CAATTCTTTATTATCTATTACCTTGTGCAAGAAATAGCATGCATTTGAGAAATGCATTTTAGTCAGGGATTTTATATTTAAAATCAGGCTTACCATTTTACTTATCAGCAAAGCGGTAAATGTATATATTGTTCATTCGGCACTTAATACAGTGATAGTAGATAGTTTGTCTGACAATGTTTAATAGGGGATAAGGTGGCTATTACTAATAATCTCTTATTTTTGATTAGTTTTATATAACTCTAAGTTAATTTAATGTTTTAATCAACACTGTCTATTTAATATCTTTAGAGATCATTAATGCTATGAGAGCATTGCCTTAGCTCAATCTTTAGTGAGGTATTTCTGACATGCTGCATCTAATTAACTATGCAACAAAAGTTAAGCCGTTACATAATCAAAATGAGTGCCCTTTAGGCATGCTATTTAGTATCAATATTCAGCTAGTCTGCGATAAAAACCACATTCTTGCAAAGGCCAATTTAAGTTGTGCGGCTTAACCTTGTATAATGCCTGCAACCCATTTCATGTGTTCATAGAAGGAAAAAG
>CAZCBF010000064.1:0-10634 GCA_964496895.1 uncultured Methylophilaceae bacterium | reverse complement strand
CTCTAGCGAAGATTCAAACATATAGCCTGAAATACGCGTATCTTTACCAATCAGCACTGATGGGCGCGTGCCTTTTTCATCATGCGCCGCAATATCGGCTAATACCTGCCCCGCGGCATAACCAAGGCGCAACATAAACTCTGGGGTAATGGCACCCTCGCCTACTTTTCCACGAATACCATCGGTTCCAAAATATTGTTTTGACATTGTTTTATTTTCTCACTTTTTATTAACTTGCCTGCTGAATAGCGGTCACCACTTTCAGTGCATCCACGGTTGCTTTCACATCATGTACCCGCACGATAGAAGCCCCTTGCATGGCTGATATCACCGAAGCCGCAATACTCGCATACAAACGCTGGCTTTTATCTTCTTCACCAATAATCTGCCCTAGCACTGATTTACGCGACAAACCAACCAACAAAGGCTGGCCTAAACTCAACAGTTTTGGCAGCGCTTTAACCAGCGCAAGATTATGCACGGTGCGCTTACCAAACCCAAAACCAGGGTCTAGGGTAATCCGCGCTTTATCAACCCCTTTTGCGGTTAATACATTTAGGCGCTGCGATAAAAAGTCAGTTACCTCTTGTACCACATCATCGTAGTTTGGGTCTTTTTGCATGGTTTGTGGCGTACCAAGCATATGCATCAAACAAACACCCACCTTTTGATTCGCAGCAATAATGTCTACTGCACCGGGTTCTTGCAGTGCCTTAACATCGTTCACAATGTCGGCACCTGCCTCTATTGCTGCCTGCATGACTGCTGGTTTATAGGTATCGATCGACAGCGGCACTTTGCAACGATCATGCAACTGCGCGATGACTGGTATGACACGCGCTAGTTCTTCTTCTAGCGAAACCACAGCCGCACCCGGCCTTGTTGACTCACCACCGATGTCTAATATATCAGCGCCTTCATCGAGAAGTTTAAGCGCATGTGCAACTGCTGCTTTAGTATTGTCATGCTGACCGCCATCAGAAAATGAATCAGGCGTGACATTCACAATGCCCATGACATAGCTGCGGTCTAATGGTAATTGGTAGCGACCACACTGAAAGACTGGGGTTATTTTTTTGTCTTCTTTGATCAAAATAGTTTGGTTTACTTCTTAATTTAAGCGATAAGACGCTATTATATAGTTAGTTGCGCCCAATAAAAAAGGGCTAGCAAGCTAGCCCTTTTAAGTGACCTTAATACATCACTTCGTTTTTGCGGAAGGTTGTGGGTCTGTTGCTGGTGTAACACCCGCAGAGCCATCACGTGGTGGCTTAGGTGAAGACGTATCACTAGGCGCCTGCTTAGGTTCACGCACTGGCTTACCATCCATGATGTCGTTGATTTGGTCAGCATCAATGGTTTCATAGTCCATCAAGGCTTTAGTCATGGCTTCAACTTTGTCTCTATTTTCCTCAAGCAACTTACGCGCAATGGCATATTGCTCATCTAAGATACGGCGAATTTCAGCATCCACTTTTTGTTGAGTCGCCTCAGAGACGGTTCTAGCGCTCATGCTACCCATAAATGAATCCTGCTCATTTCCAGCATAAACCATGGTGCCCAAAGCATCTGACATACCGTATTTAGTCACCATATCACGTGCAAGTTTAGTCGCACGCTCAAAGTCGTTAGAGGCTCCCGTCGACATTGAATTCATAAAGATTTCTTCTGCGATACGACCACCAAATAAAATGGCAATCTCTTCTAACATCTTATCTTTATAGTTACTGATGCGATCATGTTCAGGTAGCTGCCATGTTAAGCCTAAGGCCCAACCTCGTGGCATAATCGTTACCTTATGAACTGGATCAGCTTTTGGTAATAGTTTGGCAACCACTGCATGACCAGACTCATGGTAAGCCGTGTTCAAACGCTCTTCTTCAAGCATGACCATAGACTTACGCTCAGGACCCATATAGATCTTATCTTTAGCATCTTCAAAGTCTTGCATATCCACAGTGCGTTTATTTCGCCTTGCTGCAAATAGCGCAGCTTCATTCACTAAGTTGGCTAAGTCAGCACCAGAGAAGCCTGGTGTACCACGCGCCAAGATATCTGCTTTGACATCTGCATCGGCAGGGATTTTACGCATATGTACTTTTAAGATTTGCTCACGACCTTTAATGTCTGGCAAGCCAACCATCACTTGACGGTCAAAGCGGCCTGGTCTTAGTAAGGCTTTGTCTAACACGTCTGCACGGTTAGTTGCGGCAATCACAATCACGCCTGAATTGGCTTCAAAACCATCCATCTCAACCAACATTTGGTTAAGCGTTTGTTCGCGCTCATCGTTACCACCACCGGTACCTGCACCACGGCTACGACCTACCGCATCAATCTCATCAATAAAGATAATGCAGGGTGAATTCTTTTTGGCTTGCTCAAACATATCACGCACACGTGAGGCACCAACACCGACAAACATTTCAACAAAGTCTGAACCAGAAATAGTGAAGAATGGTACTTTGGCCTCACCTGCAATTGCACGTGCCAGCAATGTTTTACCAGTACCTGGAGGGCCTACCATTAATACACCACGTGGGATACGACCACCGAGCTTTTGGAATTTAGAAGGATCTTTTAAAAAGTCGACAATTTCATGGACTTCTTCTTTGGCTTCATCACAACCCGCAACATCGGCAAAGGTTGTAGAGTTATTCGTTTCATCTAACTGACGGGCTTTACTTTTACCAAATGAGAATGGACCGCCTGTTTTACCGCCATTTTGCATCTGGCGCATAAAGAATATCCAGACACCAATCAAAAGAATCATCGGGAACCATGAGACAAAAATACTCATCAGTAACGATTGCTCTTCTTCTGGTTTAGCTTCGACAATGACGTTGTTATCTAATAAATCAGACACTAACCAAATGTCTGTTGGTGCATAAGTAGTAATCTTTTCACCACTTTGCTTAGAACCTCGCAACACTCTGCCATCGATCTGCACTTTCTGGATCTGGCCGTTTTTGACTTGCTTTAAAAACTCAGAATACACTACCTGATTCTGGCTGCTTTGCTTAACACCAGAAACCTGAAACACCGCCATTAACACCATGGCGATTGCTAACCAGATAGCAACATTTTTAAAAGTATTGTTCAAAATTTTATCCTTTATGCTTCCGATATGGCTGACAAGCATGTTTTCAATTTAATGTTTTACGACTAATACTACTATAGTATGGTTTGGGCTTTTTATACAAACAATTAAGCTGCTAAACCATCGGTTGTTCAGCCGTATTTATCAGTCGTGCGTATTGCCTTTGTAATTTAAACCTAAAAGAAAGGTTTCTGTACTACGGTCACGCGAAGCTTTAGGCTTACGTGTGACCACTTTTTCAAAATGCATACGCATTTGTTTTAAGATCGATTCAAACTCTGCGCCGATGAATACCTTGACCAAAAAGTGTCCTTTTGGTTTCAACCAATCTTGGCTAAAAGCCAATGCTAATTCGGTCAAATAAGCAGCGCTTGCTTGATCCGCTTGCTTTACCCCACTTATATTGGGGGCCATGTCACAAATTACAAGGTCTACAGGTAGATTATTAAGGGTATTTTCTAAAGTCTTCAGCACAGAATCTTCTCTAAAATCGCCTTGAATAAACTCTACCCCTGCGATTTCAGGCATTTCTAGAATATCTAGCGCAATTACGCGACCCTGACCTTTGAGTCTTTTTACCGCAACTTGCGACCAACTGCCCGGTGCTGAGCCCAAGTCGACGATGGTCATGCCTGGCTTAATTAAGTGATCTTTGTCATCTATTTCTAATAGCTTATAGGCAGCACGTGCACGATAGCCGTCCTTTTGTGCTTGCTTAACAAACTGATCATCCAGATGCTCTTGCATCCATGCTTTACTGGTTTTAGAACGTTTCATATTTGCTTTGAAAGATTAATCGGTATTGTATCGCAAATCATGGGTAGGTATTTAAGTGCTAAACGGTTTTAATTACCGACTGCTAACATGATAATATATACGGTTTTACCCAGTGATGTAAAAAGGTAACAATAGACATGCAAGATCCAACGCTGACTAAAAAGCAAATCTCCCATCTGCGCGGGCTTGCCCACCACCTTAACCCTGTGGTGATGCTAGGCAATCGTGGACTCAATGAAAATGTACTCGCTGAGATTGATAGCAGCCTCACTGCACATGAGCTGATTAAAATACAAGTTGCAGGCGATGACAGAGAAAATAGAAAGGCGATATACGCTAAGATTTGCGAGTCGATGCAAGCACATGCCGTACATCATATCGGCAAGCAATTAGTGATTTACCGCGCTTCGGAGAACAATAAGATCGACTTACCCCGTTAAAAACTAGTCAGATTAACCAGACTAGTCCTTTAGTCGTGAGGTAATGGCCACTAAGCCCAGCACTGATTGCACCATATACACCACACGTGCTACGCCATGCCAGACTTTAAAACTATCAGAATAAGGGCTTAGCTCAACGGCTTGCGGTGCAGCAGCAGCTTTGATTTGTACCAGTTGTGGTTGGATGCCATATTTTTCTAACAACACCATAGAAATCATGGCAACTATTGTCCAAAAATAAAGCTGATTTAGCGCACGAAAACCATTACGCATAAATCGCATCGCAAGTAAAAAACAACCCAAGTAAAGCCCCATATAGGTCATTAGGTTGAAAAACTCACCTGCAATCGAACCCGCAAGCACAGGGTCATCTACCGTCTCGAACAGCACGCCAGCCCAAACTGCAGTGATCCATAGGCCACCGACCCAAAAGGTAATCGCAATTGTAGAAATGTTATCGATCCAATGTTTCACAACTACCCCCAGTTAGGCTTTACTACCATTCAAACATCATGCCACACGAAGCACTTAATCGCTAGATGTAAAGCACCTCTAAAATTTCATACTCTTTGACACCGCCTGGCGCCATCACTTCTACCACTTCGCCTTCTGAACGACCAATTAATGCCCGTGCAATTGGCGAACTGACTGAAATCTTACCTGTTTTAATATCAGCTTCATCTTCACCGACAATTTGATACGTCACGGTAGCCTCAGTATCTAAGTCTTCCATTTTAACAGTAGAGCCAAACACGCAACGGCCATCAGCATGTAAGGTTTGTGGGTCGATAATTTGAGCATTAGAAAGCTTCGCTTCTAGCTCTGTAATACGGCCCTCGATAAAGCTTTGGCGTTCTTTAGCCGCTTCATACTCGGCATTTTCTGATAAGTCACCTTGTGCGCGCGCTTCGGCAATCGCTTGAATCACATCGGGTCTTTCTTTGCTCTTCAAGTGTTGCAACTCTTCTTTTAATAACCCCGCGCCTTTAACGGTGACCGGAATCTGATTTACCGCCATAGTTTGATCCTTTTTTTAAACAATAAGACCACGCCAGAACACATTGGCGTGGTCGAAATAGCTTGTGAATTGAGTATAAGTTTACATGAAAATTAAATCTATTTCATGTATTGCTTTAACTCTCGTTTGTAATGATTTGATGCAAGTGCTGAATAGAATCCACTTCTAACTCTTCTAGATAGCCCATTCCTAGACAGGCTGCCTTCGCACCCGCAAGTGTTGTGTAATAGGTCACTTTATTTTGCAGGGCACTACGACGAATCTCATAGGAGTCGGCTACCGCACGCTTGTCTTCCGTGACATTCACGATAAAATCAATGTCATCGTTTTTAATCATATCGACAATATGCGGGCGACCTTCTGCAACCTTGTTTACTTTTTCTACCTCAAGGCCTTGTTCAATCAATGCATTTGCTGTGCCTTTAGTCGCAATCAAGCTAAAGCCCAACTTGTCTAAGGCTTGAGCAATTTCAACCACTTTTTTGTGCTCTTCTTTACGCACGCTGATAAAGGCTTTACCCTCTTTTGGCAGATGCGTTGAAGCGCCTAATTGTGATTTTACAAAGGCTTCGGCAAAGGTTTTACCTACACCCATGACCTCACCTGTTGATTTCATCTCAGGGCCCAAGATCGTATCCACACCTGGGAACTTGATAAATGGGAAGACGGCTTCTTTGACTGAGTAAAAAGGCGGTACCACTTCTTGCGTCACCTCTTGCTCAGCTAAAGTTTTACCCGCCATACAACGCGCGGCCACTTTTGCCAGTGGAATACTGCAAGCTTTTGACACAAATGGTACGGTTCTAGAAGCACGTGGATTGACTTCTAACACATAGACCACTTGACCTTCTGCTTTCTTTTGCACCGCAAACTGCACATTCATTAAGCCAACCACACCTAGTGCAACGGCCATTTTTTTGGTTTGCTCACGCAAGGTATCTTGCAAGGCTTGCGACAAGCTATAAGGTGGCAATGAACAAGCCGAGTCACCCGAGTGAACACCCGCTTGCTCGACGTGCTCCATAATCCCACCGATGATCACATTGCCGTCTTTATCACACAAGGCATCGACATCGACTTCTAGCGCATCGTTTAAGAAACGGTCTAATAACACTGGCGATTCATTAGAGACTTTCACCGCTTCACGCATATAACGCTCGAGTTGTGATTGCTCGTGTACGATCTCCATCGCGCGACCGCCCAAGACATAACTAGGACGCACCACAAGCGGATAACCAATTTCCTCAGCCAAACGAATCGCTTCTTCTGGTGTGCGGGCAGTACGGTTTGGCGGCTGCTTTAAGCCTAATTCATTGAGCATGGCTTGGAAGCGCTCACGGTCTTCAGCCATATCAATCGCATCTGGTGTCGTACCAATAATCGGCACACCCGCTTTTTCTAAACCACGGGCTAGTTTCAATGGTGTTTGACCACCATATTGCACAATCACGCCTTTGGGCTGCTCAACCGCAACAATCTCTAACACGTCCTCTAATGTCACTGGGTCAAAATACAAGCGATCAGAAGTGTCGTAGTCTGTTGATACCGTCTCAGGGTTACAATTCACCATGATGGTTTCATAGCCATCATCACGCATTGCAAAGGCCGCATGCACACAGCAGTAGTCAAACTCAATCCCTTGACCAATACGGTTTGGGCCGCCACCGAGAATCATGATCTTCTCTTTGTCAGAGGGCTGCGCTTCGCAAATCTCTTCATAGGTCGAGTACATATAGGCGGTGCTAGTGGCAAACTCTGCTGCACAAGTATCCACACGCTTATACACTGGGCGCACCTGCAAAGCCTGACGATACGCACGCACTGCATGTTGATCAGTCTCTAACAAGTCAGCCAAACGTCTATCTGAAAATCCACTCCGTTTTAAGCGCAACAAACCCGCTTTATCTAAATCAGGAATGTGCTTGCCACTCAGTGCTTGTTCTTGCTTGATTAAGTCTTCAATCTGCACCAAGAACCAAGGGTCAATTTTGCATAGCTCAAACACCTCATCCAAGCTTAAGCCTGCTCTAAAGGCATCGGCCACATACCAAATACGCTCAGGACCCGGCACACCGACTTCTTGCTTAATCAAGTCTAAATCAGTCGTTTTCGGGTCTAAACCATCGACACCAATTTCTAAACCGCGTAATGCTTTTTGAAATGACTCTTGGAAAGTCCGGCCAATCGCCATCACTTCACCAACAGATTTCATTTGCGTTGTCAGTGTCGAATCTGCTTGCGGGAATTTCTCAAATGCAAAGCGTGGTATCTTAGTAACAACATAATCAATCGATGGCTCAAAGGATGCTGGTGTCGCCCCACCCGTAATATCGTTTTGCAACTCATCTAAGGTAAAACCAACGGCCAGTTTTGCAGCCACTTTGGCAATCGGGAAGCCTGTCGCTTTTGATGCCAATGCAGATGAACGCGATACACGCGGATTCATCTCAATGACAATCATGCGGCCATCATCGGGATTAATCGAAAACTGTACGTTTGAACCGCCAGTCTCTACGCCGACCTCACGCAACACAGCCAAGCTGGCATTACGCATGATTTGATACTCTTTATCTGTAAGCGTCTGAGATGGTGCGACGGTAATAGAGTCGCCAGTATGCACACCCATCGGGTCTAGATTTTCGATTGAGCAAATAATGATGCAATTGTCGGCAGAATCACGCACGACTTCCATCTCATACTCTTTCCAGCCGAGCAATGACTCCTCAATCAATAATTCATTGGTTGGCGAGGCATCCAAGCCACGCTCACAAATCTTGATAAATTCTTCTTTATTATAGGCAATACCGCCACCACTACCGCCCATGGTAAACGAAGGTCGAATAATCGCGGGATAACCAATCGAGGCTTGCACTTGCATTGCCTCTTCTAAACTATGCGCAATAGCAGACCTAGCAGAACCCAAGCCAATTTTATCCATGGCTTGTTTAAACTTTTGACGGTCTTCCGCTTTATCAATGGCCTCTTTAGACGCACCAATCATGGTCACGCCATATTTTTCTAATACGCCATTGGCATCTAGATCGAGTGCGCAATTCAGTGCGGTTTGGCCACCCATGGTTGGTAGCAATGCATCTGGTTTTTCCTTGGCGATAATCTTCTCAACCATCTGCCATGTAATGGGCTCGATATACGTTGCATCCGCCATGTCAGGGTCTGTCATGATGGTGGCTGGGTTAGAATTCACCAAAATTACGCGGTAGCCTTCTTCACGTAAGGCTTTACACGCTTGTGCGCCTGAGTAGTCAAACTCGCAGGCTTGGCCAATCACAATTGGGCCAGCACCTAAAATTAAAATACTGCTGATATCGGTTCTTTTTGCCATGAATGTTTTACTTTAAATTATCTCGTTTACGTTCACTCGTCTCAATCCAGCGTTAACTAGCCTGCATTGCCGATACAAATTGATCAAATAAATAGCTCATCTCTTGTGGGCCTGGGCTGGCTTCAGGATGGCCTTGGAAACTAAAGGCTGATTGACCCTTTAGTGAAATCCCTTGCAAACTACCATCAAACAATGAAACATGCGTGGCCTCAACACTGTCAGGCAATGAATCTGCATCTACCGCAAAACCATGGTTTTGACTGGTGATATACACACGTTTATTGGCTAGGTCTTGCACTGGATGATTGGCACCATGATGGCCAAATTTCATTTTTAGACTCTTAGCACCACTCGCCAAGGCTAATAATTGATGACCTAAACAAATACCATACAAAGGCACCTTGCTTGCGATCAGTTGTTGAATCGCTTCAATAGCGTAATCACAAGGCTCAGGATCACCTGGCCCATTCGATAAAAACACGCCATCAGGTTGCATCGCTAACACTTCATCTGCTGGGGTTTTCGCTGGCACTACAGTCACATCGCAACCGCGCGTGGCCAACATACGCAAGATGTTGCGTTTAACCCCAAAATCATAGGCAACCACTTTCAGCGACTTGCTCTCAGGCTGAGTATAGCCCTCGCCTAACACCCATTCACCTTCAGTAAATTGATAAGGCGCTTTGCAGCTGACTACTTTGGCTAAATCCATGCCTTGCAAACCAGGAAATGCGTTGATGCCTTTTTGCGCTTGCGCGATTGCTTGTTCTTCATCCTCAAAGCCTGCGATGATCGCACCTGTCTGTGCACCTTTTTCTCGCAACACTTGTGTCAAAGCACGGGTATCAATATCGGCAATTGCAACAATGTTGTTATCCGCAAGGTAGTCAGATAAATTACTTTGACTTCTAAAGTTACTATGCACCAAAGGTAAATCACGAATCACCAAACCGCTGGCGTAGATATTGCCAGATTCGACATCCTCACTATTAACACCATAGTTACCAATGTGCGGATACGTCAGTGTGACGATTTGCTTGGTATAAGAAGGGTCTGTGAGAATTTCTTGATAGCCTGTCATTGAAGTATTAAACACGACTTCAGCAACGGTTTCTCCATCAACACCGATCGAAGTGCCATGAAACACTGTTCCATCTGTAAGTACTAAAATAGCTGGAATTGTTTTTGGCACTGTTGAAACTCCTCAATTTCGCGACGACTAATATATTATCTATCTACTCTTTTGTGCGACTTTTACTAGAAACACGCACCGCAAATAGTAGATGTGCAAAACGGGAAGAGTAGCATGTACTCTTCCCGTTCAGAATTGACGCATTATAGCCGAAATTAAATATCGCCTCAAGCAATCCGCATTAATAAGGGTGCATTATTACACTTTTGAAACTACCATAAAAAACGCGCTTTAAAGCGCGTTTTTAGTATGTCTAGCAGACCATTTAAACTTTGTATTTTTTAGAAGAAAAGCCAATTAACGCCAAACCTGCCAATAGCATTGCGTAAGTTTCTGACTCTTGCACTTGAGAAACTTGAGTACCTGTCACCCACGCACCGTTATCTAAATTATCTGCGTCGTCGGTATTTAATCTCAACACCACATTCTCAAAATCTGAGAAATCAAACGGACCAAAAGTAAACGAGGTGGACTCTCCATCGTTCACCTCATTCGATGACTCATTGTTACCGGTTGTATAACCTACACCATAATTGAACGGAAGCGCAGGAACAATACCAATCGGAGGCGGAGCACTCCCAGGCTTTAACGTTAAATCCCCGATAGGGTTATTTAAAGTACCCACTGTTCCGGGCAGTGAAACAGCAAGACTATCAATAAAGTCAATCGCAATACCATTTACACCAGCGGAGTTAGACAAAAAGCCATTCGCAGTGTTATCTCTTATTGTAAATATACTATCCATATCATTAAAATCAAGAAAT
>CAZCBF010000063.1:0-10710 GCA_964496895.1 uncultured Methylophilaceae bacterium | reverse complement strand
AACCAGATTGATATTCAACATGTAGATGAAGCACTAGAAGGCATGGTTGATAGTATTGAGCGCAACCCTGATGCCTTAATGTGGCTGACCAAGCTGAAGCAAAATGATAATGCTGCTTATGCACATGCCATGAATGTCTCGGTAACCATGATGGCATTGGGTAATTTTATGTCTTTACCCAAAAAGCAAGTGAAAGACCTAGGCACCGCAGGTTTGTTACAAGATATTGGCAAAGCTAGAATTGATGAAGCACTCTTGCACAAAACAGGTGAAATTTCAGATTCTGATTATGAAATATTTAAGAGCCACTTAATGCACTCGATGGATATTCTGGGCAAGGCTGAGAATATACCCAAAGGGATCTTGCAAACAGTTGCTCAACATCATGAACGCATTGATGGCAGTGGCTACCCCAACCAGCTTACAGGCAAACAAATCAGCCTGACAGGACAAATGGCAGGTTTAATTGACACATACTGTGCACTGACTACGGATCGTATCTACGCTAAAGGAGTCTTTAGTCAGCAGGCTTTGGAAGAAATACATGCACTTAGAGACAAAAAATTCAGCGGTGTGCTGATTGATCAAATGGTGCAATTTCTGGGCATGTATCCAGTGACAAGTTTAGTCGAACTCAATACGGGGGAAGTCGGTGTGGTGATTGAGCAAAATAGCGTCAGAAGACTTTTGCCTAGGGTATTAATTATGCTGAATGCCGACAAAACAGCGAACCCATCGCCTACGACGATTAATTTAATCAACGAGCCTAAAACACCTAGCGGTGAGCCGTATGCAATTTCGCGTAGCCTCCCACCAAATAGCTATAACCTAGATCCAGCAAACCACTATGCAAATGCATCATGAATAATAACGTAGAGCCTGACATGGAAACTCCTGTAGAAGCAGCAACAGCAGCTTCTGAGCAAAAACTTTTCTCAGATTTTCAAATTGATTTAAGCCCCAATACCATTATGCTGATTTTGCAAAATAGTGGCTTAAAGGTCTCGGATCTAGCTAATGAATTTTTGGTTGAGGAAGATGATACGCTCAATAAAAATGATGGTGCGACTTTCCCGCAACATTTACAGGCATCAGTTTTAAACTGGCCTAAGCAGTTAAACTGGGCGCAACTGAACAGTTTTTTGCATGAGTTGATGCAACAGTGGCTAGCAGACTATGTTCAACATATTCCATTACAACAAGCCCATGCACTGGTCAAACAAGTCTCACTGAAACATACAGATGATTCAATTGCAGATGTGTTGCGCCTAAAGTGTCATAATTTTTTGCATCAAATCATCTCAAATGTGACGAATCAATTTGAGCAATATAAATTTGAGTATTGGCAACACTTTAATCCGGATACCGGTTTACCAAACCAAAAGCTGTTAGCGCGCTTCCTAGATCAACTCCTGTATGCCTCTGAGCACGAAAGTGACCCAGCGCAATTAAGTTTAGTGGAAGATGCACGTAGCAAGCCACTCGGTATGATCGTGCTAAACCTTAACATTGATTACGATGAGGCCTTCAAGCTCAATACTAAGGCGATTACGGTTATTCAAGCTGCGGTCGATACGATTCAAAGCCACTTGAGTCAATCATCTATTTTGTTTCAAATCAGCCCGTATGAATTTGCTATTTTTGTGAAGAATCTAACCTTCCCTAATCAAGTTAACTTAATCATTAGCCAACTGATTTACGCATTTGAGTCCACCTTATCACTGGAAAAAATCTCGCTGATTTTAAAACCATTTATCGGCGGTGCCAGTACATTCAATGCAGAAACCAACCCTGCCACTTTGTATGAACATGCACGTATTGCGTTGCAAGAAGCAATGGTAGATGGGCAGCAAACAAAAGTCTATGAAACGGTTAGCGGTGAGAACTTTGTCGACAGCCAACAATTGGAAGAAGCCATTGTAGAAGCACTACAAAACAATGAGCTATCGACTTATTTGCAACCGATTGTTTCGATCAAACATGACGTTTGCGAGACAGCTGAAGTGTTACTGCGCTGGGATACTAATGATTGGCCCTATGTGCCCCCGTATCGCATCGTTGAAACCGTGTATAAAAAAGGCTTTGGTAAAGTGTTTATTCGCTGGCTAATCAACAGTGCTTGCCAACGCAGCGCAGATTTATTGTTTAATCATAAACGCAATGTGTTACTCACGGTAAATATTAGTGTCTCTGATTTGCTAGACCATGATTTACCAGAAATGGTGCGAGGTGCGATTGATTTATGGGAAATTCCAGCAAAAAATCTTGTTTTTGAGATTACAGAGAGCGACTTGCTATCTGATGAAAGCAAGATCATTCCAATGATTGATGAGATTAAAGCACTGGGCTGTCACATCGCACTAGATGACTTTGGCACCGGTTATTCCTCTATGTCGCGTTTACGCGAGATGCCCGTTGATTATGTCAAAATTGACCAGATGTTTGTGCGCAATATCTTAAGCTCAAAAGAAGACTTAGAAATCGTTCATTCAGTCATTAAACTCGCACATAGCTTGGATAAGCAAGTCGTTTGTGAAGGCGTAGAAGACTTGGAAACGGTTAACTTACTCAAAGAACTCAACTGTGAAAAAATTCAAGGTTACTACTACTCTAAGCCGCTAACCTTTGATCGATTTACGCAATGGCTTGGTGCATTTGAACAAAGTGTTTTACAGGCAACGCAGCTAGTGCAGCCGCCCAAAATCAAAATGACCCGCCCTACCAAACCAGTGATTTTTTAGGCGTTTGGCGCTTGGCATCTGACTAGTGATAAACTCAGCGTATAATGCCAGTGTTTTATAAAGAGTATTACGCATGCAAATCACTACACGTTTAGAGTTTGATACGGGGCACCGTATTCCACATCACAAGAGCCAATGCAGAAACCTGCATGGCCACCGTTATGCGATTGAAATCACGCTCTCTGGTGAGATTATTCAAAATGAAGTTGCCAGTGAAGACGGCATGGTGATGGATTTTTCCGATGTCAAGGCCATTGCGAAACGTACCATTGTCGACGTATGGGATCATGCCTTTATCGTCTATCAACATGACAAAGTGGTTTTGGACTTTTTGCAGTCATTACCAGACCATAAAACGGTGATTTTCCCCACTGTTCCAACAGCAGAGAATATGGCACAAGAAGCCTTTAAACTCCTCAACAACCAATATCAAGACACCTACGGCAATCAGCTTAAACTAGAAAAAGTTAGGCTCTACGAAACACCCAACAATTGGGCCGATGCACTAGCAAGCTAAAAGACTATAAGCATTAATTTTAGGGCAAAAAAAATCCCTGCATAGTTGCAGGGATTGAGAGTTTGAAAATTTAAATCACGAAACTTTTTACAAAACTTAAGGAAACCAACAGTCTGACGCTACAGTTGTCCGTTACAGTTCAGTGACATTATTCTAGCCTCTATACCATTTTTTACAATAGTCCATTCGGACTAATCTGACGCAGATAAATTAAAAAACCTGCCAAATAGGCAGGTTTTTTAATTTATTCACTGTGCTGCTATGCAGCTATGAGGCTATACAGCTGTCGTTTCTGCATCATATTGCTTTTCAACCCAGTTACGGTAATCACCAGTGGTCACATTTTTCACCCACTCTTGGTTCTCTAAGTACCAGTTCACGGTTTTTTCTATGCCTGTTTCAAATGTTTCAGCTGGTTTCCAGCCGAGCTCTTCATAAAGCTTGGTTGCATCAATCGCATAACGGCGGTCGTGGCCTAAGCGATCTGTCACATAAGTAATTTGTGCTTCGTATGATTGACCATCATCTCGTGGTTGTTTTGCATCAAGCATTTTGCATAGTGTTTTAACAATCTCAATATTTGGCTTCTCATTCCAACCACCAACATTGTAGACCTCACCAACTTTACCCGCTTCTAATACTCGGCGAATCGCAGAGCAATGGTCTTCAACATAGAGCCAATCACGAATTTGCATGCCATCACCATAAATTGGTAACTCTTTACCTGCTAGCGCATTATGAATCACTAAAGGAATCAGCTTCTCTGGAAAGTGATGTGGGCCATAGTTATTTGAACAATTTGTGGTTAGTACCGGTAAACCATAAGTGTGATGATAAGCTCGCACTAGATGGTCAGAGGCTGCTTTAGACGCTGAGTAAGGGCTATTGGGCTCATATTGATTAGTCTCACTAAACGCAGGATCGTCAGCGGCTAATGAACCATACACCTCATCGGTTGAAACATGTAAAAAACGAAAATCGGCTTGATCCGACTCAGCTAACTCACCATAGTAGGTACGGACAGACTCAAGCAAGTTGAATGTACCGACGACATTGGTTTGAATAAAATCTTCAGGCCCATGAATTGAACGGTCAACATGACTCTCTGCTGCAAAGTTAACCACTGCACATGGCTTATGCTCTTCGAGGAGTTTTGTGATCAGTGCTGCATCGCCAATGTCACCCTGAACAAAGACATGATCATCGCTGTCTGCAATGTCTTCTAGATTCTCAAGATTACCAGCATAAGTTAACTTATCAAGATTGACGACTTTTCCCAAGCCCTGTTTAACCCAAGTTAATACGAAGTTTGAGCCAATAAAACCTGCGCCACCTGTCACAATAATTGTTTTGTTCATTTGTAGATATTCTCAGTCCGTTAAAATTTAATTAAGCTTTTTCCAAACACTGCCACCAGACTTTTCCAAGCCTGACAAATATTCTTCATGCATTTCTAGCTCTGTTGCATCTGCATACTGGATGATTAAAGGGCTATCGACACCATTCAATCCAATCTCTTCAACATCATCTGACACCTCTAATTCCATCACCAGCGACTCTTGTCCACGTGTCATGGCGATGTAGACCTCGGCTAACAACTCAGAATCTAATAAAGCGCCATGTAAAGTACGTTGAGCATTATCTATGCCAAAATGCTTACACAAAGCATCCAGGTTATTACGCTGTCCGGGACGCATTTCTTTTGCCATTTTCAAAGTGTCGGTTACGCTGCCCACCACTTCTTCAACATGGGGTAAGGACAAACGCGCAAACTCACTATTGAGAAAACCCACATCAAATGGCGCGTTATGCATGATTAACTCAGCATCAGCGATAAACTCGACCAAATCATTTGCAATCTCAGCAAACAAAGGCTTGTCTTGAAGAAAGTCACTAGAGAGTCCATGTACTTCTTGAGCACCAGCATCTACTTCGCGCTCAGGGTTGATATAGCGATGATAATGTCGATTCGTTACACGACGATTAATGACCTCTACCCCTGCAACTTCAATGACGCGATGCCCTTGTTTGTGTTCCAAGCCTGTTGTTTCTGTATCTAAAAATACTTGTCGCATCGATTATGCTCCACCTTGCACCAAAGCAACGCCCTGATTAGCTAGGGAATCTGCCTTTTCATTTCCTATATCACCAGCATGCCCTTTTACCCATTCCCAAGTTAAGGTATGTCCGCTGGCCAATGCATCTAATTCTTGCCACAAATCCGCATTTTTAACAGGAGATTTACTCGCTGTCTTCCAGTTTTTCTTTTTCCACCCTGAAATCCACTCTGTCATGCCTTTTTGCACATACACTGAATCGGTATACACCGTCACATCACAGCTCTGTTTGAGTGCTTCTAATGCACGAATCACTGCGGTCAATTCCATCCGGTTATTCGTGGTGTCTTC
Organism: uncultured Methylophilaceae bacterium; assembly: GCA_964496895.1. GTDB lineage: Bacteria > Pseudomonadota > Gammaproteobacteria > Burkholderiales > Methylophilaceae > Methylotenera. The sequence goes on along the minus strand of CAZCBF010000063.1, from coordinate 5,044 downwards.
TTCTCCGCCAAATAGCTCTTTTTCATGTCCATCTGCAGTTAACCAAGCACCCCAGCCACCATCACCTGGGTTGCCTTTGCATGCGCCATCGGTATAAATTACCACTTGTTTTAAGGTTGTCATTGTTATTACTTTCTCTCTATTGCTTTATTCTTGTAGATCAGACACTGATTTGCGTCTACGTGACTTCGTTTGCGGTGGGTGTTGTGAACGCGTGCGTGATGGCCTCGGAATCAAACTCTCAGCAATCGGAAAGACTTTCCATTTGGGCTTGAGCGGTGTTACCCCAGGCACACGTTTTCTCGCAACGACAAAATAAACACCACCAAGCTGACGACACAACAAACGCAAGCCTCTTATTTGGCATAGATGGTCCATCCATTCAAAATGTCCATGCATTTTTTGACTTTTAAACGGCGGAATATGACACACGCGCTCTACCACCATCACCTCAAAGCCTAATAAGGAGAGCCAGTCTTTCAGCCGCCCCAGTCTGATCAATTCGGCATGCCAAGGATAAATATCTGAATGGTTAATGTTTTTACGCAGTAGTTTATACCATATCTTTTTACCCAAAAACGCTAAGCCCCATAAACTCAAAGGGTTAAAGCCAGAGATAATAAGATGGCCTTCTGGCATTAATACGCGTGCTGCTTCACGTAATGTTTGATGCGGACGTTCACTGAATTCCAAACGATGTGGTAGTAACAGCAGATCAAGACTCACTGCATCAAACGGCAAAAATTCATCATCGCATAACAAATGATAATCGGCTTCACACGTGGAATCTGCCGCGGTAAAACGATGCGTAATGCGTGAGTTTTTGAGTAAGTCTCTTGGCAACCCTCCCATTTGCAAAGCGTTAAAGCCAAATAAATCAAACACGGCTTTATTGTATAAAGCAGCTTCTTTACTTTGCAAGTATTGGCCTGGAATAGTGTCTAGCCAAGCTTTTTCTGCATCTTTGCGCAGTTCATCAATAGAGTCGTTTTGTACTGACATGTCACCTTGTATTAGGAAAGTAAGTTGACAGCAAACAGGTTTGTCGTGAATGATAGTGTATGACTATGGCAATTCATGTGTTACCTATCCCTGCTTTTAGGGATAACTATATTTGGCTGATTCATGATGGTCAAGAGGCAATTGTCGTTGACCCGGGTGATGCCGCGCCCGTATTGGACATCTTGCAAAAAAAAGCCTTAACACTCACTGGCATCCTGATCACACACCATCACCAAGATCATATCGGCGGTGTTGCCGCGCTACAAGCAGCCATACCCAATCTCAAGGTATGGGCTTCTCAAGATGAAAGCTACGTTTTTAAACATAATCCAGTAGCAGCGCCGATGACTGTCAATTGCACATTAAGCGATGTCTCGCTTCAATTTAAGGTCATCGATGGGCCTGGGCATACCAAAGGCCATATTGCCTTCTATGCCCCAGCACACGACTGGCTCTTCTGTGGTGATATTTTGTTTGGTGCAGGATGCGGCCGACTATTTGAGGGTACACCTGCGCAAATGTTGAGCACTTTGCACAAATTAATGGCCTTACCAGATGAGACTAAAGTCTTTTGTGCACATGAATACACCGAACACAATTTAAAATTTGCACTATCACTCGAGCCAGAACACGCTGTTTTATTATCACGCTTGTCTGATACACAAAGATTACGCGCGAATGCTGAACCAACGATCCCGACAACAATAGGCGCAGAAAAATCCAGCAATCCTTTTTTACGCTGTCGTGAACAAAGTCTAAAACAAGCGATTGGTGAAGCCAGCTCAGATGAACTTGTGGTTTTCACCAACATAAGAGAAAGACGTAATTTATATTAATACGTGTTATGTTTGCTGCGCTTTTGTTGTTAGACAAGAAAAAATAGTACACAACACCAGTCGTTTATAAGTAACAAATGCTCTCTTGAGTACGACTTTAATGTAGGCCAAGACAAAAGATAACAGGTGCAAACGTTACTAATAATTAGATATCTGTATAATGTTCTTAATTTATTTTATTAACTTTTTCTAATCGGCTGCAAGATGTTTTTTTCTGTTCGCGCTAACCCACTTTCTTTTTTATTTCGCAAACAAGCATGTCTCTCGTATTTAGTCGTATACGCTTTAGTATTTGCTTCTGCTGCTCACGCACATCCTGCACTCATCATTGATGCGTTACAAGATTTTGAAAGTCAGACAGATCAAGGTCATACCATCAACCATGCATCCCTTATTAGTGAAGTCAATCGGTTAGCGGATCAGCAGCTTGCCGAGGTTACTAGTCGTGATAAGACCCTTGAAGAAAGTACAGATCAGCCAACCGTTACGCTCGATAATGTGGTGATTACTGAAACGCGAGAAGCATCAACCCCAGGAGCAAAAACGCTTCATATCGTTGGCGCAACAGAGGAAACAACACAAAGGCACGTTCAAACACACTCAAAATATCAGCCCATCATAGAAACCGTTATAACAGCTAACTTGTGGGAGCGTATCAGTGCTGGGTTTACTATGGCGACAATCCATCACCCTGCAGTTAAGAAGTACGAAAAACAATACCTCAACAACCCCCGCTTTTTGCAAAGCATGACGCAAAATGCACAAAAATACCTCTACCATGTCACGCAAGCAGTTGAGCAATACAATATGCCTTCTGAGATTGCATTGTTACCGATTGTAGAAAGCCACTTCAAACCCAATGCCGTGTCTCGTTCGCGCGCAGTAGGACTGTGGCAAATTATGCCAGCGACAGGCAAGCATTTAGGCCTGAGACAAAACTGGTGGATTGATGATAGAAAAAGTGTGGAAGCCTCTACACAGGCAGCACTGGGCTATTTGAATAGCCTTTATGAACGTTTTGGTGATTGGGAGCTTGCGCTGGCATCTTATAATGCAGGCGGTGGAACGGTAAGTCGTGCGATGAAGCGTAATCGCGCTGCTAATTTAGCCACGGATTACCTGAGCCTACCACTACCTAAAGAGACCAAACAATACCTACCGAAACTACAAGCGATTAAAAACATTGTGTCGAATGCCTCTGAATACGGTGTTTACCAAGATATTGTGAATGACACGCCCTACTTTACGAGCGTATCAACGCCTCAACAAATCGATAAAACGCTAGTCGCTGAGTTCGCTCAAATTTCATTAGAAGAACTGAATGCACTCAACCCTCAATTTAAACGCCCAGTGATCATGGCGCAACACGGTCAGCAATTGTTATTGCCAATCGATGCAGCCGCCAATTTTGAATATGCATTATCTGAATACGCACACCCTTTGGTGAGCTGGCAAAGATACACCATGCCTGCAGGACAACGTTTGAGCAAAACGGCCAAGCGATTTGGTATCTCAACCAAAAAACTTGGTAAAGTGAATCAAGTCTCTACACACCGCAGGGCGCGCAGACCCATTAAATTATTAGTGCCTGATCACCAAGTGCTTCAACAGCGAAAACAAGCCTATCGCAACGATGTGATGGATACTGGACAAATGCTTGCCTTGCAACAAACCAATAATTTATCGACCAGCACGATCCAATCACTAAGTAAAAACTATAAACGCTATTACCGTGCAAATAAAAAACGCCAGAAAACTTATTTGGTCAAACGTGGCGATACACTCAGTGGCATTGCCCAGCGATTTAAATTATCGCTGGCCAAACTACAGCGGATGAACCATTTAAAGAACCGCTTACTCAAAGCAGGACAACGCATCAGGCTTTACTAACAAGAAGCTTCTATGAATGGTCAACCCGCTTACTTTATACTCAGTTTTTTATTTTCCACTGTATTGCTCACAAGCTGTGCAGAGCGGCCTAATGATCAAGCTGTAGCCGCGACTCAGAACTATCTCAAAACTTACCCTTCTGAGTCAGGAGGCACTTATCTGAGCGCGATGATAGGTGAGCCAAGCTCCCTCATCACGATGATTGCAGGTGAAGCTGCAGCCTCTGAGATTGCAGGCCACTTATTTAATAGCCTCTTAAATTATGATGCCAACCTAGATATAAAAGGTGAGCTGGCAGAAAAATGGACGGTATCCGAGGATAACAAAAGTATTACGTTTCACTTAAAACCTGACCTCAATTGGGCAGATGACCATCCTTTGACCAGTGAAGATGTTTTATTTACTTGGCAGCTGATCACTGATGAGAATACCCATAGCCCTTATGCTGCCGATTTCCAACTCGTCAACACTGCCACTGCACCGGACCCGCTTACTTTTGTAGTCAATTATGACAAACCTTATGCCCCAGCCTTAGATAGCTGGTCAAGCTTACATATCCTGCCCAAGCACCTGCTAGCAGGCAAAGATATTCATAAAACGCAATTCAGCCAACAGCCGGTGGGGAGTAGTTATTATCAGCTGGCAAAATGGCAACATGGCGAGTTTTTACGCTTAAAAACCAACCCAACTTCTACTCTAGGACCAGCGAACATTAGTACTAGAATAGCTAGGATAATCCCAGATCGCTCCGCACAATTTTTAGAGTTGATGGCAGACAATATCGATGAAATGGGATTAGACCCCATCCAGTTTTCACGCGTGGTGCCAGCTAGGCCCAAACTTAGCAATAAACTAAATCTATACAAAGCGCTAGGCAATGGCTACACCTATTTGGGCTTTAATCTCAAGCGTAAACCTTTTGATGACAAGCGTGTAAGACAAGCCATTAACTACGCCATAGACAAGCAAGAAATCATTGACGGTGTATATTTAGGTTTGGGCATTACGATTGCTTCTCCTTATAAGCCAGGTACACGTTGGAGCAACCCAGAGTTAACCCCCTACCCCTATGACCCAGCCAAGGCCAAAGCCTTGTTGGCAACGGCTGGCTTTATCGATCAAGACCAAGATGGCATTATCGAGCGTGATGGCAAACCTTTTGTGATTGAAATCATTACCAATCAGAACAAAGAGCGGGAAAAATCTGCACTACTAATACAACGTAGACTAAAAGCGATTGGTATCAAAGTGACTTTTCGCGCATTGGAATGGGCAAGCTTTATCAATAATTACATTAAAGAAAAAGACTTCGATGC
>CAZCBF010000062.1:0-10728 GCA_964496895.1 uncultured Methylophilaceae bacterium | reverse complement strand
CGCCTACCAAGGCAAGATTGGCTCTGGCAGACTGTATATTAGCCAAGGACATATTTAGACTAGAGTTGTTTTCTTGTGCGGCTAATTGCAAGGTAAGTAAGCTTGCATCATCAAATTGCCTCCACCAGTCGTTAAGATTTTCTACACTTGCTGCATGCGGCACTTTTGCATACCACTGTTTAGGCGTTTCGATGTCAGGCCTGACATAATCAGGGTGCACTGTGCATGCGGGTAGCATGAGTGCAAATATTAGAAGAGTAAAATAGTGCTGCAGCATGCTTGGTATGTTAGCGTGTGGTGCCTGATGATTGTGGTTGAGCGACTAAGGACAAGCTTCATTTTAAAGTCTAAGATCAGATTAGACAACAGCAGAAAAGTTTTACTAACCAACATGAATATTTAGGTTAGTGTGTTAAAACTATAAGAAATAATTGGTATCCCCAAGGGGATTCGAACCCCTGTTACCGCCGTGAAAGGGCAGTGTCCTAGGCCTCTAGACGATGGGGACCTAAGTCAATTTCTCTTTGGTGGAGATAAGCGGGATCGAACCGCTGACCTCTTGCATGCCATGCAAGCGCTCTCCCAGCTGAGCTATACCCCCGAAAACTCCGAAAGAGGCGCAATGATAAAGTCGTCACGCTTGCTTGTCAATAATTTTTATCTATTTGTAAAGACTAAATTTAATCATCATGACAAGGGTGTCTTTTGGTAGCTAATCAGTCAAGTTTTTTCTTCAAACCAAAGCGTTTAAGTATGTTTTTTAATTTAGTTTGGCGCTTCACGCTAACCTTTATGTTGTACAGAACAAATGGCAGTTTTGCTCGCCAACCATAAGGCTTGTTTGTTTTACCCATATATTGTTGCATCAGCTGATTTCTACTTGCTGTATTTAATTTATTACAGGCCCTAGCCATGTCAGAAAGCCGTTTGGCCATTGCAGTAGGGTGATTAAAAAAGTGTGCTCTGCCTGTATCGATTAATGAGAAGTTTAAGCGATTGTCCTTATTAAGCTTAATTAAAATATTACCGCCAGATAAATCTCTAAAAAAAACACCGCGCTGATGCATATTAAATAAGAATTCCTGCACCTGCTTGATGGCATCATCTTTGGCAAGCCCCATGAAAGAAGTTTCACCTTTCGCAAAGCTTGTAAACAGCGTTCTGGCAGAAAAGTCAGACTTAACGTACTCACAAAGATAGAAGTTTTGTGTGCGACTTGCATCGTCGGTATGCTCAAAATAGGCAATCGGCTTGGCATTAGAAATGCCACGTCTGAGCAATTCATTGGCACCAGACCAGCTTCTCAAGGCTTTTGAGGGCTTGTAATAATCCGTGATTTTTTTATACCAAGGTACTTTAATTGGCTGCTTGATAACTAGTTTTTTAGACGCATCACGCGGGTCATCAATAGTCCATATTGCATTGCGGGCTTTACGTAATGTACTCGCTTTATCTGGGCCTTGTAAGTTTTCAGGATTGAGCGTAGTACTCAAGTAAGTAAACTCTGCCTGATCTCTGGCTGAAATCACACCACGCCACTGACCGTGGCTATAACTAAAATATTCAGTATTGGGCATTTGCCGATAAATTGCCAAGTCTTTTATGGGCGCAGGGTGGCTTTGCAATTCGGGCTTTTGAGAGAAGTAAAGGTAAATCGGTGATTCAGAGATGAAATCTGGCGTCATGACGACTTGACCATCTCTATTAACGCATTCGGCTATCGCGGTTAAATTAGTATAAACATCCGTTAGCCTTGCCGCTTTGCCATTGATTGTCCAAGCAACATGGCATGGCCCCGTTGTGGTATGAAAAGCATGTACCTCTAAGCCATCTTCGCAGGGCACTTGCTCAAGATAATCTGCACCTTGTAATGCCTGGTTAAATTGCTTAAATGCATCAAAACTTGGCCTCTGTTGATAGGTGTCGGGGTCACTGCCAATATCTGAATAATGCGTAATGCGCTCTAGTTTCGGGTAGGTTTTAATCTGGTCGCTAATCAAACCTTCACGATGACATATTAGAGGCCCCCAGCCAGCAGATTGCATGGTGCCAGATGCGGCACACAGCACCATGTATCGTATTAGATAATCTGCTTGTTTCGCTTCGCTATCAGGTAGAATGCGTGCGATTCGTGGCAATGTCCAAAAGGCAGCAGGCGAGTGCCAATCCTTCACTCCGTAGTGCTGACCAATACAATCAATCACATGCGCTTTTTTAATCAGTCTAAATCGACTTAGAATAGCCAGCCTTCGCCCCATGATTTTGTGATCATTGCGCTCAGGCTCTGTGCAGCGCTCAGAAAATAAATTATTGGTATGGATGTCAGGCAGCGTTTGGGTCTGCTTAAACAAATTCAAAAGGCCAATGTTATAGACAGGTTCAAAATCGGTCACATTAGGGCCAGCCAAGGTAATGTCATATTGCTTGATGACCGCATGAGATATTTGCCACATGATTAGCAAGCGCGATAAATCATAGCCCGCCCAGCGCTTACGATTCACAGTTGAACCAACTTCTATTAAAGCGACCTGTTTGCCATAGTGCTCACACACTTCTTGCAGGAAACCACGCCAATCGTTTTGTGCTTGCGCCGTTTGCATTGCCTGCGCTTGCTTGAAGGGCTGAACGAGATGCAGGTGTACTTTTAACTGCGTCTTGAGCAAGGCAGTCAGTAGCCTTTCAGTAGCGCTTCCAAAATCTTCTGGGGTGAAATCGATACGCACACGCTTCACGGCTAATGCTTCAAGCCTTTCAATCAAGTAAGCATCGGTGCCTGTCTCTTCAGCGGCAGCCACTGCAACACAACTAAAGTCTGCTGGTACAGGATGATCTGGAGTTGGCTCATTGCCAAGATTAGTCTTAAACTTTCCTGAAAGCAGATAAGAGAGGTTAGCGACTAAGAATGAAAAATGCTGTTTTGAAAAGTGCAAATTGATTGACTAGCCTCTGATATTAGATTGAAGATCAAAGCTGCTTAAATCAACTTTAGGCTGTGGCGCCCAGTCTTTTTGACGATGCTCAGCAATCACGTTGGTGAAGATGCCACCGCGCACATAAAACTTTGCCGTGATGCGCATAAACTTAGGCGCTGTTGCTTGCACCAAGTCATCTAAAATCTGATTGGTTACTGCTTCATGGAAACAACCTTCATCACGATACGAGACAAAGTAAAGCTTCAAGCTCTTTAACTCAACACAGCGCTGGTCTGGAATATAGTCAATCAAGATGACGGCAAAGTCTGGCTGTCCAGTTTTTGGACAAAGGCAGGTAAATTCAGGCACTTCCATATGAATATGAAAGTCGCGAGCTGGGTTGGGATTAGGAAAGGTTTCCAATGTTTTGGTAACTGCTGCATTAGGGTCCCCAAGAATAGTGACATGCTCGTGTAAATCAGTTTGTTTGCTCATAATTGTTGGTAAAGATCACTGGCTAAAAAATAAATAGTGCCTATTATAAATCGCATGCTATACAATTGGATGCTTTATTTAACTTGCGTTTTGCAGTCAAAGTGTCAAAATAGCGCGTTTTTAGTGCTTAAATTGAACTTTTAAACTGAAAGTGAACGTAGCCATTTGCGATTAACTCATTTAAAACTAGCAGGCTTTAAATCTTTTGTAGACGCCACTACCATTAAGATCAAAGGTGACCGTGCAGGCATTGTTGGGCCTAACGGTTGCGGAAAATCTAATGTCATGGAGTCTGTGAAGTGGGTCCTGGGGGAGTCCTCTGCTAAAGAGCTACGGGGTAACAGCATGGATGCTGTTATCTTTAATGGCTCTGAAAATCGCAAGCCTATCTCTCGTGCCAGTGTAGAGTTGATTTTTGACAATAGCTCTGCCACCGCAGCAGGCGAGTGGGCCAAGTACGCTGAAATCTCAGTGAAACGCGTCATCGAACGTGAAAAGGGTTCAACTTACTACATTAACAATAGTGCTGTGCGTAAAAAAGACGTCGCAGACCTATTCTTAGGCACTGGCCTAGGCGGTCGTGCTTACGCAATTATTGGTCAAAATACGATCAATCGTATTGTGGAAGCCAAACCAGAAGAGTTGCGTGTTTTTTTAGAAGAAGCCGCTGGCATCAGTAAATACAAAGAACGAAGACGTGAAACTGAACTCAGATTAAGAGACACACGCGAAAATCTAACGCGTGTGGAAGACATCCTGCGAGAGCTTGACAAGCAAATTGAGCGCTTAGAAGGTCAAGCAGAAGTCGCAGCACGCTATCAAACCTTACAAGAAGACCTCTCTTCAACCAATGGACAAGTGCTGCTACTCAAAAAAGAGCAGGCATTATCACGCTGGCAATCTTCACAGCGACAAACTGAAAACCTCGTTAACGAATTAGAAGCGCAAGTGGCGCAATTACGCCAGCATGAAAGTGCCATTGAAACGACACGTCTAACGCATATCGAATCGACAGATGCGATGAATGCCGCTCAGGCAAAGTACTATGAAATCAACGCGCAGGTTTCTGCCTTAGAAGGGCAGATCAAAAACATACAAGAAAATACTGCGCGCATGAAAATGCAGCTCGAGCAATTCACAGAACAAGCTCAAAAGCACACCTCACAAAAACGTGATGTGGAGATGTCGCTAGATGATGCATTAGAAGCGCAAATAGAGCTTGAGGCCGCGTTTGAAGCGACCGGCAACCAAATCGCACAAGCGAGAGAAATGGTTGAGGAAAAGTCTCTGCACTACGACACCTCACTACAGGCTTTTCAAAACAGTCAAAAGACACTGAATGAGGCCGAGCAATCGCTCAGAATCGAACAGAATGCTGTGCAATATCAGCAAAAATCTTTATCGGACACACAGCGTCGTACGCAAGACTTAAAGCAGCAACTGGCAACAATAGTTGTACCAGCTGAAGATTCAATGGTTGAGTTTGAACTGGCCGTTGAAACGCAAGAGGCTAAAGTACTTGAGCTAGAGGAGCAGTTACAGTCTGGTCAACAAAAAGAACAAGATTTGAATGAAAGCATTCAAGCACATCGCGCACAATTGCAAGTGACTCAGAAGTCACTACATACCATTGAAGCGGAAATTGCTTCCCTAACCAAGTTACAGCAAACGATACAAGCGGGTTCAAAAGGTGATTTGGAGCAATGGCTTTCAAAGTCACAATTAAGCGATAAGCCGCGCCTATGGCAAAAGATCAAAGTAGCTGAAGGCTGGGAAACGGCTTTAGAAGCTGCATTAAGCGGGCGTTTAAACGCACTACTAGATGCTGAAGTGCAATCTGAAAGGCCGCCAAAATCAATCACGCTGGTTGAAGCTGGCAATGCCTCTAGCACCATACCTAACGCTGCACCCAACAGCCTGTTGCGTTATCTAGAGCAGGTAGATAACGCAGTGGCACCGGTGTTAAATGACTGGCTTGCAGGTGTTTTAGTGGCTGATGATGCGCAAGCTGCCTTGCAACTGCGTTCACAATTGTCTGACGGGCAGATGGTTGTCACTAAAAATGGCGACTTATATACACAGCACAGTGTGAGTTATTTTGGTCCGCAAAGTCAGTTGCATGGTGTATTAGAAAGGCAAGCCGATCTAGAAAAGCGTCAAAATGAATTGCCAATGACGCTAGTGGCCGCGGAATCCGCACAAACCGAGTTGCACGATCTTGAGTCCAAGCTAAGTGAGTGGCGCAATGCCAATCAGTCTGTAGCGCAAACGATAAAACAGCATAATCACCAGATGCAGCAAGATAGATTGCAATTGCAAAAACAGCAGCAATTATTGGATAACGCTTTAAGCAAGCAAACCAATCTTGAAGACGAAATCGCGATTGTGTTAGAAAAAGAAACAGAGCTAAATTCAGGCCTAGAAGCGCATCAGGCAAAAATCAATGATTTGGAAGAAAGTGTTGAAGCATTATCCAGCCAAAAAATAGATAGCGAAGACACGAAGAATACTGCTGAATCAGCGCGCAATGATGCCCGCAGCACTTTGCAGCGTTTCCAGCAAAACCATCAAGAGCAAGACTTTGAAATCAAGCTGAATAACAAAACTGTGGCTGAGTTAAAAGACAAGCTTGCATTTTTAGAAGAAGAGCATTCTCATGCGCAATCGCGCCAAACAGAATTACACGCAGCACTCAACCAAGAAGATGTTGCAACCTATACTGCGCAACTAGAAGGGTTAATCAATCAACAGCAAGTAGAAGAGGATGCGCTTGCAGCGGCAAAAAATCGCTATAGTGATAGCGAGGCACAATTGCAGACCATAGAGAAGCAACGTCTTGAAACTGAGCAGCAGCTACATCCAATGCGTGACAAAGTAGAAGCCAGTCGCTTGGCTGAGCAAGAAAAACGTTTAAGCTTTGAGCAATTTGAGCGCGAACTCCACACTGAGGCAGAATCTGAAGAGGTGTTAACACAATCGCTAGCTGTGCTTAATGCAGATCGCAAAGATAAGCCATTTACGATTAAAGAGCTGGAAAGCAAGCAATCTAAGTTGGCGCGTCAAATAGAAGCTTTAGGCGCGGTCAACCTAGCAGCCATTCAAGAATTAGAAGCTGAAACAACACGTCGTGACCTGCTCTTGCAACAAAGTGAAGATTTAATCGAAGCGAGTGAGACGCTAGAAAATGCGATTCGCAAAATCGATCGAGAAACACGTGGCCGATTACAGGAAACTTACGATACTGCCAATCAACACTTCAGCGACTTGTTCACAACTTTATTTAATGGTGGTAAAGCACGACTAGAGCTTCTAGGTGATGAAATTCTTGATACTGGCATCCAAGTGTTTGCGCAGCCGCCTGGCAAGAAGAACTCGACGATACACTTGCTATCAGGTGGGGAAAAAGCTTTAACAGCGATCGCATTAGTGTTCGCTTTGTTTAGATTAAACCCTGCGCCATTCTGCTTGATGGATGAGGTGGACGCACCACTGGATGATTCCAACACAGAACGTTTCTGTAATATGGTGCAAAAAATGTCTGAAAAAACGCAGTTTTTATACGTGAGTCACAATAAGATTACAATGGAAATGGCGCAACAACTAATTGGCGTAACGATGCAAGAATCTGGCGTTTCACGGATTGTAGACGTAGATATGGAAGAAGCTGTTAAAATGGCTGAAGCATAGGGGCTTTTTCATTAACTTGTAGCCATTTGACTACAAATGACAACTTTTACACGCTAATACGCGATATAGCAGACTCATGATATCTTTGATTATAGTGCTGGTGATTATTGCCTTTTTGGTTGCTGTGATTGCTTATCTGCTGAACCAACGCAATGAAGCAAAAATCAAAAACAGCTTTGATCATTTAATATCCCCAGTCGAACAAGACCAGTTATTTGACCTGCCAAAAGCAGAAAAACCAGCGGCGCCAATACGCCATGAAGCCTATGTACCTCCAAGCACTCACAACAACGCTATTAAAGATGACTTGAAAAGCAACTCTCAGCTTAACGCGGCGATTGCACAGGCAGAAAACAACATCGACTCTTTGAGCAGAAAAGAGTCATCACATGCTTTTGAGCAGGCACAACTTCAAGTTGACCTTACGCAAAGTATCGCAACAGAACAAACCAAACGAGTCAATCACTTAAAAGATAAACTTACAGCAGTACAATTAAAAAAAAGACAATTAAAAAAATCGCAAATTCGCGTTAAAATAGAAGAACAAGTGCAAAATGAGAACCATGAAGCGCAAAAGAAGCGTACTTATGATGCATTAAAGCCGAAATTTAACATCAGCGTAAAGAAGTAACACATACACACTTTCAAAGTGACTCTATTGGATAATGATTAGCTATATGAACCTGCCAAATTTAATGAACGCCGTTCAAACTAAAATCAGCACAGAGGCTAAGGCTGATAGTCTTGTGAATGACATCGGTCAATGGTTAGGCATTAGTGGGGATCCCCAAGGTTTTTTTCTCTATCTCCTAATCATGATAGGTATCTTTGCGATCATTGTTATTTTGATCTACAACTGGTATGAAGAAAAAAGATTTAACAAGCATGTTGATAGCAGTTTTTCTACCATAGAGCAGGATGCGTTGTTAGATGAGGACCAGCAAGAGTTTCTTGATAAATTTGCTTCAACTACAGGGGTGTTAAGTGATGATGCGGCCAACTTAGATATCGAAAACGACAGTACACCTTTCGAAGATGATGATCGCTCGATAGAGGAAGTTTATTCTGACCTAGTCGATACAATGGCTAAGCGTAAGCGTGACAAAGAAGAGCCCGCAGGCGTTACGATCGATCATCACACTGTCGAAGTAATGCCTGAACCTGACCTAACCATGCCGGAAATGCCTGATGAAGTGATAATAGACATCACTGAAGAGTCTGAAAGCGTGCTGATCATGCCTGAGGTAGCAGAGGTGGCAGAGACGCATACAGAGGAGCCTGTGACTACTGTTGCTTTTACTGAGGAAAGCCCAGAAGCAGCTGCATTAAATTTTGAGATGCCTGAGATTGAGGTGCCAATCGCTGAGGAGTCACCGATCATTCAGCCGGAAGATAATATACCTGAGTTGCCTGTGGAAGAAATTGAAGAGGCGAAAGAAGAGATACAACCCCCAATCGAACCCTTAGCCACTGAATCAGTAAGTGACCCTATCAACGACGAGAGTGTCACTGAAGAATCTGCAGAAATCAAAGACATCATCAACCGCGCATTTAAAGAAAAGTACAATCCTAATTACAATGCCGAAATGGAAGCGCTTGATCGACAAGAAGAAGCGCGTGAGCAAGTGATTAATGCGCAACAGCAAGAAGAATCAGAGACGCAATCATCCAAGGAGGCGGAAAATCTCGCTGCACTTGCCGAGGAAGCGGCAAGAATCGAGGCAAGCAATCACGAAAGTGTTGAAAGCGATAATGCGACAGAGGATCCTACCAACACGTATAAACAATTACTCGAAGAAGACAAGCCTGAGCGTGCTGGCAGCAGTGAGCCACTGCAACCAACACCTGCATTTGACAAAGCTGATGCCGTAGAGCAGCAAGCCCAAGACAGCCAACAAGAACCTGCGACAACCGTCGAAAAAAGTGAGTCCGCATTTTCACACGAACTACCTGCGTTATTAAACCAGCATATAGATATGATTGCGACGATTGAGTCAGACAAAATCACAAGTTCAGCTTTCATACTTGAGTCATTTTCAGCATTTCACAATCAGTTTGATTTGCCAGTATTTGCGTTTTTACAGACAGAGCAAAGCAACTGGTTATTATTAAATGATGTGCGAGAGGATGATATAGCGCGTTATGTAACGCCCAATAAGCCTGTACAAATTACGTTGAGCATGCAAATGGCAAACCGTAATGGTCCTGCACCCCACAATAATGTGCAGCGCTTCCAAAACAGCATTGATGAGATTGCCACAACAATGGGTGCGACCCCCAATTGGATTGATGTTGCTGACCCAGCAGACAGATCTGGCAGTCTAGATGCTTTTTGTATTGACGTTGATAAGACCATGTTTTTTCATATCGTCAATAACAGCACACCGTTTACTGGGATTAAACTTAAAGGCTTATTAGAAGCCCAAAATATGTTGTTAGAGCGAGATGGTGCTTATAAGTATTACCATACGAATGAAGATGGACAGAAAAATATTGGCCCTGAATTCACATTGTTTAATCGTGAAAACCACATGTTTTCCGATGAGATGCTCAATAGCTCTGTTGTCAAAGCTGTTACGATGCAGCTAGACATCCCCATGGTATCTGGCGATGCAGATGCTTTGGATCGTATGGTACTCATTGCACGTGACCTTGAAACCAACTTAAATGCCCAGTTAGTGGATGATAAAAATCGCGCTATTACAGAAGTACACCTTGCGCGCATCCGAGACCAAATCAAATCCATCCATTCTGCTATGCAGTTGCGCGGCATTGCACCCGGCTCAACGCATGCATTAAGGCTGTTCTCCTAAGCTGGAAAAGCATGGCAACTAGTCAGCAAAGTGATGCAGTCACTGCAACTATTAGTCAACTACGCGCGCAGCTAACGCAGTACGAATATGAATATTACGTACTGGATGCGCCGACTGTACCTGATAGTGAGTATGACCGCTTATTTCATGCGCTTAAGCTTATAGAAACTGAACACCCTGATTTAATCACGCCAGACTCGCCAACGCAAAGAGTGGGTGGTAGTGCGGAAAATGCCTTTGCTACCGTACAGCATAAGACACCGATGCTCTCATTAAATAATGCCTTTAATGAAGATGAACTGATTGCATTTGAAAATCGGATTGGTGATATCATCGATCAAGCATTTTTTGAATATGCGGTAGAGCCAAAGTTTGATGGTCTAGCGATTACGCTCACTTATGAAAATGGACACCTGGTACAAGGCGCGACTAGAGGTGATGGTTTTGCTGGTGAAGATGTCACGCACAACCTCAAGACCATTAAGGCCATCCCCTTAAAATTGAATGTTGCTGAAGCACCTGCGCTATTATCGGTGCGCGGAGAAGTCATTATGCTGAAGCGCGACTTTGAGCAACTCAACGCTAAACAATTAGCAAAGGAAGAAAAACCTTTTGCCAACCCTAGAAATGCAGCCGCTGGTAGTTTAAGGCAACTCGATGCCAACATTACCGCAAGCAGAACACTACATTTTTTTGCCTACGGTATCGGTGAATCGATTGGCTCGCCAGTATTTAAAACCCATAGCGCAACAATGGACTACTTGGCGTCCTTACATTTACCAGTAACGAAAGACCGTGCTATCGTTAAGGGGATTACGGGG
>CAZCBF010000061.1:0-10904 GCA_964496895.1 uncultured Methylophilaceae bacterium | reverse complement strand
TAGAGAATGGCATCATTCTGACCGTCATCAAGCCTTTTTGTAACGCGCGATTCATGCGGTTTTGCTGAATCAATGCCACATCTGCTTGATCAATATTGCTGACCATGCCATTTTGTATGGTGCTGATGTCGTGTAGGCTTTCTGCCATGAGTCGTGTCAACTCTTGCAGTCGTGTAAATCGATCCATTTCTAATGGGTCAAAGCTTTGGTTGTTTTGCTCTAGCTCTGTCAGGCGAGATTGCAATTGCCCATCGGCCTCTACCTCCAACTCTTTAAGATAGGTTCTTAAACGACTCACACTCATGGTGAGATCGGTTGAAGCTGTCTTTAAGGAATGGACTTCTCGCGCTAATCGCGCACGTAAAATAGAAACCTCACCAGACTCAGTCACCAGCTGATCCAGCTTGGCAGCCTGAACACGCAAGAACGGCGAATTCAAAGCTACCTCTTGATTGTCTTGGGGCTTGGCTGCCACTAAGTCTGCCTCTTCAGAGTGCACATCACTGGTAGCCTGACTCGGTGATTGCTTGACTTCCTCTATGGGTAATTTCGCTTGTCCTGCTTGCAATTGCTCCAATAGCAGGCTGATACGATCATAGTCTACAAACAAAGTATCAAAATCATTAATACCAGGTTGCTGCCCCTGCCAAGCATGCAGTGTATCCTCCATATCATGGGCACGGTCACCTATTTCCGCCTGCCCTGCTGTTCTCGCACTGCCTTTCAATGTGTGTAAATCGCGTTGCAAACCAGATTTTAGTACCGTTGAATCTGGTTGATCTTTCCATTCCCTCAAGCCTTTGCCTAAGCGTGGCAACAACTCTCTAGCCTCTTCGATAAATAGTACAGTTAGTGTCTCATCGACGGCTTTTTTCTGCTGAGCAAGGGGCGTCTGGCGCACAAGTGAGGGCTGTAGTGATGGCGCCTGTGGCTTAAAGACATCCTTTGCTTTAAAGCTTGCACTGACCTGAGGTTTTGGTGGGGTCGGTATTGCTTGATCTTGTATGCTAGGCGCGTTGTTTTCTGAAGCTTGCTCACTAAGCACTATTGGACTTGGTTTAGGTAAAACATGCGCCTGTTTAACAACTTCTGGCTTGTCGACAAGATTAGGGCTCATTGTCGCAGTGCTGGCGATCATTTTTTCTTCTAAATCACCTTGCTGACCATCATCTGTGGTTTCGACGGTTGCTTCGTCTTCAAGCGCCTCATCAGGCTCAAAGCTAAACACTTCGACCACGTCATTCATTTTTGATTCTGGCAAAAATGCAGGTGGCTTGAGCGTGTGAAGCACCTTATCTGCAGCTTCATCTTCTAGCGTTTCTACTTTTATACCATTGGCGATTTCAGCATCATCAAAGCCTTCATCGCTTAATTCAGGCACCTCTTCGCTAAGGATACGGCTGGTGGTAATTTCGCCTTCTGACAAACTTGACCCCAAGCGCTCTTCATCAGACAAACTTAATTCATCATGGCTTTCAATACCCTCTGGCAATGCGCTTTCCTGCCTTGTCGCCATGACTTGCATCGATGCAGTCGCTTTACTTAGCTCAATGATTAATCCGCGCGTTGACTTAGGGTGTTGTAGGTTTCTGGCTTTCTCCAAACCATCTTTGAGCGCATTAATCACTTTGCTAAACAGTGACAAGTGACTGCTTGTCCATTCGCCATAAAATTCGTCGAACCAATTCTCTAATGCACGTGATAAGTCACCAATCGCATCAAATCCAGCAGTGAGCGCATTGCTACTCAGCGTATGCGCAGCACGACGACAACTTGCTGAAGGCGGGTTGCTTGTGCCCTCTTTAATCGCACGACGCGCAGCAACCAAGGTATTTAAGTGCTGTTGCGCTTCGCCTAAAAACAGATAGAAGAACGCACGCCCTACTTTGCGACTGCCGCCAATTAACACTTCTTCTTTTTTGACCGAAGGTTCTTTGTGCAACAAGCTTTCTTGTAAAAGCGCGGTCATCTCAGTCGCTTGCTGCTGGTACTCACCTGCGTTGAGTGTGACTTGCCCTGCTTCTTTTAGGGTCGCTATCCAGTCTGAAAAAGAATCATTGCACAAAGACACAAAATCAATCACTTCATTACTAGGGTGTGCCTTATATTCGAGTAAAACATTGAGTAATTTTTCAATGCTAAACGCCACTTCTGCCAATACTTCCAGGCCTACAGTACGCCCACTACCTTTGAGCGTATGGTAAGCACGACGCACCTCAGCCAGAGCAACTTCATGCCCTGGGTTGCTTCGTAAGACAGCCAGACTGAGCCTGTTATGCTCTAATAACTCCTCAGCCTCGGTAATGAAAATTGACTGTAGCTCTTTGTCTATCGCACGCTCTACGACTGGGGTTAAATTAAAAGTCGCCTGCTCTAGTTTATCCTCTTCTAAGTCAGGTTCGTCTTGCTTTTGCACTGCAAGCGTCTCAATTGCGCCATCTTCTTCGGTCGCAGTGATTTCAATTTCTTCGGCTTCGCGTGCTTCTTTTATCGCCTTCAGACGTCCTATTTCACGCCGATCTTCCTGACGGCGATCATCATCGAGTGAGTCTGAATAGTCCACTTGATCAACATCGGTTAACAGCAACGCATCCATACCTTGCTCTAGTTGCACTAGGCTATCTGCCATCGCTTGCTTAACTTCACTGCGCGCCACAGGTAAATCATGACTGAACAAACCTAAAAGGCTGATTGCTTCAGCTAAGGTTTCAAACTGCGCTTCATTAGGATGTGAAGTCGCATCTGGCAACGCATTTTCTACAAATTGTTCGAGATAAATAACCCCTAATTTGGCAATGGTTTTAGGCGTAGACATCTCCAGCATATCAAACGCAGCGACCACGGGTTTGAGCTGTTGTATGGCTTCAGATAATGAAGCCACTTCATTCGCAGCCCTAAAGAAAGCATCCACCGATTTTTCGACGACAACCAGACACTCAATGACTTGCTGCGCCACCGCCACCGTGACTTCATCGTCATCATAGCTTTGCGTTGCACCTTCGCCAGCTTCCTCTTCTGAGCTATTAACAAGCAAGCTGAGCAAGCGATCAGTTTGCGTTTTCACGTCTTGGTGATATTCGGGCGTGTATTTTTCTTGCTCGGTGATTAAGCGATCTTGCAACGCCATTGCCCCTGCCACAGCCAAAGCCATGCGTTCCGAGATAAGGTCTGGTGCATCTGACAAGGCTTGGTAAATTTGTTGCAATGCTTCAGACAAGTTCAAGACATCATCCAACAACGCGGCATCTTGCCTTTGGATTTGATAGGGCTCTGATTGCGCCAAAGCCGTTTTATTTAATTCAACAATTGTCTGTAAATGTTGCTGATCAATCTCATTATCAAACTCCGATCGCCACAGATCCTCAGTGACTTTCTCCCAATGTCCTTTCAGTGCAATATTGGCCTGTAGAATATGGTCTAGCAATGACTGCCATAACACAGCAGCGGGTTCGGATTGCAGCGGGTAGCGCTCTGCAGCATTAATCAACGCTGACAAGTGATAGGTTTGCTTGACCTTGACAATATCATCGTTGTCATCTGCACTCAGACCAATAAAATACAACAGTGATTTGAATAATGTTTCAGACTGCTTATTGTCTCCCGTGGCTAATGCCCGTAACTGTTGGTCTAGTTTACGACATAATTTTTTCGCACCATCCAGCTGCACAATAGCAGGTTGTGCCAGCGTGCTGATAAAAGTGCTCGCAACCCACCAAAAGCTGATCTGCATTGGCTTTTCTTGCACCTGCTGTACGGCGTGTAGCGTGCGTTGCAATTTCTGCAACGCGGTGTCTTCTTTAGTCAGAAACCAATCAGTGAGCGCTTTTTGGTAATGCGTACGCTGCTCTGCGATAAACAGCGGCAATGAAACACTTGGGGTTTGATGACTCTTAATCTCCGCAGGTGGTCTAGAATCAATCTCAGGGATAAATAAAGCGGCAGGATCGGGTGCTTGTCCACTCAAACGCATTAGGTTTGTGTGCGTCTGGGTTAAACGCATCGGCAAATCAGGCACACCTTGCATCAAGTCATTGAGATAGCGCTCAAGATGCTTCACTGATGTTTGCAGTGTATTAACGGCTTCTGAGGTGGTTTCTATTTTTTTATCTTTTAACTGCTCAGTAACCGATAAAATTTCCTGACACACACGCTGACAACCTTCAAGGCCAACCATATCCAGCGCACCTTGCACTTGATAGAGATGTGAGAGCGCCATTTGTAGACTATCGGCTTTATCAAGGTTTTCAGCCAGCGCAACATAGATGGTCTGCACTTGTCCAAGTGACTGCTCAATCTCATCTTTTACCCATGACAAAGGGCCAGTATCAAATGTTTCTGACATGCTGCCCTCCTATCATTAATGTGTGAGTATTAAACCTGCGCATATTAACCTATAACTTAAAACCTGCAACGGAATGGCGCAATTGCTTGGCCAAGGTATTGAGCTGCTCTACCGAATCAGCTGAGAGTTTAGACGTTGCAGTGGTTTCTGTGGTGACTTTTTGAATGGAAGCCATGTTGCTCGTCACAATCGTCGCTGATTGTGCTTGCGCTTTGGTCTCACCTGAAATCGCCTGAATCAATACCGCCAGGTGATTTGTCACTGTTTCAATCTCTGCCAGCGCTTTACCTGCATTGTCTGCAACATGTGTTCCCTCAACCACGCCTGCCGTACTTTTTTCCATTGCCGCAACGGCGCCATTCGTATCTGTTTGAATGGTTTTAACAATATTAATAATTTGCTGTGTGGCTTCCGTTGATCGCTCGGCCAAGCGCTGCACTTCTTCTGCGACTACCGTAAAACCACGGCCAGCCTCACCAGCAGAAGCAGCTTGAATAGCAGCATTAAGTGACAAAATATTGGTTTGCTCTGTAATATCTGAGATCAACTCCACAATCTCACTAATCTCTTGCGAACTTTCACCTAGACGCTTCATACGCTTAGCGGTTTCTTGAATCTGCATACGAATCTCTTGCATACCACTAATGGTGTTATCAACAGCTACTGTGCCTTGCTTTGCGGTTTGCAAAGACTTTTTAGCCACACCTGCAGCCGTTTCAGCATTTTTTGAAACATTGGTAATCGACGTTGTCATCCCCGATACTATCTTAGTCGCCTGCTCGATTTCTTGCGTTTGTATTTGTGCGGCTTTTAACAGCTGATCAGAGGTGCCCTTTGCAACATTCGTGGCACCAGTCACTTGCTCTGTCGCTTTGTTGATTTCAATGACTAAGCCACGCAAACTCTGGATTGCAAAATTGATGGCATCAGCGATCGCCCCTGTAATGCTGTCTCTCACTTGCGCACGTACCGTTAGGTCACCATCTGCCAGCTCGCCCATTTCATGGAGCAATTTTTTGACTGCCTCCTGATTACCCTGGGTTTCTTTCGCGAGGCGATTGGTGAGTGCCGCATTGTGCACCGCTCGCTTTGTCCCCGAAAAATACATAAAAACAAGCAAGCCTAAACCGATAAGCAATAAACTAACCAACAACAATTTGATCAACCACAATTTATCCTCTACCAAAGTTAAATTCTCTTGATGCACTGCATCGAGAAACAGTTTGGCTTTTCGTTTGCTGAGTTCAAACTCTTCAGTCAACGTCTTTAATGGTGCAGTGGCATGCGCCGACCCTTTGAGCAAAGCTGGCCTAAAAGACCTATTGGCCACGAAAAAGAAATTTTCACCAGCAGTGATTGCGGCTTCTAGCTTGCTTTCCAGTGTGGGTGAGTCTAATTGTTCGCGCCAATAACTGGCCTGCGATTTAAAACGTTCCTCATCGTAATCCGCTTGTGCCAGCGCACGATCGCGCTTATCAAATTGACTGCTTGCTCCCAGAACATAAGCGAGGTTATAAGCAGCATACGCCTCAACAGGATAGAGTGCAGGTGAGACAACATCCATTTCAAGCGCGTTGAGTTTACTAATCGAGGTAAAGATAGGACCATTCAACCGCATTTGCGAAATAATCCACGCGCTTAACAGGGCAAACAACACAAAAATGAACATTTGCAAATACAGTTGTCGCTGACTACTTTTCAACGCATCGCTATTTTCAAGCTCACGAGAGTCCGCACGCATATCCTTAGATAGCCTAGCTGGCAGACTATTTAACCACTGCTTAACTGTGGCAAAATTGCGCTTCATGCGCCCAGCCCTGCTTGTATAAAAGCACCATCAGCGAGCAATGTATCAACATTGAGTGTTAACCAATACTGGCCGTGGGGATCGATATAATTAGCGACATCAAACAAGGCCTGATGCATAGCCAGTTTTGGAATGCTTTCATTGAAATTGACTTGCACTGCCTGCATCTTATCCAGGTTTTGCAAACCCTGTACGTTATCGAGCAATATGGCCACCTGTGTCGTTCTAATCGAGTTGAGCAACACAATGCGACTATTCGTATTGATTTTAGTCGAAGACATCCCCATCCATGCAGACAAGTCAGAAACACTGACTAAATTGCCACGCACGTTCGTCATCCCAAGAAACCAATCCTTGGTCAACGGTACGGGTTGTATGTTTGGTACAGGTAATACTTCATGAACATCGGCAAGATTGACCAGCAAGCGAAAATCACCTAGCTGCATACCTAGCCAGCCAGATTTTTCGGTCTTATTTTGTTCTTCTTTTTGTATACCTTGTAACTGATCGGTCACCATGTTTGATACGCGCTGATAAGACATGACAGCAAAATGCTTACCATGTCTTAATACATTAGCTTAAACAGTTAATTTAATTGTCTGAATTATAACAATTTTTGATCAGTTAAGCCATCTCATCGAGCAGATTTAACAACTCATCTTCATCGACTGGCTTAATGATACAGGTGATGGCGCCCATTTTCTGCGCCCAGATCGCATCGGTTTCGATAGATTTCCCTGTGCAGAGAATCACAGGAACACTGTTGGTTTTAGGATTTTGAGATAAGGTTCTGACGACTTCAAAGCCTGACATCCCAGGCATAACAACATCGCAGATAATTAAATCAGGTTGGCCTTTAAGCACTTCACGCAAACAAGCCTCACCTGAATCAACTGCGGTGACTTCGTAACCATCATTTTCTAGAAGGTTAGATAAATAATATCGATCGGTTGCAGAATCATCGACAACCATAATGTGTTCAACTGCCATTTACGCTTAAGTTACTCCGTCAAGAACCTGTTTTCTTTTGCTTAGAATACTTTTTACTGCGTAATTATATACGGCATCGAGCAAAGTTTCTTTGGTAAACGGCTTGGTGAGGTAAGCTTCAGCGCCTACCATACGCCCACGCACACGATCAAACAAGCCATCTTTGCTGGATAACATCATCACGGGAATCGATTTATAGCGCGCATTGCGCTTAATCAACGAGCATGTTTGATAGCCATCTAAGCGTGGCATCATCACATCAATAAAAATAATATCTGGCTGATGATGCGCCACTTTGGCTAACGCATCAAAACCATCATTGGCCATAATCACTTCACAACCAACGCTTTTCAAAAAAATCTCAGCAGTACGTCGAATCGTATGGCTATCGTCGATAACCATCACTTTGATCGCCCTTAAATTTTCAAGGCTGATGACTTCTTGTAATGGGTGTTGTTCACTCACGGTAAAATCCTTCACTCACTTTACATTATCCTTTACCCAACTGGAATAAAGGAACTCATCAGTGTTATCGGCGATTGTGTAAAAATCTTAATGCCATGATAACAATTGCACAGTAAAGCGGCGCAATACATGATTGACATGCTTAGATCAGACTTTACAATGAGAATGCTTTACCGATTAAAAACGGTCATCAATTTTGTTAACCAACGCAAGGAATCAACATGTCAAACCCAGTCACCCTAAAAGGTAATCCAGTTGAAATTAACGGCACGCTACCCGCAATTGGCAGCAAAGCGCCAGATTTCTCATTAGCAGATGCTGCCTTGCAAGACGTCTCACTTGCTGCATTTGCTGGTAAACGCAAAATTCTAAATCTATTTCCGAGTGTTGACACACCCACTTGCGCATCATCTATTCGTGCATTCAATGAAAAAGCAGCCAGCTTAGACAATACAGTCGTGATCAATATTTCAGCAGATTTACCTTTTGCGCAAAAGCGCTTTTGTGCAGCAGAAGGTATTGAAAATGTCCAAAACCTATCGACCTTTAGAAGTCCTGACTTTTTAAGCAGTTACGGTGTTGCTATTGCCAGCACCAAACTCAGCGGACTAGCCGCAAGAACAGTGATTATTCTAGATGAAACTGACACTGTTAAATATATCGAGCTTGTCAGCGAAACAACAGAAGAGCCAAACTATGAAGCAGCGCTAAACGCACTGAGCTAAGTGTAATACAACGGCTAATCGGCACGTGAAATCGCGTGCCGAATCTTGGTCAACACCTCATCAATATACTGCTCAGACAAACAGTCAATCTCGATCAAATCTTGCATACTTCTTAGCCAGGTTAATTGGCGTTTAGCCAGTTGTCTGGTCGCAAAAACCCCTCTATCCAAACACTCAGATAAATCATATTCACCATTGAGGTGGCTCAACACCTGCCGATAACCAACACAGCGCATCGCTGTGGAATCTGGTGTTAATGTTGGATATTTTTCTATTAAATCAGTCACTTCCTTGACCAACCCCTCCTTGAACATTGCATTAAAACGCGCCGCAATACGCGCATGTAATACCTTGCGGTCGCTTGGTACCAATGCGATTTTAGTGAGCGCATAGGGAAAAGGCTTGGCCTCTTGTGCTTGATGCAATGCAGTCATGGTTTGCCCCGTGATCAGATAGACTTCCAGCGCTCTTTGCAAGCGCTGAACATCCGTCGGCTTGAGTCTTGCAGCGGTTTCAGGATCGATGTTTGCCAACTTTTCATGAATCGCTCCCCACCCATTTTCTGCCGCCTCAGCATCAATTTGCGCTCTAATATTTGGATCGGCTTGTGGCATACCACTCAAGCCAAACTCTAAAGCCTTAAAATAGAGCATTGTACCTCCCACCAAAAGCGGCACTTTGCCTCTCGCTGTAATCTCAGCCATACGCGCTAAAGCATCCTCACGAAAGCTAGCGGCTGAATACGCTTGCGTTGGGTGAACCATGTCAATCAAATGATGCGGTGCCAGAGATAGCTTATGCGCATCTGGCTTAGCCGTACCAATATTCATCTCTTGAAAGACCAAAGCAGAGTCGACACTGATTAACTCTACCGGTAACGCTTGATAAGCTGCGACGGCAGCAGCGGTCTTACCACTGGCCGTTGGCCCCATTAAAAAAATGGCAGGTGCTTGCTTGGTTTGGTTTTCTGACATGGTTTTGAAATGGCTAAATGGCTATTTATTGAGTGCTAATCGGCTTAATCTTGAATAATCAAGAATACAGCCGTAAATAAACAGCATGACACGGTTATAAACTACGCAATATATCATTATAATGCTGTTAATCATCTGACTAAATGATAAGGACATAAAAATGAATTTAGAAAAAGTGATCTTTGGGTTTTTCATTGTCTTAGCCATGACGTTAAATTTTGGCTTTTTCCTTGGTGAAATCGACAACCCGAGCCATCACCATGTCTACGAACTCTACGCTGCATTAATCGTTAGCCTGATCGCGACCATCCTCAAGTTTGGCGATCGCACCCATGTCGGCGCCATTTTACTGTCTACCAGTCTCGCTGCCGACATCCAGCTCATTGCTGCTGCGATCATCTGGTCAGCGTTTTATGGCCAACTAGATGCCGCACACCTGATGGTCTACATCGTTTCACTCTCCGGTGGTGCACTGATGGCCAACTTTGTTTCAGTGATCTTGCTGATCTCAGACACGATTAGTCAACGCCGTTAAACCTAGCAAATACGCGTTCAAATAAGACTTAGCTTTTAAGATTGATTTAAAAAGACAATGGATACCATTTTATTTTTAATCCTGCGTAAATTAAGACGCCCCATCATCTTGATCATCGTCAGCTTTGGGGTTTGTATTTTTGGCTTAACCCTCATGCCTGGGGTCGATGATCAAGGCAATACGCGTTATCTGACGATTTTTGAATCGTTTTACATCATCAGCTACACGGCTACTACGATTGGTTTTGGTGAAATTCCATACGCGTTTACCCAAGCGCAGCGATTATGGATGACCTTTTCGATCTATGTCACCGTTATCCCGTGGTTTTATGCGATTGGTCGTATTGTTACCCTATTACAAGACCCCAGTTTACGACAAGCCACCTATATCAACAGCTTTACCAAAAGTGTAGAAGCGATCAATACGCCGTTTTACATCTTATGTAGTTATGGTGAGTCTGCCAGCTATCTTGCAAAAGCGTTAGACCAAAAAGATATTCGAGTGGTGATTATCGAGTCTCAAGAAGACCGTTTATATGACCTAGAATTGAGCAATACACTCAATAGTATCCCAGCATTATGCGGTGATGCCAAACTGCCTGAAAATCTGATTCGTGCTGGCGTGCATCACCCACAATGTCGCGGCGTGGTAACACTTACTGATAATGATGAAGTGAATTTGGCTGTTGCCATCGCAGTCAAGCTCATGAACCCAAGGCTACAAATGCTAGCGCGTGCGGAGCTAGAAACCACTGCTGCTAATATGGCTTCATTTGGCACAGACCATATTATCAACCCCTACAGCTTATTTGGCGATCAACTGGCGATGCGTGTACATGCCATTGGTACTTATATTTTGCAAGAGTGGCTCACTTCCACACCTGGCGAAACGATTTTACCCCCAGAAGCACCGCCGATTGGCAAGTGGATTGTTTGCGGTTATGGCCGCTTTGGTAAATCAGTGATTAGTAACTTGGAACAAGAAAAAATCACCACCACGATTATTGAAGCAACGCCTGATATGACGGGCTGCGAAGTTTGCGTCATCGGCAGTGGCACAGAAAGCC
>CAZCBF010000060.1:6672-10970 GCA_964496895.1 uncultured Methylophilaceae bacterium | reverse complement strand
CACGCCTTTGCAAGCCTTGAACAACATCCAGCAAACATCATAAAAGAGGTAAAAGTAGGCTGGAATGCGGATTAATTGTGATTTAGGAGAGTGTTTAAGTCCTAACCCTGACCCACAGATTATGCCGTTGATCCAGATGGCGAATATTGCTTGCGGCGGCCATGCTGGGGATGCAACCAGTATGGCGCAGTCAATTCAGCTGGCCAAACAGCATGGGGTCAGTATCGGTGCACACCCAAGCTATTTTGACCGGCCCAATTTTGGCAGGGTTAGCTTGCAACTATCCCCTGCGGATTTATTTGCTAGTTTGCGTCAGCAAATCACGGCGTTTTATACCCTATGTCAAACACACGAAGTGCAACTTGATTACATCAAGCCACATGGTGCCTTGTATCATGACATGATGCGTCAGCCTGAAGTGCTAGACACCATTTGTGAAGTCATTAGCAGTATTAACCCTAATTTAACGCTCATCGTGCAGGCTGGGCTAAATACACCCCAAATGCAGCAACAATCAGAACGGACTAAGATCGCATTTATGTACGAGGCCTTTGCTGATCGCGCCTATCGTGACAATGCTATGGTGCCGCGTAGCCAAGCAGGTGCGATGTTGCCTACGCCAGAGGCGATCTTGCAACAAGTTACTGTGTTTGAGACCCAGCCACCTTTTGAGATAGGTACGCTGTGTTTTCATTCAGATCATCTGCCATCGGTACTGGCACTTCAGCAGTTAAAGCACTAATCTATGGCTGCTATGGCGAATATTCAGCTGGCTTCAGAAAATGCCATTATTGTGTATTTCAATGGTCAAGCCAGCCCGGTATTGAGTCAAACCATCGCTTTTTATCAAAAGCAGATTAATCAGCTATTAACCCAATATGTCATCGATGTCTTACCTGCCTATACCAGTTTGATGATCACTTATCGTGTGAGCAAAGTGCAGTATGAAGCCTTTTGCGCGATGGTGCAGGAGGTGATTGACCAACATCCTTTTAAGCCTACGCTAAACAATAGTGAAACCATTGAAATACCCGTATGGTATGACCAGCAAGTGGGTTTGGATTTAGATAAAGTGTTGTCAGAGAAGCAATTGACCTTAGAAAAGTTGATTGCTTTGCATACTGAAAAAACCTATTGCGTTTATGCGATTGGCTTTAGCCCTGCATTTGCATTTTTAGGCCATCTTGCACCAGCATTGCAACAAGCTAGACATGCCACGCCGCGGCTTAAAGTGCCAGCGGGAAGCGTTGGTATCGCGAATGACCAAACAGCCGTTTATCCAATCGAATCACCCGGTGGTTGGCATATTATTGGTAAAACCCCATGGGATTTATCTTTAGACAATGCAGAAAACCTCAACCGCTTTCAGGTCGGACAGCAAGTCCGTTTCAAATCGATTGATGCCATCACCTTTAAACAGTTGGCCTCTCAACAGCTGGGCGCAAAGCAATGAGCTTTAAGGTAATACGGCAAGGTTTTTATACCACAGTACAAGATGCTGGGCGTTTTGGTTTTGCTGATCGAGGCCTTGCCAAATCAGGTGTGATGGATGAGCACGCTTACCGCTGGGCTAATTATTTATTGCATAATCACCAGCATGATGCCGTGCTAGAAATCACGATTGGTAACTGTATTTTGGAGGCGCAAGCAGAGACCACGATTGCAATCACAGGCGCTGACATGCAATTCAGTATTAATGGTGAAGAGAAAGAAAATTGGCATAGCCATACGATTAAGCCAGGTGATCAGCTGAGATGGCAGAGTGCCACATCAGGTGTGCGTGCCTATCTGGCAGTCAAAGGGGGCCTACAGACTGAGCAGGTTTTCAACTCCCGCTCGACCAACGTACGTGAAAAAATAGGAAGCAAGCTGCAAGCGGGTGACGATTTGCCTTATATCGCATCAACTAAAGTCATCGCCAACCGTTTTGTGCCATTAGAGTATCAACCTGACTATCAAAAGCCGTTACATTTACACCTGCTACCGAGCTATCAATTTGATTTGTTTTCTGCCCAACAAGTAAAAGCTTTTTTTAAAAATAGTTATCAGATTACGCAAAACTCAGACCGAACGGGCTATCGCCTTAGTGGTGAAGTCATTAAAGCAGTCCCTGCAAACATGACTTCTGAAGGCATGGCAGTTGGCAGCGTAGAGGTTACGACAGCTGGTCTGCCCATTATCTTGATGAATGATGCGCCGACCATGGGGGGGTACCCTAAAATCGGTACCGTAGTCAGTGAGGATTTAGCCAAACTCGCACAGCGCCCTACTAATACAGAGGTGAAGTTTACACTGACAACGATAGAAGAAACGCAGCGTAGAAAACGAGAATGGTTGAGCTTTTTTTCTTCTAGCGTTGCGCCTAGATAAGCGTTAAAAAGTCACGCATCAAAAGGCTTAAGCGTGATTCGCTTTCAAGTATACTAATGAAAATACATATAAAGCGATTACTAATAATAAAGAGACTATTCAATGTTTAAATCTTTCTTTCCTGATTCAAGATGGTTTTGGCCTTCAGTACTGCTTTGGGCAGCGATAAGTATTTTTGTCTGGTATCAGTTTAATACGGATATTGGCAGTTTATTTGGTTTGGA
This sequence comes from uncultured Methylophilaceae bacterium, assembly GCA_964496895.1. Classification (GTDB taxonomy): domain Bacteria; phylum Pseudomonadota; class Gammaproteobacteria; order Burkholderiales; family Methylophilaceae; genus Methylotenera. Next base: position 8,376 of record CAZCBF010000060.1, on the reverse strand, counting down.
TTTGTCTGAAAAAGCACCAGTGATTGGTTTAGGACACTTTGTCACGGATAGCTTTAAGTTGTTTTATGGCTATTATGCGCTGAGCATAGGTGTGTTTGCCGTATTTTGGTATCAGTTTAAACCTAACCGTTGGCTAAATTGGTCCATTCTTGGCTCAGCATTTATTTTATTTTCGACTTATTACTCAGTGCAGGTCTCGGTAGCGATTAATAATTGGCGCCGTCCATTTTTTGATGGGGTGCAAAATGCGCTTTCTAAAGAGTCTACTGTAACAGCTGAGCAACTTTACGGCTTAATGCTGACCTTTGCTGAGATTGCTTTTCTAGCGATCTTTATCTTTGTAGTTACTCGTTTTTTTGTTAGTCATTACATCTTTCGTTGGCGTACGGCAATGAATGAGTATTACACCGATAATTGGGGCCAGCTTCGTAATATTGAAGGTGCTTCGCAACGTGTGCAGGAAGACACCATGCGCTTTGCCACGATTATGGAAAACCTAGGGGTATCTATGGTTGATGCCATCATGACATTGTTTGCGTTCTTGCCTGTACTATGGGGACTATCCCAGTATGTGACTGAGTTACCCTTTGTCGGCCAAATTTCAGCACCATTATTTTCTGCCGCTGTTTTTTGGTCATTGTTTGGTACCATTTTGTTAGCGGTTGTCGGTATTAAGTTGCCTGGTTTAGAGTTTAAAAACCAACGTGTAGAAGCTGCCTACCGTAAAGAGCTGGTCTACGGTGAGGATGACGATAATCGTGCGCAACCTATCACTTTGCGTGAGCTATTTGGTAATGTTAGAAAAAATTATTTCAGGCTCTATTTTCACTACATGTACTTTAATGTAGCACGTAGCATGTATTTGCAGGCAGACAATATCTTTGCCTACTTGATCTTAGTGCCAACCATTGCCGCCGGGAAAATTACCTTTGGCTTACTACAACAGATTCTGACAGCGTTTTCGCAAGTGAGTAACTCTTTTCAGTATCTGGTTAATTCTTGGCCAACTATCGTTGAATTACTTTCCGTCCATAAACGTTTAAAAGCATTTGAGGCAACACTTGATGACAAAGTGTGATACGTCCTGCCTGAAGTAGTAAGCTAAGCGGTTTCTCTATGCGTTGTGAATTTTGATTTGTTTGCAGCGTATAGTGTATGAACAGTTTTCTTACTATTCATACTGGCTGCCAATAGCGCTCGACTCAATTCGACGTGCTGCTGAATATAAGCTTCGCAGCCCATCTCAGCAGATGTGAAACGCGCTTGCCCACGCTTAGTCATCATGAGGCATTGTTGATCATCTTGAGCCAGTGTTTGTACCTGCGTGAGTAATTGCGCTTGATCCCCTACTGGGATATAGCGAACACAATCATCATCAAAATAATCACGTAAGCCACCAGTATCACTGGCAATGATCGGTATTCCCATGAACATACCTTCTTGTATCACGGTAATGCCTCCTGCATGCAGGTTGGTTTTTAGTGGCACCACCAATACTGTTGCCTCATCATAGAGTGGAAATAGCGTTGCATTGTCTTTGGCATTGATTAGCCTGATGTTTTCATAGCCTTCAATACGGTTGGCCTTTAGCGAACCAGAAACAATGGTTAAGAGAATATTGGGTTGATGACCTAATGCTTGAATCAAGCAATCCCAATCACGATGCTTATCATTGCCAATACTCAGGACATGCGTGGTTTCACT
>CAZCBF010000060.1:0-6572 GCA_964496895.1 uncultured Methylophilaceae bacterium | reverse complement strand
TCAATGAGCCACACGGATTGACCAATAAGCTTAGGCTTTTTTTGGGTTTTGCCAGAGAGTAAAAATAATAAAGCAACACCTAAAAACTGGGTTTCAGTATGTGTCCAAACAACATCGCTTTGAAATATTTCTGCTGCATTACCTTGGGCATGTAAAAAATCAAACCCCAATACCGCACGTAAGCTATATCTCACAAAGCGATGTAGTTTGCTTTTATCTTTGCAGCTTGAAAAAGTTACCTCGCAGCCCATTTTTTCAGCGCGGTGATAACCGTAAGGGTAGGGATCGTTTACACCAACCAGTGCTTTGTCATGCCAAAGTTGATACCATTGCTTTGCATCTTGGGCCGAAGAGAGATGTACAAAAACGGATAATTTGTCTTTATTCATCGCAGTCGAAATTTATCAAATACTATAAATGTAAAATAGTATTTATTAGTTCGACTGTAAATAGCCCATATGGCACAAGTCGCTATTAAATAATAGGCATAGTGACCGTAATTAACGACTCATGAAATGTTGAGTGATATTACTAATGGCTAAGGCTGAGTCCATGTTAACTGATGGTAGGCACTATCCCAAAAGCGCCACTCATGCCATGTGGCTCGTGTAAAGGCTGCTGTCATGTTTGCTTTAGTCTTTTCGTCTGCAGTTTCAGCTAATGTATCGACTAAAGACAGCATGCCTTGTACTGAACTTTCAAACTCCTCACCTGCATAAGTATCAATCCAAGCTTGATAAGGGTTGTTAGTTGACGGAGAAGCACTTAACTTTTGTCCGACACTGTAATAAATCCAAAAGCAAGGCAATAAAGCACAAACGGCAACAGGGAATGGTTCAGTCGCTGCAATACTAATCAGGCTGTTGAGGTAATGGTCACACGCTTGCGAACGTGGCGTGGCTAAAAAATCCTCACGTGAGACACCAAACATCTTCATGTACTCACCATGTAAGGCTGACTCAACCATCACTGCACTAGTCGATGAGGCCGATAGCTGGCCGATGGTCGCTGGCTCAGGTGCACGTGAAGCCGCAATAGCGAGTGCGCGTGCGAAGCCTTCTAAATAATGCGCATCTTGAATAATATAGCCTTGAAAGACCTCAGCTGGCAAAGTGCCTTTGCTCAGTTCTGCATTAAACGGCATCGTATGAATGTGTTCCCACAGCGGGCCTGTGGCGGCTTTGAGTGTGTCAATAAATCGCATTTTGGCTTGCTTCCTTAAGCGCGATCAGGCCATGCAGCGAGATCAAAAAAGTGATTGAGTGGTCCATGTCCTTGGCCGACAGATAAGTAGTCAGCCGCAGTAATCGCACGGCTGACATAAGATTTAGCATTGCGCACTGCTGTTTCTAGCGAGCGCCCTAAGCCAATTTGTGTGGCAATGGCAGATGAAAGCGTACAGCCTGTGCCGTGCGTATTTTTTGTGGCAATCCGAGGGGCGGTTAGTTTTACTTCACCAGAGTTTGTTAGCAGCAAGTCTACCGCGCCACCTGTTTTTAAGTGCCCACCTTTTAATAATACGGCTTCACAACCCAGCGTTAATAATGCCCGTGCTTGCGCATACATATCGTCGATAGAGATGGCTTCATCTACCCCTAGCAAATCAGCGGCTTCAGGTAAATTTGGGGTAATTAAATGGGCTTGCGGGATGAGCGTATCGCGCAAGGCGGCGACTGCCTCTTTGGCTAATAATCGATCACCACCTTTGGCAACCATCACAGGGTCTAGTACCAATGGTGCGGAAATATTGCTTAATGCAGCAGAGACCGCATCGATTACATTGGCGGTGCCCAGCATGCCAATCTTGATCGCATCAATGTTGATATCCGCATCAATGGTCAAAATTTGCGATTGAATAAAATCCGTCGAGACCATTTCCACGCCAGTTACGCCTTGTGTATTTTGTGCAGTCAAACCAGTAATCGCTGCCATCGCATAACCACCATTGGCAGAAATTGACTTTAGGTCTGCTTGAATTCCCGCACCGCCTGAAGGGTCAGAACCTGCAATACTCAGAATATTAGGGGGCATAAAGGTCTTCCATTCCTTGCCTAGCGCAACATTTAAATAGCCAGAGATTGTATCAATTTTTGCACGGTTAATGTGTGCTTGTTACGCCATATTGAGCATGGAAAAGGGGCGCTCTTGTATAATACGTAGAAGACAGTCATGACGAGTGTTTCATAAACTAATGTCGCAATATCCTCTTTTATCTAAGGCTGAGCAGTTAAGCTTGCCGAAGCTTAGCGGAGCACCAATAACAATATCTGCAAAGTTTGAAGACAGTACGCATCAACTGTGGCATTGCGAGACTGTCCTTGGGCCGATGGTGTTAAAAGTTTGCGATCATGCTTCAGTCAAAAACTCAATGTTTTGGCAAGGTTTGAATCAATTGTTTGGTGTGCGTTTTCCTAATCATCTGAGCCAATCAGCTTACATTGCGGATTATTTACGCCAATTTGGGGCACTTACCATACCAGAAGTGATTGCGGCTAAGGATAGCCGCTATGTGTTGACAAGGTTTTTAGCGGGTGTTGATGTAGCGTGTGACCGGTTAACCGATGAGGATATTAAGCAATTGGCAACACATCTGGGTCAATTACATCAGCAGCGCTTTGATACTTGGGGCGCGTTGCATGCGCCATCACTTTCTCCAGTAGAGTGGGGCGCGCGCCTGCAACGCACAATACAGTCTTTGGCAAATCAAAGCCCTTTAGACATTCCAAAGACACTTCTCAACGAAGTCTTAGCAGAAGCGCGGAAGATTAATGAGACAGAGTTTGTACCTATCATGCCAGATTTGCGTTGGGATCAACTTCGTAGGCTGGAAAATAGTCACACCTTGGCGGTGGTTGATCTAGATGCCTTTGTCATCGGCCCACGTACATTAGAGTTAGTATTAATCCATTACCTACTGACAGCTAAACAGCTGGCTTTGTTTAAAAAGTCTTATTGTCTTGTCAATGAATGGCCTGACTGTGCAGAGCAAAAGCGCCCCTATCAGTTGTTATTGCTTTTAATGAATGTGCTGGGCGAGGCAGATCTAACGCGCTGGATGCAACAGTGCTAGATTTATATACTGCAGTGGTTTTAATCACATCGATTTTGCGCTACTGTTGTACAAACCATTCAAGTAATCATCAGGAGCCCGCATGACAATAGAGACCAAACCACCATTACCACCGTTTGATGAAGCCACTGCCAAGCAAAAAGTTCGCATGGCAGAAGATGCTTGGAATGGCCGTGACCCTGACAGAGTCGCTATGGTTTATACGGAAGATACAGTCTGGCGTAATCGTGCAGAGTTTCCTAAAGGGCGCGAACAAGTGCGTGAGTTTTTACAGCGAAAATGGGCTAAAGAGCTCAATTATCGTTTGATCAAAGAGCTATGGGCATTTGAAGGCAATCGCATTGCAGTGCGGTTTGCTTATGAATGGCAGGATGATAGCGGGCAGTGGTATCGTGCCTACGGTAATGAAAACTGGGAGTTTAACCCGCAAGGTTTGATGCAAAAGCGTTTTGCCAGCATTAACGATATGCCGATTAATGAAGAGGAACGTTTATTTAATTGGCCACTAGGTAGACGACCTGATGACCACCCAAGCTTGAGTGATTTGGGTTTATAAGCTGTTATTCATTGGCGCAAAGTAGCTTGAGTATCTGGTAATCAACCGTTGCCAGACTAGCGACTTTTAAGTCAGCGATGTCAAATCTGACATCATTATTTTTTGCAGATTCGGGTACGGCAATCGTTTTGATGCCTGCCTGTTGTGCTGCAGTTAAACCCGTGATGGTATCTTCTACCGCGATTGCTTGCTTGGCTGCAACATTCAGCTTTTGCAGTGCTTTGTGATAGATGTCTGGCGCTGGTTTACTATTTAACACCTCATCTGCTGACACAGTTGCAGCAAAATACGCATTGATCGCTAATGTCTCAAACACGGTGGGGATCAAGCGAGCGGGTGCATTGGTGGCCAGCGCAATTTGAATGTTGTGCTGCTTGAGTGACTCAAGCAGCTCAGTTACACCAGGAAGCGCCTGCCCATGCTGACGAACCAACGCAGCCATTTCATCCACCTCATCTTGATCCACTTGCGCAAAGGATCTTCCTTGCCATGGCTGACGCTCATACCAAAAATTGATCACCTGTGGCGCACTCATTTGTTCAGTCAGGGGCACTAGCGCAGGCTCGACATCAACACCTAGCGCTGAGAAGACGGTTTTTTCTGCTTGCTTCCATAAGTGTTCGGAGGCGAGTAAAGTACCATCCATATCAAAAATTACCGCTTGCATTGTCTAGACCTTACATTTAATGGATATAAAAAAAGAGGGCTTAAGCCCTCTTTTTATTCGCAAAGCTCTGGTGTTAGTAATCGTACGAAACAGTCACACCTGCTACGCGAGGCTCAGCATATTGCACATATCGCTCTAAGGCATAACCTTTAGCTGGGTTGTTACCAAACCCAAAGCCACGAGTAGCATAATCTTTATCAAACAAGTTACGCGCCCAGATGCTCACTTTCCAATGGTTAAATGTATAGTCAGCGCTTGCATTCACAATTGCATACGAGTCAGCTTGCTCATTGTGATTATCTGAGAAGTAGAAATCATCTTTACCCTCAACATTGGCACGTACCGTGAATGCCTCATTCACATACACTTCAGTACCAAGATTAAAGGTATAGTTAGGCGCATGTGCGACATCGCGACCATTGAAGCCTGGTGCATAGTCATCAAATTCAGCATCGAGTATACCCAGTGAACCCATTAAGCGGAGTTTATCGGTCACCAACCAATCCAAGCCCGTTTCTAGGCCCTTATGTGTTGCACCAGCGGCATTTGCTAGATAAGACGTAAACTGAACGCCTGTGTCATCTGTAATAAACTCATTGACTTGAGCATCACGGCGATCAGTATAGAACGCTGTGACATTGGTCAATAATCTGCCATTTAACCAGCTAGATTTTGCACCGACTTCAAAGTTGATGTTGTACTCAGTATCAAAAGCGCGTTGGTTTGGCTCAAGCAATCCGTTATTGTTCACACCGCCAGATTTATAACCACGTGATAGTGAAGTAAACAATAAATGCTCTGGAGTGTATTGGTAGTTTAGCCCAATTTTCCCGCCAAACAGCACTTCATTGGTTGAAATGCCAAGCGATGTACTATCGTTGTAGTCTGCTTCAAAGTAACCTACGCGCAGGCCAGTGACTAGTGTCAATTTGTCAGTGAAATGCGTGTCGAGCTGGCCGTAGATCGCGGTGTTTTCGGTATCATAATCACCATTAAACTGTGGGCCAGGGCCAAACACACCAAAGTCAGAGTCTTCGGCAAAAGCTTCGTCTTGAGCAAGGTGGAAGACACCAATGGTCCAATCAGTGCTGCCGTTAAAAATACGACCTGCTTCATCAGATAGCGCGCGCAGTTCAAAAGAGTAGTTATCGCGTTCGCGGTCAAAGCGCTGTGAGCCGATATAGGGGAAGAGTTCAGCAGCAAATTGGCCATCATAGCCCCAGTCAGCATCATACCCATAAATAATACTTGAATTTAAATAAGTAAGTTCAGACTGCACAATAACAGCATCTGAGGCTTGCCAATCGGCTTTAAACGAAAACGCATTAGTACGTTGTGTGTCCATACCAGGATCATCCGCTAGGCTATTGCGGCTGTTATCCAGCGTAAAAGCATCATAACCATTGTCTATATTGAGATGCAGATAGCTAAAATCAAAGCTTAAATCTTCATTGATTAAAAACTTCAACTTACCGCGTAAGGTGAGTTCATCTTGGTTTTGCGTGTCATCACGACCTAAAAAGTCGTTATCCATATAGCCATCAGATTTGTGCGAGTAAATTGCAGCGCGGCCTAAGATTTGATCTTCAAGAATCGTACCGCCTACGGCCACACCGACATTGCGCGTATTGTATTCTGCTAAGCCTGCTTCCATATGCAGATCAAAGTCTTTGGTAGGTGCTTTGCTGCGTAGGTTAATCGTACCCGCTAAGCCATTAGTACCAAATTTAGTACCTTGTGGGCCACGTAAGATCTCAACTGACTCCATATCAAACAAGGTTGCAGCGCCACCCGTACGGCTAAAGTCAATCCCATCAACCAATAAACCAACAGAGGGGTTAATCGGTGCGTTAAATTGGCTACGGCTACCCATACCACGGATCTGAAAAAACTGACCACGTGAAGCACCGCTGGATAAATTGACGTTGGGTGCGAGGTTAATGATTTCTTCTAAGTGTTGCGCACCGCGTGCTTGAATCGTTTCTGCATCAATTTCAGTCACGCTGACAGCGGTTTCGCTCTCTTTGGCAGGGCGGAAGTCCGCACTGATGATCATTTCATCTAGTTCAATCGGTGTTGTGTCGTCTGCAGCCATCGCCGAGGGCGCGGTAAATAATAAGCCAATCAATGGCAGGTGTTTAATATTCATAGAACATCCTTTCTATATCATGCATAAAAAGGACAGGGGGAGAGCAGCAGTCGAAATGGCATAGGGAAGAGAAACATCCCAATGCACAACTGCGGGTAAAGCGGTTTTTACTCTGCCTGTCCCTACGCCA
>CAZCBF010000059.1:0-11227 GCA_964496895.1 uncultured Methylophilaceae bacterium | reverse complement strand
TCGTCAAACTGAGGGTTGTTTTCCGGCCACTGCACTGGCCCGGGTGCTACTGCATTCACTCGTACATCAGGGTTTAGTTCCTGCGCCAATGATTTGGTCAACGTGACCAAACCAGCCTTAGCCACACTGTAGATGATGTAACCCTTCTTGGGACGCTCGATGTGCATATCAGTGATATTGATAATGCAGCCTTGAGATTGGGTTAGAGCATTCGCAGCCGCTTTAGATAAAAATAACGGCGCTTTTAGGTTACTCCCCATTAAGTCTTGCCAGTCTGTTTCACTTACATTATCTAGCTCAGTCGTATAGTAGCTAGAAGCATTGTTGATTAAGACATCGAGTCGAGCAAAAGTAGTAATAGTTTGACTGATCAGGTTCGGTAATTGATCTATTTCTAGTAAATCAGCTTGGATAATCTCAGCTGAGTTCGCTCTAGAAGCATTGAGTGTTTCTTTCAAGGCGACCGCTTCAGCTTTTGATTGGCGGTAGTGAATCATCACATTAAAACCCTTTGCATGTAGGTTTTTAGCGATGTTTGCGCCTACACGTTTCGCGCCACCTGTAATCAGTACTACCTTGTGATTAGACTGCTGCGTGGGGTAATTTTCCGAATGAGTTGTCACTGTGTTTCCAAATCAAAAGACTTCGCTATTATAATCTATGCTATGACAACGTTACCTAAACCTTCGTTCGAAGAAGTTGCACATAGTGCAGAACTAATTACGCAAATCAAACAGCAAATTACTGCGAGCGATGGTTGGATCAATTTTCGTGACTTTATGCAGCAAGCCTTATATGCACCGACATTGGGTTATTACACAGCGGGTAAACAAAAAATTGGTAGAGGTGGTGATTTTGTCACGGCGTCGGAAATTTCTCCACTGTTTGCCGAAATGGTTGCTCACCAAATGACACAGGTGTTGCAAACCACTGGTGGTAGTGTTTTGGAGCTAGGCGCAGGTACGGGTAAGTTTACGGAACAAGCATTACTGGCAATGGCAGAGGGACAATATCTGCCAGAGCAGTATATTATCTTGGAAGTAAGTGATCACTTGCGCTATGTGCAGCAAGAAGGCTTGCAGCAAGCTTTACCTGCAGATTTACTTGCGCGAGTAAAGTGGGTGAAAACCTTGCCGGAAGACTTTATTGGTGTGATCTTTGGTAATGAAGTTTTGGATGCATTGGCAGTGCAGCTGATTACTAAGAAAGGTGACCAATATTACGAGCGTGGTGTTGCAATAGAAGATGAACGTTTTGTTTGGCAGGATCAGCCGTTGGACAGTAGCGCGCTATTGGATAAGGCCAAGGTGCTTGATTTACATGGCGATTACGTCACAGAAGTCTGCTTCGAGGCAGAAGCGCTCATGAATAGTTTAAGTGAGTGTTTACACACTGGTGCGGTTCTGATGGTGGACTATGGCTTTGACCAAGCGACTTACTATCATCCTCAGCGTAACCAAGGTACTTTGATGTGTCATTATCAGCAATATGCGCATGATGACCCACTGGTGTATATTGGTTTGCAAGACATTACCGCTCATGTGGATTTTACCCAGATCGCACAAGCAGGGTTTGATCAAGGTTTGCGCGTGGCAGGCTATACCACGCAAATGCAGTTTTTGATGAATTGCGGTATTTTGCAAGCCATGCAAAGGGTTGACCCTAACGATGTGCAGCATTATGCGCCCATGGCCAGTGGCGTACAAAAATTACTATCACCGACTGAGATGGGTGAGTTGTTTAAAGTGATGATGTTGACCAAAGGCTTTGATGCGCCATGTATCGGATTTATGCAAGGGGATAAAACGCATACGTTATAATGCAGCATTTTTCAAAACGCAACAGAGCACAAGCAATGCAAGAAGACGACACTAATCAGCCATCTGACCAAACAGATGAACCCGAAACGATTTTGGCACAGAAGCTAAAAAAACTACCCTTTATGGTTGATGATTCGGTTGAAAAACCTAAGCGCAAAATTCGCAGCTTTGTCTTGCGCCAAAGTCGGCTAACCACAGGGCAAGCGCGTGCCCTAGAGACTGCTTGGCCTGTTTATGGAATTGAGTTTCAACAAGCTGCATTAGATTTTGATCAAGCCTTTGGCAGTAAAGGCAAACCAAAAGTACTAGAAATAGGCTTTGGGATGGGTGATGCCACTGCCAAAATCGCACAAGGCTTGCCCGAGACAGATTTTTTAGCCGTGGAAGTCCATACGCCGGGCGTTGGTAGTTTGCTCAAGCATGTGGAAGACATGTCACTTCAAAATGTGCGTGTGATTCAGCATGATGCAGTTGAAGTGCTACAAGAAATGATTGCTGATCAGAGCCTTGATGGTGTGCATATTTTCTTCCCCGATCCATGGCATAAAAAGCGCCACCATAAGCGTCGCTTGATTCAGGCAGAATTTGTACAGCTGCTTTGCCAAAAGCTGAAAGTAGGCGCTTACTTACATGTGGCGACTGATTGGGATGAGTATGCTGAATGGGTATTGGAAGTGTTACAAGCTGAGCCTCAATTAGACAATACAGCAGCAGACTATGCTCCTAAGCCAGATTATCGCCCTCTGACCAAATTTGAAAATCGCGGCTTGAAATTAGGCCATGGTGTTTGGGATTTGGTCTTTAAGCGTCAATAATTTCTTCATCGTCAAATTGGTCTTCACCATAAAGCCAGTCGCCAATCACCGCTTCGGCTTCTTCTATGCCGCGCTTCTTCAAGCTAGAGAAGAGTTGCAAGGTAATGTGCGAGCCCCAGTTAGCATATAGCTGTGCTTGCACTTCTTCTAAGGCCATCTCTGCTAACTTAGGCGCGATCTTGTCACTTTTTGTGAGCAAGATATGAATCGGTTTGCCACTTGGGGCAAACCAATCGAGCATTTGGCAGTCCAACTTAGTCAGTGGGTGGCGGCAGTCCATGACCAACACTAAAGCATATAGCGACTCACGCTCCATCAGATAACGTGACAAGACTTTTTGCCAGTGGTCACGGGTTTCTAGCGGCACTTTTGCATAGCCATACCCTGGTAGATCGACTAAAAAGCGGTCTTGATCTAAGGAAAAAAAGTTAATTAGTTGCGTACGACCTGGTTGCTTACTCACAAAGGCAAGGCGATTGTGATTAGCAAGTGTATTGAGCGCACTTGATTTGCCAGCATTAGAGCGTCCTGCAAAGGCGATCTCTACCCCATTGGGCTGAGGTAAATCACGATAGAAATGGGCAGAAGTGAAAAATTGAGCGTTTTGAAATAATGGCATAAGTTGGAGATGGCTGAAGTGACGGCCTAAAAGACTGATATGAAAAGAAAAATAAACGAAAATGCTATCACGAATAGTGCTTTTTAGCTAAAATGTCTAGCAAATTTTGACAGATCAAGCTGCATTGCTTGAATCGAGATCATCACCTCAAACAAACTGCAAACAGGTAAGACAGAAACTGATTTATAAGGGTTATTGATACTTTATCTAGTTTACCAATATGCGATCATTAAAGTAATGCTACGCTGTTTTTATCATATTCAGTGTAATTTATACAGCTACCGTCACTAGAGTATTGATACACTTAATGTACAACAAGAGATTTCATGGCAAATAATCAAAGAACAACTGCCAAAAAGGTCATTGATCTATTCAGCTCAATGCGCCTTGCGATAAGCTTACTAACAGTATTAGGTATTGCTTCTATCATTGGCACCGTGTTGGTACAAAACCAACCCTACAGTAACTACATCATCAAGTTTGGCCAATTTTGGTTTGGCTTTTATGGGATGTTGGGCTTGTATGATGTGTACCATAGTAGCTGGTTTATGGCGATATTGACATTTTTAGTGCTGTCGACCAGTCTATGTGTCTATCGTAATTCACCAGTGATGGTCAGAGAGTGGCGTAGCTTCCATGAGAGAATCACTGACCGATCGTTTAACCATTTTAGTCATGCTGCAGATTATGCGCTCATCGACGGTAACGCGGAGACTACTAAGGCACAATTACTCAGCTATTTAAACGACAAAGGCTTTCGTGCAAAGGTCAAACAACAATCAGATGGTAGCGAGCTGATTGCAGCAAAAGCAGGGACACATCAGCGTTTGGGCTATATTTTTACGCATTCAGCCATTGTGGTCATTTGTTTGGGTGGTTTGATGGATGGTAATTTACCTTTCAAACTGCAAGAGCTTATGGGTACAAAAGAAATAGAAACCCGTACTCTGCCCATTACTAAAGTCAATAAAAAAAGCTTTCTCGGTGAAGACAACCTTTCATATCGTGGCAATATGAATCTGCCAGAAGGTGAGATGAGCAATGTGGCATTTTTGTCTGTGCGTGATGGCTATATGGTGCAAGAGCTGCCCTTTGCGATAGAGCTAAAAAAGTTCAAAATTGAACATTATGCAACAGGGCAACCTAAAGATTTTGAAAGTGAAGTGCTGATTCATGACCCGGATATAGGTAAGTCGGTTGCAGCAAGTATTAAAGTTAACCACCCTTACACCTATAAAGGTGTGTCTATTTATCAATCAGACTTTCGCGATGGCGGCACGACAGTTAATTTCAAACTCTGGCCAATTGATTCAGCGACCTATGCTGCTTATCCAGCAAAAGGGGTTGTGTTTGAGAAAGCTGCACTGGGAACTGGCGACAATAAGCTGACGGTAGAGTATGATGACTTTAGGAAATTCAACATTCTAAATATGTCGCCAGATGGTAAAGGCAAGTCTAAAAATGTTGGGCCAAATATCACCTACCGTTTAAGAGATATCAATGGCCAAGCGAAAGAGTATGTGAGTTATCTCAACCCGCTGAACATTGATGGGCGGCAATATTTTGTGACTGGTATGCGTGAATCTGCGCAAGAAACCTTCCGTTACTTACGTATCCCCGTTGATAATGATTTTGGCATTGAAGGGTTTATGGCGTTTAGGTCGGTGATGATGAACCGTCAAAGCCACCAAGAAATCGGTAACAGTATTGCAAGTTTGATCATGGCAAAAAAATCACCCGCCGAGCAAAATAACTTCTCACAGAGCTTAGTCAAGCTATTGGGCGTGTTTTCTGAAGGCGGTTATGAAGCCATGATGGCTGCTTTAGAAGAAAATGTACCTGAAGCGCAACGTAAAGAAGCTGGCAATGCGTATATTAAAATGCTGGGTCTGGCAGCCTATGAAGCTTATAACATGGGCCAAGCGCAATTAGGTGAAGAGCCACTACAGCAAAGTCAAGAAAACGAAACGCTTGTCTTGGAGAATTTGAGTACGTTTAGTGAGCTGTTTTACTTTGGTTCGCCGTACTATTTTCAAATGCAAGATTACCAACACAAGCAAGCAAGTGGGTTTCAGCTGACTAAGTCACCAGGGCAATTTTGGGTCTACTTAGGTTCATGTTTGCTAGTGCTGGGAATATTTGCGATGCTCTATATTAAAGAGCGTCGTATCTGGTTTTTGATTAAGCCTACCGAGGACAAAGTGCGGTTTGGCCTATCCACTAACCGTAAAAATCTAGATTTCGAACAAGACTTTGCTGTCTACCAAACTGACTTGCAAACGTTAATGCACAAGAAAACTTAAACTGAGAACACACATGAACAGCACTACGCTAGATTTTCAAACAAAAAATATCTTCCAACGCTTAAGTTGGCTGGATTATCTATATGCACTGATATTGGCCGTGGGCGGTGCTTTTGCTTTTAGCCAATATGCCAGCTATATGGATGTCTATGAAAAAGGATTTTTAGTCGGCGCTGTGGCTGTGTTCAGTTATTTAGGCTGGCAGTGGCGTAGTTTTGGCAAGCTCGTACTTGGTGTCGGCTTGCTAAGTTTGCTGGGGATTTACTTTTATCAAGGCCAGCAATCAAGATCAGAAGAGCAGTTTTTCTTAAAATATCTACTCTCAAGCCAGTCAGCCGTGATGTGGATGAACGTATTGTTTTTCTTGGCAATGCTGACTTATTGGTTTGGTTTGTTAAAGCGTTCTGAATTTATCGGCAAAGTGGCAAGCACGTTGACTTGGAGTGCGGTGCTATTTGGCTTTGTCGGCTTAATGGTACGTTGGTATGAGTCTTATCTAATCGCGCCAGACGTTGGTCATATCCCCATCAGTAATTTATATGAAGTGTTTATTTTATTTTGTTTAATTACCGCATTGTTGTATTTACATTACGAGCGTGTGTTTAATACCAAACAGCTAGGCGCATTTGTACTGATTGTGATTAATGCAGCGGTTGGTTTTATCTTATGGTACACCTTCGATCGCGAAGCACATGAGATCCAACCTCTAGTACCGGCCTTGCAAAGTTATTGGATGAAAATACATGTACCCGCTAACTTTATTGGTTATGGCTCATTTTCGTTGGCGGCAATGGTTGCTGCGGCCTACTTACTATCGGACAAAGGAATCTTGACATCATACTTACCTGAAAAAACGGTATTAGATGATGTGATGTATAAGTCTATTGCGATTGGTTTTGCTTTCTTCACCATCGCGACAATCTTAGGCGCGATGTGGGCTGCTGAAGCATGGGGTGGTTATTGGAGTTGGGACCCCAAAGAAACTTGGGCCTTAATCGTTTGGTTAAATTATGCAGCTTGGTTACATCTGCGAATGGTGAAAAGTTTACGCGGGCCTATTCTGGCATGGTGGGCATTGATTGGTTTACTCGTCACGACCTTTGCCTTTTTAGGTGTGAATATGTTTTTGAGTGGGTTGCACTCTTACGGCGAACTTTAGGTCTCTGTAATACTTAATCTAAAACGCACATCACCAGTCTGGTTGTTGACTAGTTGTAATTGATAACCAGATTGTTCAGCCTGTTGCGCGGCATGAAATAGACCGACGCCCAAGCCTTGGCTCGAACTGATATTGGTTCTGAATAATTGTGATGCAATGGCTTCTGGCATCGCAGAGCCAGTATCTGCCACTTCTACAGCAAAGTCTGGTGTTGTTAAGCACGAGACTTTAATCACGACATTACCTTCTTTTCTGGCCTTATGTAAGGCATTTTGTAGGAGGTTATCAACCACACTATCGAGTACTTCGGTATCCACTTCAAGATTTGGAAAACTTGCTGGTGGCTCAAAAATCACAATGTCATCCACATTGATGGCTTGAAACATCTTCCACCAGTTGGCAAGCGCTGCTTGTTGTTTGCGCGCTTCGCTAGGCGCTTGTAGCTTTGAAAGCGTGCTACTGAGGCGTTGATTGAGGCGAGGCAGTTGCAGCTTCACTAATTGTAATAAACGTTCTTCATCTTCCGGTCGTTTCACTTGTTGGCTAACGGCAGTGAGGGTGCCCAGCGACTGCAAAATATTTTTGATGTCATGTGTCAGCCTTGAACCCGTTTCATACAGTGAGCGCATATACATGGTTTGGCTAATGGACTCTTCACGGAGTTTGGCATCATAAAATTCACCTAGTAATTGCGTCAATAACTGCACATGCAAATACATTGCAGGGCGAAACGGCCAGCGTGAATATAAAGTTAGAGCCAGCTTGCTAAAGTGAAAAGTAGAAATATTTGGTGATGATTCGCCTATGGAGTGATTGGCATCGTCTACTTGCCATTCCAGACCAGAAACCCAGTTCAGGTCTGCTAGCTCCTGCATTGAGGCATTTAAAAAGTCATCGGCGCCCTCAGTTTGATTGGCATGGCTAGCGATTTGACGTATCCACTGCTCAAAAGGTAAGCCTATACTTAATAAGTAGCGCGACATTAACAACTCTAAGCCTGAAAAAGTCGCACTTGGATTCCATAACCAGCTAATCACTACCAAAGTGGTCGCCAGACCCATGACCGCAAACAACAACAATTGCACATAGTGCACTTGCCAGATGACGCCGATGGCAAAGCTGCCCAAAATGATGATGCTGGTAAACAAAAACAGCAATAATGTGTAGAAGAAATCGATATTGCTGGATGACTTGCTAGCGCTAGCCTTAGCCGATAAAAACAAAATCCCCAAAGGCAAGATGGGAAGGAAATAGGTCAAGATAAATTCCGCTGCGGCCAAATCTTGTTGGGAGGGTAATAACTTTGGTACTACCCACAATAATAGTGCGCCGAGTAAATAGCTTGCCGCAAGTAGGTTTGGCAGGCGTGCTTTTGTACTGCTGTCTGAAAATAGCCTCCCCCCAATTAATGAAAATAAGCTGGCAATCCAAAAGGCAACTAGCCACCAATTGAGGATCGTCATAAAAATGCCGATGCTCAGTATTCCTGCAGCCAATAATGCAAATGCTGTCTTTTTATTCAGTCTATGTGATTCTTGCACCATGGGTTGCCACAAGATAAACAGAGCGACATGCAGAATAAAAAAGCCAAGTGTCCAATGGTTGATCACACCAATCATCAGCAAAGCATGTAAAGACAGTAGCATGAACCCCATTAAGCGATCTGAGACTTGATGAAAACGTTGGTAATAGTGATAAAAACTTTGCATGTGGTTTGGTGTCAGTATTTAAGGTAATACGTGAATATTACGCTGTAAACTTTTGTTTAGTTCAAATTTTGACTATGATAACGGATATGGTTGTTGTATGATAATTCGATAATCATAGCGTGTGTTTTTATTATTTGCTGCTGCTATTGTAGCAGTGGGCGAAAATGAAGGTAAAACACTCGGCGCAGAGTGTTGGAGGTAAACAGCAATGAAACAGAAACAAAGCGGCTTTAGCTTGATCGAATTAGCAATCGTGTTGGTCATTATCGGCTTACTACTTGGTGGTGTGCTGAAGGGCCAAGAGTTAATTAATAGTGCTAAAGCTAAAAATATGATTGCAGACTTTAAAAATGCACAGATCTTTATCTATGGCTATTTGGATCGTTATCGCGCATTACCTGGCGATGATATTGCGGCGAATGTACATGTTGCTGCGGCAAATAATGGTGATGGCGATGGCATCATAGAAGGTGGTTGGAACGATGCTGCTGCCGATGGCGGCGGTACAGAAGCCGTGCTTTTTTGGGAGCATGTGCGTTTAGCTGGCTTGTGGA
Source organism: uncultured Methylophilaceae bacterium (assembly GCA_964496895.1). Classification (GTDB taxonomy): domain Bacteria; phylum Pseudomonadota; class Gammaproteobacteria; order Burkholderiales; family Methylophilaceae; genus Methylotenera. The sequence continues at coordinate 2,248 of CAZCBF010000059.1, read as the reverse complement.
CAGGTTCAGCAGGTGGCTTGCCAACGAATTCAGCAGGTGGGCGAATTGGCGTGCAGTCTAATACACAGGCGACTCCAATTACTGGTATGACTGGCGCTTATGTGGCTTGTTCGCAAAATATTACAGGTAATATCGTGACGCAAATTGACGCTAATCTCGATGATGGTTTGTCTAACACTGGCAGCGTGCAAGCGACTGCAGGCACAAATGCAGCAGGTAATACTGCCGTAGCACCTGCTAATATTGGTGCTGGAACACTGTATACAGTATGCATGACCTTCTAATTATCTATCTCTGTTAAATCTGTAAGCCCCACCAAGTGTGGGGTTTTTGCTACACAGTTGTATTACATTTGTCCTATTAAATCATTGTAAATAATGATTAATTCAGTTTTTTTCTTGTGATCGAATATAGATGATTTAAAATACCATTTTGTTAAATCAAAAATCGACAGGTTTATTGCAACAGTTTAAAGAATAATTATGCAATCCAATATTGTAGAAATTGAAAATCTAGCATTTGCTTACCAAGGTAGGCAGATCCACCGCAACATCAATATGCAATTGCCTCGTAATAAGGTGATTGCGATTATGGGCGGCAGTGGTAGTGGTAAAACCACCTTGTTGAGATTAATCGGCGGCCAAGTCAAACCTTCTAAGGGTGAGGTGCGCGTGGATGGTGCTGTCGTTCACAAACAGAGCTTGCAAGGGGTGTATGCCTTACGCAGGAAAATGGGTATGTTGTTTCAGCACGGCGCGTTGTTTACTGATTTGAGCGTGTTTGATAATGTGGCCTTCCCAATGCGCGAGCTGACTGATCTGCCAGAAACGATTATTCGCGACTTGGTGTTGATCAAGCTCAATGCCGTTGGTCTACGCGGTGCAGAAAAATTAATGCCGACAGAGTGTTCTGGCGGTATGGCAAGACGCGTGGCATTAGCAAGAGCAGTAGCACTTGATCCTAGCATTATTATGTATGATGAGCCGTTTGCAGGGTTAGACCCGATTTCGATGGGTGTGATTTGTGATTTGATTAAAACCTTAAACGATGCCTTGGGGGCGACGACGATTTTAGTTTCACATGATGTACAAGAGACGTTTTTGATAGCTGATCAGGTATATTTCTTGGCAGAAGGTGAAGTAGCCGCCAGCGGATCACCAAAAGATTTGATGGAATCTACACTACCGTTTGTACATCAATTCATACATGGTGAAAAGGATGGTCCAGTGCCCTTTCATTACCCTGCCCCAAGCTATGCAGAACAATTATTGTCATGAATTAGGGTTTAAGACGACTAAGAATAATATGCAAAAAATCATTACAACCTTACAAAACATTGGCAATAGCACCATCTCTATGATTTGGCAGCTAGGCGCGGGCACTAGATTGTTTGCACTGACCTTACTCGGTACGGTTGAAAGTTTTAAGCGGTTTAGATTAATTACACGCGAATTATATTTTATTGGTGTGTTATCACTGACATTGATCATTGTTTCAGCATTTTTTGTTGGGATGGTGCTTGCCTTGCAAGGCTATAATACTTTGCAAAAATATGGCTCATCAGAGGCCATTGGTGTCTTAGTCGCCTTGTCATTAGTGCGTGAATTAGGGCCTGTGGTGACGGCTTTGTTATTTGCGGGCCGCGCCGGCACTGCGGTGACAGCTGAGATTGGCTTGATGAAAACCACTGAGCAATTGTCTGCAATGGAGATGATGGCGGTGAATCCTGTGGCCCGTGTGATTGCACCACGTTTTTGGGCGGGTGTTATTGCCATGCCTTTATTGGCCGCAATCTTTTCAATGGTCGGCATACTGGGCGGCTATATCGTTGCAGTGCCAGTGATTGGTGTGGATCAAGGGGCTTTTTGGTCACAGATGCAAGCCAATGTGGATTGGGAATTAGATGTTGTTAATGGTTTGATTAAGAGTGTCGTTTTTGGCATTACTTGTATTATGGTGGCACTTTATCAAGGTTATGATGCGCCACCAACAGCAGAAGGCGTGAGTCGCGCGACGACCAAAACAGTAGTGGTGTCTTCTTTTGCGGTATTGGCGCTAGATTTTGTTTTAACCTCTTTTATGATGGTGCCCTAAAACGGCAATGGGTTGAAAGGATTACAATTGGAAAAAACAACAATAGATTTATGGGTGGGTGTGTTGGTCGCTTTAGGGCTTGCTGCCATTATGGGACTGGCCTTAAAAGTCGGTAACCTCACATCAGGTCAATTAGGCAAGACTTACCAAGTCA
>CAZCBF010000058.1:0-11272 GCA_964496895.1 uncultured Methylophilaceae bacterium | reverse complement strand
CCGCGAAAGCTATGCGCACATCCCCATGCCACGCATGACCAATACCTATATGCACAATGGCAATCACGACCCCGCAGAGATTATCGCCTCAGTTAAAAACGGCCTTTATGCTGCTAACTTTGGTGGTGGGCAAGTGGACATCACCAGTGGTAAATTTGTCTTTAGCGCGGCTGAAGCGTATATGATCGAAGATGGCAAGATCACCTACCCTGTCAAAGGGGCAACACTCATTGGCAATGGCCCTGAAGTGTTGAAACACGTCTCTATGATCGGTAATGACATGGCGCTGGATTCTGGTGTGGGTACTTGTGGTAAGGATGGCCAGAGTGTGCCTGTAGGCGTGGGACAACCTACATTGAAGATTGATGGGTTGACGGTTGGTGGTACTGGTTGATAGCTATCAATGACAAGAATAGCATTCCAGTAAATTGTCTACTCTGAACCTCATCTTGGATGCCAATGTCTAGCGAACCATTTGAACAACTTGGAAAGTTTATATTCAAATTTCAGGCTATTGAAGCACAAATCAATGACTTGATTTTACTAATGGCTAAAGCTGATGACAATTAAATGATCAGCATACTCATTAACGATCTCAGCTTTATTCAGAGGGTTAATAAGTCATCTGTCATGTTTGCACGTTATCTTGATTTGCGTACAGATATTGATAAAAAAGAGAGCCAAGCATTTGATTTACTTATACAATCTATTAACAAAATAGCTGAAAGACGGAATGAGCTAGTACATTCCCACTATCACTCATTGATTACAGAGGATAAGCGTGTCGGTCTTCTAAGGCAAAATTCTAAATTAAAAAGCAGTAAAGGAACTAGACAGCAAATAGAAGAAATTCTTCATACTGAAGACTTTACAAGTGACTTAATACAACTAGATATTACAGCACACAAGCTTGAAGAATTACGGAGAAATCTCATAGATTGGCAATACTGGGAACCAGCTGGCAATAATGCCTAACAAGTAAAAGCCCATATGCTAGCTTTTTTGCTTGAGGTAATTTACATTGATATTTCACAATCTAATTTCGCTGATCATCCCTCAACCGCTATAATCACACCTTTGTAAAACACATCTCAGTTAAGCTTTCATGGATCATCAGCAACTGCCCTTGCCTAAGCAAGGAAAAGTCGAAAAAGTCTCACTTCCTTTTAAAGGCCATGACAGTCTGCAATTGGCGAATCTTGCCAAGCAACTAAAAGCCAAAAATCAACTTTTAGTCGTGATGACGGCCAGTGGCTTTGATGCGCAACGCTTGTTGGAAGAAATCCCGTTTTATGCGCCTGACTTAAGTTTGCACTTATTACCTGATTGGGAGACCTTGCCGTATGATCAGTTCTCCCCACATCCTGATCTAATCTCTGAGCGCTTAACCACGCTGTATCACCTCTCGCAAAATGCGTGTGATGTGATTTTGTTACCCGTGACCACCGCATTGATACGCTTTAGCCCTAAGGCGTACCTCAATGCCAACACTTTTATGTTTAAAAAAGGCCAGTCGATGGACTTGGAGGCCTTGCGTAGGCAATGTCATGAAGCGGGTTATCACCATGTGTCACAAGTGCTGGGCCATGGTGAATTTAGTGTGCGCGGTGGTTTGGTGGATTTATTCCCCATGGGTTCGGCAGTGCCTTATCGCTTTGATTTATTTGATGATGAGATTGAGTCAATTCGCACGTTTGATGTCGATACCCAGCGCAGCATTTATCCCGTCCCAGAAGTGCGCTTATTACCCGCACGTGAGTTCCCACTAGACGAGCAAGGGATTAAGCGCTTTCGTACACAGTTTCGCGAAACGTTTGAGGGTGACCCTCAGCGTGCCAAGATTTATAAAGATGTCACCAAAGGCATCGCCACAGGTGGTATTGAGTGGTATCTACCCTTATTTTTCGAAGAAACCGCAACATTATTTGATTATTTTCCACAAGATTCGCTCTTATGCTTGCATGACGATTTGGACCATAGCATTCAGCAATTTTGGCAAGAAACACAAGCAAGATACCGCAACCTTGCACATGATGCAGTCAGACCAATCTTAACGCCAGAAACGACCCTAATCAGTGGTGAATCATTATTTCGACATTGCCAATCATTCACCCGAATCTCGCTCAACCATGAATTAACAAAATCTGGCCTCCCTAAGCTAGAAGTCGAGCGCCGTACTGACAACCCTATCCATCGCTTACAAAGTTACATTACTGCTTTTGATGGGCGTGTTTTAATCGCCGCTGAAAGCCTGGGTAGACGCGAAACCATGTTGCAGCTATTTGGCGAACATGACGTTATCCCTGAGGTGTTTGAAGACTGGGATAGTTTCATCAACAGTGATGCGAAGTTGGGTATGATCGTTGCGCCATTACATCATGGTTTGATATTAAGCGATGCCCAACCGCCTATCACCATCATCACAGAAGCAGAGTTATACACTGCAACAGTCAAACAAAAGCGCCGTCGTGAGAAGAACAAACCGCGCAATACAGAAGGCATGCTCAAGGATTTATCTGAGCTACGTTTGGGTGATCCTGTCGTGCATGAACAACACGGGGTTGGTCGTTATCAAGGCTTGGTTAATCTCGACTTTGGCGATGGTGAGACAGAATTACTCCAACTAGAGTACGCAAGTGATGACAAATTATATGTGCCGGTGTCACAACTATTTTTAATCTCTCGTTATTCTGGTGGCCCGCCTGAATCCGCACCTTTACATCGACTAGGTAGTGGTCAATGGGAAAAGGCTAAGAAAAAAGCACTCAAGCAGATCCACGATACCGCTGCAGAGTTGCTTAATTTATACGCGCAACGCGCTGCTAGACGTGGTCACGCCTTTACGCTTGCGCTAAAAGATTATGATGCATTTGTGGATGGCTTTCCGTTTGAAGAAACACCAGACCAGCTAGAAGCGATTGAAAATGTCATCAAAGACATGCAATCCGGTCAACCCATGGATAGATTGGTCTGCGGTGATGTAGGGTTTGGAAAAACAGAAGTCGCTTTACGCGCAGCCTTTATAGCGGTGATGGGCGGCCGACAAGCGGCTGTATTAGTACCTACAACTCTGCTGGCTGAGCAACACTTTAGCAACTTCACCGATCGCTTTGCAGAGTGGCCAATCAAGGTTGCTGAGATTTCACGCTTTCGTACCGCAAAAGAGCAAAGAGAAGCCTTAGCCGGCTTAGAATCAGGGAAAATTGATATCATCATCGGTACCCACCGCCTCATCCAAAAAGACGTCAAGTTTAAGAACCTCGGGCTTGTGATTATGGATGAAGAACACCGCTTTGGTGTTCGCCAGAAAGAGCAGCTTAAAGCGTTACGTGCAGAAGTGGACGTACTCACGCTGACAGCGACGCCGATTCCAAGAACACTCAGCATGGCCATGGAAGGCTTAAGAGACTTTTCTATCATCTCTACCCCACCGCAAAAGCGTTTGAGTATCAAAACCTTTCATACCGACTATTCAGAAGGCATTATTCGCGAAGCAGCCACGCGTGAATTTAAGCGTGGCGGGCAGGTGTACTTTTTGCATAATGAAGTAGAAACAATTCACAGCATGCGCCAGAAGCTGGAAAAAATCCTGCCAGAAGCGCGTATCGCAATAGCACACGGCCAACTACGTGAGCGAGAACTAGAACATGTCATGCGCGATTTTTACAATCAGCATTTCAACCTGCTACTGTGTACAACGATTATCGAAACAGGGATTGACGTCCCCACAGCAAACACCATCATTTTGAACCGTGCTGATAAATTTGGCCTGGCGCAAATGCATCAGTTACGGGGCCGTGTTGGTCGTTCGCATCACCAAGCTTATGCCTATCTACTCACTGAACCTGATCGCAAGATCACCCCACAAGCCAAAAAACGTTTGGATGCCATTCAACTGATGGAAGACTTAGGCGCTGGCTTCCACCTCGCAGTGCATGATTTAGAAATCCGTGGTGCTGGTGAGCTGTTAGGCGATAGCCAAAGTGGTGAAATGCAGGAAGTCGGCTTTAATTTATATGCCGAAATGCTCAATCAAGCCGTGAAGCAACTGAAAGCGGGCAAAGAACCCGACATGGATGCACCTTTGGGTGTCTCGACAGAAATTAATTTACACCAACCTGCCCTCTTACCCAATGACTACTGTCATGACATTCATGAACGACTTGTGCTCTATAAACGTTTAGCCAGTTGCGAGGATGAAGATGCCTTGGATGCGATGCAAGAAGAGCTCATTGATCGCTTTGGCATGCTACCACTGCAAGGTGAAACCTTGATCGCTTGTCATGAATTACGTATTGCTGCCAAACCGCTCGGAGTGATTAAGATTGATGCCTCTGACGCGGGTATTATCCTGCAATTTGATGCCAAAGCAGACATCGACCCACTTGCGGTACTCGACTTATTACAACGCGATAAGCGCTGCAAAATGCAAGGCCCAGAAAAACTGCGTGTAAACATACAATTGCCAAACATGCATGACCGAACGGACTTTATCAAGCGTTTACTAAAAGAATTAGGCACTAAACACTAAAGTGTTCCGCTGCATTACAGTACCAAAAGGCACGCTCAAACCTTAAATGACGAGATTGATGTACAGACAAACTGAATACAAAAGATTCCCCTACTTAATTAAATAAATCAAATACGCTGTCGTTAATATGATGTAAATCTACTTAACTTATGCACAATAGGGAATACCCCTCGTGAACCAAGAAGCAACAAAGCCAGATTGGGACAAACTGATTGAAGTGATTCAACGCTCTTACAAGATCGAATCACATCTTGATTTTTTTAATTGGCATCAAAAATATGTCTACCCAGTGTTCGAACATGAAAGCATGATTGCGGTATGGGGCGATTTTAATACTGGCAAGCTCAAGTATGATGTGTGCTCAAAAGCAGACGGCATCCGCACCAAGACTTTAGTTGATGATGCCGAAAACATTAATAGCTTCTTTAATTATCTCTATAAAAACTGGATCAACAACGATAAACGCTGGTACCGTATCAATGACTTCTTCTCAATCATAGATGAGTCTGATTTACCCGCGGTATTCAATAACAGCTTAAGTGAGATGAATTCAATTGTCGTTTATGGCTTAAATGATATTCGCGGTAGCAATGATTGTATTTATATCTTCTTGGACAAGCGCCATGAGTTCCCTGTCCCAAACTTATTACTAGGCATGCTGATGCCGCATTTAGATGCAGCATTACGTAGAATAGAAAGCTTTGAAGATATTTATAATGCAGAAGAGCAAGACAATGCTTACTTCTCACAAGGGCTCACTGAGCGCGAACATGAAATTTTGCACTGGGTAAAACTAGGCAAGACCAATACTGAAATCAGTGCAATTTTAAGCATTAGCTTAAACACTGTGAAAAACCACTTAAAACGTATTTTTGCTAAACTAGATGTCTCAACAAGAGCACATGCAGTAGCCACCTATGTGCCACCAAAGATTCACGAACAAAAACAATAAAATGATCTAAACTCATCTACTTAGCTTATAATTTTAATTAAAACTATTCAATAGCAGAGTAATAAAGTAACGCTGGAAATGACCTACCTATCTCACTCAAATAAAACGCTACTCCAAAGAAGAAGTAGCCTGAGCATCATGATTCAACAAGCACTAGATGGTGCTTCAATCGTTGGTGTGATCTGGTTACTCAGATGGCTCAATCATGATGCCCTAGGTTTGGGTTATGTCGCGAGTTCGTATCTCAATATGGTCTTTGCACTACTCGCAGTGCTAGCACTTAGCTATGATCATTTTGCCATCTATCGCAGTAATGCAAGTGCTTCGCTTAAGGCAATCTCTTTATTCAAAGCGTGGACAGTCGCTTTTTTAGTGTTGCTTGCGATTGGTTTTGTGACTAAACAAACCGAAATCTATTCTCGCTTCTTTATTTCACAGATCTATGTCGTTGGATTTGTGACTCAACTATTGCTACATCTGACTGTACGTTACTTCTATCAACGTTATCTGAAAAAAAATGAACAACAGGAAAATGTCTTAATCATTGGTCAATCGCGTTTGGCGCACTTTTTTCAAAACAAAATTTCAAACAATCCTTGGTTATCTGAAAAAGTAGTCGGCTATGTTAATTTACCGGGCGATCAGCACGCGCGACGAGGCCGTAAGTCAGACCCTCAAATTCTGGGAAAACTAAATGAGTTAGTTGAGATTGTTGATCAGCATGAGATTCATAAGATCTATATTGTTACCCCCTTTGCATCTACACCAAAAGTTGAGAAGATTTTCAATCAGTTGTTAGAAAAGCAAGTGGCTATAAACTGGATCCCTGACATTTTTTCACTTCGCTTGATTAATCACAGCATGAAAGAAATATCAGGCATTCCAATCATCACATTGTCAGAAACGCCTTTGGTTGGTGTGAGGTTATTGGCAAAATCATTAGAAGACAAGTTTCTATCTGCGATTATTCTGTTGATGATCAGCCCTATCCTGCTATGTATTGCGATTGCGATTAAGCTTGATAGTGCAGGCCCGGTTTTTTTCCGTCAAAACCGTACTGGCTGGAATGGTAAATCTTTTAAAATTTTCAAATTCAGAAGTATGTATGTTCACCAACCCGAAAGCGGCGTGGTGAAACAAGCAGCAAAAGGTGATCCAAGAATCACGCGTGTTGGCGGTTTTTTACGTCGTACCAGCCTTGACGAGCTACCACAGTTATTTAATGTATTGCTAGGCGATATGTCTTTAGTCGGCCCAAGACCGCATGCCATACAACATGATGAAGAGTATTCAGAACGTGTCTATCACTACTTTGCAAGACACCATATTAAACCTGGCATAACTGGCTTAGCACAAGTGCGTGGCTTGCGCGGAGAAACAAAAGATATCGACCAAATGATACAACGCGTCGAGTCTGATATTGAATATATTAACAACTGGTCAGTCTCATTAGACCTGTCTATTATCTTACGTACTGTCTTTGCCTTTACTGGTAAAAATGCCTATTGATTCAAGAAGACGGCACTCGCCATCTTAATCAAAACAAGCTAATTAAACTGCTTTAGCTTCACTAGCCGTTCTATTTTCAACTCAATTTCAAGCATTAAATCCTGTTTATTCTTCTAATCATTCTCCGTGATTAGTTCATACAATGGTATTTATTTTAAGCCTAAGTTAATTTCCTTGGGCTAGCGCTAAACATACAACCATTAAATAACACGATAACTGAATGGCAAGACCGCAAAAAGTCAGGCTTGGTGAAGTCTTATTACAACAAAAAGTACTCACTGAAGCACAACTACAAGAAGCGCTCGCTGAGCAAAAACGTACTGGGCGTAAGCTTGGCCGTGTTTTTGTTGAGATGGGCTTTGTTACAGACAAGGCTATCTCAGTAGCTTTAGCAAAACAGCTCAGCATCCCATTTGTAGATCTGAACAAATCAAAAGTTCAGCCAGAGATTATCAATAAATTCCCTGAAGCATTGGCAAGACGCTATCGCTGTATTGTCCTTGCGGAAAATAACAATGGTTTTATGGTTGGTATGGTCGATCCAACTGATTTATTTGCCTATGACGAAATTGTCAGGCGTTTAAATAAAGACATTAGCCTAGCCGTCGTGCAAGAGTCTGCCCTATTGGTCGTCATTGAGCGCAGCTATCGCCGTACTTCAGAAATTAGTAACCTTGCACAAGAGTTAGAGCAAGATCTCGGTGACGATTCAGATTTAGCTGACTTTGGCGAAGCCAAAACAGCAGAAGAAGCCCCCGTCGTTAAGCTATTACATACGATCTTTGAAGATGCGGTACAAGTACGTGCTTCTGATATTCATATCGAACCACAAGAGCATAAGTTATTTATTCGTTTCAGAATCGATGGCGTAATGCATCAGCAAACAGTGGCGGACAATAAGATCACGCCCGCTTTAGTGCTTAGGTTGAAATTAACCGCTGGCTTAGACATCTCAGAGAAACGCTTGCCACAAGACGGTCGCTTTGCGATCAAGGTCAAACAGCAAGCAGTCGATGTTCGACTTTCAAGCATGCCCACCCAATATGGTGAATGTGTGGTCATGCGTTTACTGATTCAGAACTCTAGTAATTTCTCAATCGACAATCTAGGCATGCCGCCAGCCATGTTAGACCGCTTTAGAAAGCTAATTCATAAACCTAGTGGCGTTGTCTTGGTCACAGGCCCCACAGGCTCTGGTAAAACCACAACGCTCTATGCTGCATTAAATGAGCTCAATTCACCGGGTAATAAAATTATTACCGCAGAAGACCCAGTGGAGTATCGCCTAGCGGGTATTAACCAAGTTCAAGTCAATGACAAAATTGATTTGGACTTTGCGCGCGTACTGCGCTCAACTTTGCGTCAAGACCCAGATATTATTTTATTAGGTGAAATGCGTGATCAAGAAACCGCGCAAATCGGTTTACGGGCTGCGATGACTGGTCACTTTGTATTGTCTACTTTACACACCAATGACGCGATATCTTCACCCATGCGCCTCATCGATATGGGTGCGCCTAAATTTATGGTTGCGATGTCAGTTGTCGCAGTGGTCGCACAACGACTTGTGCGCAAAAACTGCGAGCACTGTCTAGAAGAAGTTAAACCTGAACCCTTTGAAGCTGCCTTTTTAGAACAGGAACTTGGGGACAAAGTGCACCAGCACAAATATTATGCTTCTCGGGGTTGTAATGCCTGCAATGGCAATGGCTACCAAGGTCGTATGGGCGTGTATGAGCTGCTAGAAATGAATAACGAACTCGTCGATGCGGTAAACCATGATGACCAAGCAACCTTTATCAAAATGGCAAGAGAACATATGAAAGGCAAAACGCTGAGGTCAAATGCAGTTGACTTAGTCCTTCAAAAGAAAACGACCATTGCCGAAGCCTTGCGCATCAGCAACCAACTCGAAGGCTAAGATAACTTCAAATGCCCTACTTTGCATACAAAGGTCGCAACCCCCAAGGGAAACTGGTCACTGGTGTACTCGAAAGTGATAACAGCAAAAGCCTTTCAGCGCTGTTATTAAGCCAGCAAATCACACCAGTAGAGATCAAAAACAGTCAGGCGCCTAAAAGTAATAACCTTGAAGAACTGCAACTGTTCCAAGAAAAAATCACCAGCTTTGACATCATGATGTTTAGCCGACAAATGTACACCTTATTAAAGGCAGGCATTCCAATTATTAAAGCACTCTCTGGCTTACAAACATCGACCAAAAATGCACGCTTTGCCGAAATCATTGGTGATATTCGTACTAGTTTGGATGGTGGTCGCGAGCTGTCTTCAGCCTTACAAGCGCACCCTGCTATCTTCAACGGATTTTACATCAGCATGGTAAAAGTTGGCGAGACCACCGGTATGCTGGATCAGGTTTTTTTGCGGTTGTTTCACCATATTGAGTTTGAACGTTTTATGCGTAATCAGATTAAATCTGCGCTGCGCTATCCAAGCTTTGTCATCATTGCCATGATGATCGCATTGGTTGTCGTCAATATTTTTGTGATTCCTGCGTTTTCTCAAGTGTTTGCAAAAATGGGCTCTGACTTACCCGTGCTGACAAAGTTTCTACTCAGCTTTTCAAACTTCATGCTGGAATACTGGCCTGTTATGCTGGTTTCCATACTCGCCATGTACATTGGGTTTCGTTATTACACCAATTCGGCTAAAGGGAGAATGCAATGGGATACGCTAAAACTTAAGCTTCCTATCGCAGGCAAGATCATACATAAAGGGACCATGGCAAGGTTTGCCAAGAGCTACTCACTGGCAGGTAAAAGTGGTGTGCAAATCACACATGCACTTGGGCTTGTGGCGAATACCGTAGATAACACTTACATCTCGCACAAAGTCACAGAAATGCGCGAAAGTGTTGAGCGCGGCAGTAGCATGCTCAAAACAGCGACCAATGCAGACATATTCAATAGCATGGTGCTGCAAATGATTTCAGTTGGTGAAGAGTCAGGTGCGCTTGATGAATTAATGGAAGAAATCGGTGAGATGTATCAACGTGATGTTGAATATGAGATCAATACCTTAGGTTCACAAATCGAACCTATTATGATTTTCTTCATGGGGATAATGGTTTTAGTCCTTGCATTAGGGATTTTCTTACCCATATGGGATCTTGGTTCAGTTGCAAACCACTAGTCACCATAATCACAGTTTAATGTTTAATTTGCGGTTAAAAAATCACCATTATTATCCATTTAAGCACCTATATCGGATGTTAAATTGTTAATAGAACTAAGATTCGAGTGTGCCAAGACCCGCTACTTGTTTCAACGATACATGATGAACGCATTAAGTAACGTTGTACTTAGTTATACAAGTATCAAAATATGTAACTGTAAGTATGGATAAAGTCAGTAGTAAAATGAAGTTTTTTGGGTTTTCGGTCATTGAATTTATCGTTGTCATTTTTGTGATAGCGGTGATTGCTTTTGTGTCGAGGCCTAGTTTTACGAAAGAACAACCAAATGCTGACAGTATCAGGCTATTAAGTCTGGCAAAAGGCAGTGTTGCAAGCGCAGTGAGTATGGTTCAAGCCAGTGTGATTGCAAAAGCCAGTAAACCTGATACAAAGCCTTGTCTGAATACCGGTGTTGTTGCGGATAATGATTCAGTCAATTCAGGACAATTATGTACTGAAAATGGTTTGATTTATCTGACCAATGCATACCCTGCGGTTACAGAGTTTGGTCCCAATGGAGAAGCATCCGCTAACGCTGGAATTTTAGCTATTGCGGGTCTTACCAGTATGTTTAACCCATCAAAAGCAGCGCTTAATGCAAAAGGGTATGACTACAGTGTGAATGGCACTGTAGCTACATTTAGCATCTTAGGTCATGGTGACAAGTGTGCTTTTAGCTATCGTTCAGCGACAGCAAATAGTGCACCAGCCATCAGTCGTATCAATAAGAGCGGCTGTTAACAAAAAAGAAATAGGAGTTTAATTAACATGCGTAATATCAAATATTCTAATCAATCTGGCTTTACACTCGTCGAGTTGATTGTAGTGATTGTTATTTTAGGGATTTTGGCGGCGACTGCTTTACCAAAATTCATTAATGTCACTGGCGATGCTAATCGTGCAGCCATTAGTGGTTTAGCCGGTGGTTTGCGCTCGGCGGTGACTATCGTACAAGCACGCTACTTTGCTTCTGGTGGTGCTGGAACATCGGTCACCATGGCTGATGGCACGACGGTTACTGTTGTAGTCAATACGGGTATTCCAACAGCTGATGCAGCAGGCATTGTCGCTGCCATGTCCTCTA
>CAZCBF010000057.1:6305-11329 GCA_964496895.1 uncultured Methylophilaceae bacterium | reverse complement strand
CTTTAAAGTCAATATCTTAAAAGCTGGCGGCCTATATGAACAAGTGGCCACTGGTAAAACAGTCGACGAGGTGTTTGCACAAATCACGCCTAAACTAGTTGATTTAAGTGCTGGTAAATATTTTGACGGTCTGCCTGTCGACAGTTATGACCAGCGCAAGGCGGCAAAAGACCCTGCACTATCCGATGAACTTTCAGCCACTGAAGACATTGCCAAGATCAATGCGCGTGAAAAATACGCAAAAATCTATCTGGTACAAAATGGTGATGAGATTAAGAAAGTCATTCTCCCGATCAAAGGCTACGGCCTGTGGTCGACGCTGTATGGCTTTATCTCGCTAGAGCCTGATCTTAATACCGTTTCTGGATTTGCTTTTTATGAGCATGCAGAAACCCCTGGTTTGGGCGGTGAAGTGGATAACCCTAAATGGAAAGCACTCTGGCCTGGTAAAAAAATCTATGATGCAGATGACAAACTAGCCATCGCAGTCATCAAAGGCAAAGCTGACCCGCAAGCGGCCGATGCGCAACATAAGGTTGATGGCCTATCAGGTGCGAGTTTAACCACGCGCGGCGTACATAATTTAGTGCAATTTTGGATGGGTGATATGGGCTACAAGCAATTTATCGCCAACCTTAAGAAAGGTGAGGTGTAGCACATGAAAGTAAAAGAAATCTTATTTGACCCTATCCTCAAAAACAATCCAATTGGTTTACAGATTTTAGGCATTTGTTCTGCGCTTGCAGTCACGAGCAGCCTCAAAGTCACCATGGTGATGTGTATCTCCGTGACGATTGTGACTGGCTTTTCTAATTTCTTTGTTTCACTGGTGAGAAATCTCATCCCGAGCAGCATTCGTATTATTGCGCAGATGACGATTATTGCGTCTATCGTGATTGTGGTGGATCAAATCCTCAAAGCCGTTGCCTATGACATCAGTAAACAACTCTCGGTGTTTGTTGGCTTGATTATCACCAACTGTATTGTGATGGGTCGTGCAGAAGCTTTTGCGATGAAAAATCCACCTGTGATCAGTTTTTGGGATGGTATTGGTAACGGCCTTGGTTATAGTGCCATGCTGTTAGTGATTGGCTTCTTGCGCGAATTGTTTGGCTCAGGAAAATTATTCGGCTTTGAGATCTTTCCAGTCGCAGCTGAAGGCGGTTGGTATATCCCTAACGGCCTATTACTGCTGCCACCGAGTGCTTTCTTCTTAATTGGTTTGGTGATCTGGGTATTGCGCACATTAAGACCTGACCAAGTTGAAGACTCAGAATTTATAATTGCGCCAAATACTGAAGGAAAGGGACACCACTAAATGGAAGCGCTCCTTAGTTTATTTGTACGATCGATTTTTATCGACAACATGGCACTCTCCTTCTTTTTGGGGATGTGTACTTTCTTAGCCGTTTCTAAAAAAGTGGAAGCTGCACTGGGTTTAGGCGTGGCGGTGATCGTGGTATTAGCCATCACCACCCCCATCAACAACCTGCTCTACACTTATTTACTCGCAGATGGCGCGCTCGCTTGGGCTGGCATGCCAGAAGTTGATCTCAGCTTCTTAGGCTTAATTACCTACATCGGTGTGATTGCTGCCTTGGTGCAAATCTTAGAAATGTTTTTAGATAAATATGTGCCCTCTCTCTACAACGCTTTGGGCGTATTTCTACCGCTCATTACCGTGAACTGCGCGATTATGGGTGCAGCACTCTTTATGGTAGAGCGCAGCTATAACTTTTCTGAAAGCTTAGTCTTTGGTGCCGGTGCTGGTACAGGCTGGGCACTAGCGATTACTGCACTAGCAGGCATTCGCGAAAAACTCAAATACAGCGATGTGCCAGCGGGCTTACGCGGCTTGGGCATTACGTTTATTACCGTTGGACTAATGTCTTTGGGCTTTATGTCCTTTGGCGGTATTGATCTATAAGGTTGAGGTAAACACATGGGAACTATTTTTATCGGCGTAGCGATGTTTACCGTCATTGTGTTGGCACTGGTGGGCATTATTTTATCGGCCCGCGCCAAACTAGTCAGCACGGGCGATGTCACCATTACCGTCAATAACGAAAAAGAAATTACCGTACCTGCGGGCGGTAAGCTACTACAAACCTTGGCTGAGTCTGGTTTATTTCTCCCCTCAGCCTGTGGTGGTGGCGGCAGTTGTGCGCAATGTAAATGCATAGTCGAATCAGGTGGCGGCGGTATTCTACCCACAGAAGAGTCGCACTTCACCAAGCGTGAGGCCAACGAAGGCTGGCGTTTGTCTTGCCAAGTGGCGGTCAAACAAGACATGGAAGTTGAAGTCGAAGACGAAGTATTCGGCGTTAAACAATGGGAATGTGAAGTCGTCTCCAATCAAAACGTGGCGACGTTTATTAAAGAGCTCACACTTAAATTACCAGAAGGCGAAGACGTTAACTTCCGCGCTGGTGGTTATGTACAGCTAGAAATACCACCACATCATGTGCAATACAAAGACTTTGAAATTGGTGATGAGTACCGTGGTGACTGGGAGCATTTCAAACTATTTGATTTAGAATCAAAAGTAGAAGAGCCAGTGATTCGCGCTTACTCAATGGCCAACTACCCTGAAGAAAAAGGCATCGTGAAGTTCAATATCCGTATTGCAACCCCACCGCCAAGAACAGAAGGCATCCCACCGGGCAAAATGTCTTCATATGTGTTCAACCTAAAACCAGGTGATAAGATCATGGTTTACGGCCCATTTGGTGAATTCTTTGCTAAAGAAACCAAAGCCGAAATGATCTTTGTCGGTGGTGGTGCTGGTATGGCGCCAATGCGTTCACACATCTTTGATCAGCTCAAACGTTTGAGCTCTACTCGCAAGATCAGCTTCTGGTATGGTGCCCGCTCATTGCGCGAGTTATTCTATCAAGACGAGTACGACAAACTGGCTGCAGAGAATGAAAACTTCACCTGGAATGTCGCCATGTCTGATCCGCAAGAAGAAGACAACTGGGAAGGCTACACAGGCTTTATCCATAACGTGCTACTTCAAGAGTACCTCAAGGATCACCCTGCTCCAGAAGATTGTGAGTTCTACATGTGTGGGCCTCCAATGATGAACGACGCGGTGATTAATATGCTTAAAGATCTCGGCGTTGAAGATGAAAACATCATGCTGGATGACTTCGGCGGATAATGCCATGCGCATTGCGATGACAACACCAAAAACGAGGTTAATAGCCTCGTTTGTTGTTTTCAGCAGTACTTTACTGCTGCTCTCAGCCTGCATGCAAGCAAGTGATCCAACGATTCATTTGGATGGCAGTACGATGGGGACGACTTATCACATTACCATTCCACAGCCACCAGCAACCGTCTCAGCAGAGCAGCTCAAAACCGAAATTGATGCCATTCTGGTAACGGTCAATCAGCAAATGTCTACATATATTGCTGACTCTCAAATTTCCACCTTTAACCAACTTGGCACTGATGAATGGATGCAGGTTGATCCAGACTTTATCCAAGTCGCGCAAGCGGGCATACAACTCTCAGAGCAATCCAATGGCAAATTTGATATAACCATCGGCCCTCTCATTGAGCTCTGGGGATTTGGCAAAGGCTGGCATAACAACATCCCGAGTGATCAAGCAATACAAGCCGCCAAAAGCAAAACAGGCTGGCAACATCTACAAATAGATGTCACAAACTCTGCCCTATTAAAAGATATTCCATTAACACTAAACCTCTCTGCCATCGCCAAAGGCTTTGGCGTGGATAAAGTCGCTGATCACCTTGCAACAACACACAATATAAACAACTACCTGGTAGAGATTGGCGGCGAAGTCCGTGTCAAAGGCAAAAATCCTAAAGGTAAAACTTGGTCACTAGGGATTGAAAAGCCCTCAGAATCAGCGCAAGCCGTGCAACAAATCATCAAGATCGATAACAAAGCCGTGGCAACCTCGGGCGACTACCGTAATTACTTTGAGATTGATGGCAAACGCTATTCGCATACCATTGATCCAAGCACGGGCAAACCAGTTAAACATCTCATTGGTTCGGTTACGGTCATTACTGATAGCGCCATGATGGCCGATGGCTATGCCACGACATTAAATGTGATTGGCAATATTGATGATGCAATGGCACTGGCTGAACGCCAAAAATTAGCGGCGTACTTTATCCTCTATAATGATGATGAAGCAACGCCCTATCTCACAAGACATAGCACGGCATTTAAACCCTATTTAAAGTAACGGAGATATCTCTATGACAACAATGTTATTGGCTTTTTTGATACTAGGCTTGGTTATTCTTGCCATGTCGGTTGGCGTGATCATGGGCAAAAAACCGATTAGCGGCTCTTGCGGTGGCATTGGTGCAGCCTTGCAAGAAAAAGACTACAAATGCAGCCTGTGTGACGGTGACCCGCGAAAATGTGAGTCGATTAAAGATGAAGAAAGTTTAGATAAAGAGTGAAATCAAGTTGACTGATATCTTCATAGAAAACTCAATAGCATGAATGCTTCCAGAGCTAATTTAAAGTCTTATTCAATATTATGGTAGAGTCTTACTTGTATCTAATGAAATATTGAGTAGATTATGGACGAGCCTTTTACCAATGAAGAACTCACTGGATTAGTTAAAAACCTGAAAGAGCAGGTTAAGGATATGCAAAATGTTATCACTAACCTAGAATTAAGGCTCGCACAATCTGAAAGAAAGCTAAATGTTTTTGATGCTCTGCCTGGTCACAGAATCATTGACACAGTTGAGAGGCCGCAAACTGTTGATGTCGGCTCAGTATCTAAACAACTCTGGAGAAACACTAGTAACTTTGGATAAGTATTTAAGCTTTCGCTGAGGTCGAAGTTTAAAGACGCTAGATGTCAGGCTTTTGTGCATATTTCTTATTTTCATGCAATACGTCAATTGAAACTTCCGAGTAAAAAACCAACTCATACTTCTTCGATTGTTCGCCCTCTTTAATACAATAATCCCAACCCAATGAAACCCTAAAGGCATTAACCTCCTGCCAAAAAGTTTTTGGCAGGCGA
>CAZCBF010000057.1:0-6295 GCA_964496895.1 uncultured Methylophilaceae bacterium | reverse complement strand
CATGGCAAGGAGACAAATTCATATATTTCAAATGGTTTTTTAAACCCCCACTCAACTAGAAAGTCGGATCTGCCAACAATCATTTTAACTTTCTTAACATCATTTAGTGCATCTAACCGTTCGGGGAATGGGGCTTTATCAGCCTCTTCGAACAATGAACCATCTGGCTCAATGGATTTGTTACACTTATCTGAAGTGTCTTGATTTGCCTCAATGCCCTCTGCGTTAAAAGTTTCATCATCAAAAATGCCTACTTTTAACTTGTGTGTGAATATATTGGTTTGTGTATCTACAGTACTGTACCTTGTACCAAGAGAATTGAGCAAAAGATCATTACTTATATCGCTCTGACCCAAGATATGTTGAGATTCCTTTTCCCATGATATGAGCACTGCGTCCTCCCAAGCTGAGCTAAGAGAGAGCGTTGCTCTGACATTACTGTTGTGTATTTTATTAGCCAAAAGATATGACTGCCAACGGTATTTGAAGCGCAACAATGAAACCCGCCCCCATTCAGTTTTGTCATGCTTTTTGTTAGAGGCAATAGAGATCACTGAACGTGACTTTATCAATGCTGGAACTAGATGATTTTCCTGTATCGCTCTTTCTGCAGGAGTAACATACGGTTGGTAGTACATAAAATCATAATCCCCAGCTAAAAATATTAAATTGGGCTTATTAAAATGCGCACTATCTGCACCGCTTGAGTCACTAAGCTTTATATATTTATATTCACCTTTTCCACTTGCGAAGCTTGGACTGTGATCTTTATAGAAAAAGTAAGGTGGAACAGAGCGTTCAGAGCTACTCATGTTTAGTTTATCGATCATTGCATCATAGTGTTTATAGATTTGATAATTCACACTAATATAAGGTGACTTAATTTGTTTGCCATCTGTGCTTTGTGTGCTGGCATGAAATAGTTTTTTATCGTAAACACCAAAATGTAGAAAGCCTATGGACGGTTCCAGCATTCTATTTTTTCTATTTAACTTATCTTTATCAGTCTCATCATTCTTGTAAGTTATCTCATCATCATAAATATGCGTCTTTTTAAAGGCCTGCTCGACATGCTTTTTAAGAAAATCTTCAAAAAAAGCTTTAATACTCAGATTCAATGTTCCTTTACACCGTTCTTCTTCGTCATTGTTAAAACGCATGTAACGAATGTCTAATATTTGGTTTTCGAAATCCTTGCCTTGCTTTGTTTCTATTCCAGCTATTATTCCATCATGAATAGCAATCAAGCTCTCATTTAAGCTGTCACCTTTTGGACATACGCTTTCAAGCTGTTTATAAATATCATTTTCATAGCCCTTACTTTTATACAATCCAGATGCATAGTCTGCAAAAAACTCTGCAAGATCTGCTCTTGCCAATATCCACTCTAATGCAACCCTAAATATCGCGCCTCCATCATTACGGATAAAGTTGCTGAAATAATAAGTATATAAGCGTATTTTACTGTCACGAGTCGGTTCATAGTGATGCTGAAATTGCTCTATTTGGTCTACAACTAGTCCCGAAATTAACCATTGTGATTTAAACGGGATAAGGTCAAGCTTTACAGTGCTTGGTTTGTCATTGAGAAACAAATAGCCATTTTCGCGACGCTCAAAAATATCACCGAGTGATTCTTGGAAAAAACGAATTGAATAATTCTTGATTAGTGGATCCAGCACATCAGTGACCATACTGGCTGGGAATGAATATCTCTCTTGCGGTTCAAATAAAACACTTTTTATTTCATCTAGCGCAATCATAAGAAAGTCACTGATAATAGAGTGCACTTTATTAGTAATATAGTCCCTGTCCTTCCATACAAGTTCATGATTGCGGCTAGTGTTAGCCTCTTGGAAAATATGAGCGCCACCCTGTTCATAGGATTCGATCGCACTTTCTACATTTGAAATAAACTCTGCAGTTTCATCATCTTTGATCGCATCTGAGTCTCTATTTAAATGTTTAAACGCTTGGATAACTAGCCTAAGCCTTGTTGACCACAAGTAATCCTTATTTGCGGTAGGCTGTTCAAAATCATATACTTTTTCCTTTCCCCAGTCCTGTAATGGGATAGATTCATCTCTATTGAAATATTTAGCAGAAGCCTGACCAAATGTTTGCATGACTAGCGACACAAGATAAGGCACGCCACCAAGCGCAATTGCAATGGCATCTGCCCATATTTCCTCAACATAGTTATCCCAAAAATGCTGACTAGCGTCTATCTGATATAAATTCTTATCCCAAAATTGCAATAGGTCAGAACAATCTTGCTTAGTTTTGTAAAAGCGCGCCTCACAATTATCTTGATGATTCCAGTCAAAACACAAATGAGCACACTCATGATACAAAAGTGGGTGCAAAGTTGGCATTTCTAAATAAAAAAAAGCGCTGCGTATTGAACCAAACTTTAGTTCATCATCTTTGTTATTTTCTCTTACCCTATGAGAAGCAACCATACTGGTTGGGGTATGGCTCCAAGAGTGTGTAAAGTACGTAGACTTTCTTTGCTCATCAAATTCATGCGGGGTGGAATTTTTTACTGATTTGGATAGTAAATGAGTTAATTTTGCAGTGTTCCTCTCAATGAAACGGCTATAGTCTGACAAAAAACTACCATGAATAGATGAGTTCCACCTTCTCAGAAGAATTGGCTGTGGTAGCGTGGTACGCTTTGTTTCGAGTACCTGAATCAGCTTTTCGTGAGCATGCTCTATCTCACGCATATAATGTTCAAATACATCGTTAATAATAAACGACCTTAATGAAGCAAACCAAAACCAATCTACATTAACTTCTTCTTTTTCCTTTATAAACGCTTCAAACGTTTCTTGGACATGTTTTTGATGAGCATTAATACCATACAATGCAGAGCCCAATTGGTTATATAAAGCCAGCAATGTCTTATCAAAGTTGTGATGGGCTGAGTGTGCATTAGGGTCATTTCTCTTTTGATTATCGATTATTTCAAAAGTATATTTTTTTGCGTCATTCTCGTCTTTACTAACCTCAAAATTGCCATAGTAGTAAATGTGTTGCTGTAAATGTGCAAATTCCTCGTATAAGATACCCAAACGAGTGTTTAGATCATTGTAAAGAAGCCATGCAAGTTTCTTACCTTTGAAGCCGTGATTTTTTTTCATTTTAACAAGCTCGTAATTGTTGTTATATAAATTGTGAATGCTAGAGATATTACGATACTAATGACAACATTGTTCTCAAGACCAAATTTAAACGAATCTTCTGGTCCAACTTTGAAGTCGTATGTTTTCCAACGGTTTTCTTTATTATCAAAGTAAAAAATAGGCAACTGAGCACTGATGTTATTTGCTGGAGTCACTTTGAGCCAATAATATGACTGTTTAAAATCACTAAAGTATGTATAGAGGGCATAAACTAACCAAACTAAACCTGCAACGTAAAAGTAAACCAAGTATTGATTACAACTATGTGCATAAAAGAGGGATGTTTCAAAAGAGTGACAATCTGGATTAACCCATAAGATTGTAGAGACTGCAGGTACTATAATGAGTAAAAAACTAAAGGCTCTGGTGGAACTAAACCACATCGAAAACAGCACTTTATCTAGCATTGAACGCCTGTTAATTAGCAACATTATTGCGCATTTAATGATTTCTTTTTTTAGGCTTATGTTATCTCTGTAGTTAAGCCAGTCGACAATATTAATGGATTCTAATTGGTAAGTTTTTCCCTTAGCAGCATAAGGAAGAAATTTGTCACTTGTAGGTTTAACAAGAATACGTATCCCTTCTTTATCACGCTGTTTGTCTACTTCAGGTGGATTACTATTACCACACTTTCTAAAATATAAATTAAAGCTTGAAACCTGCTTCAATCGATTATTTATCAAAATTAGAAACAAACTGACCAGCATAAAGACAATAAAAACGCCATCCACCTCTAACTTAAAAAATAATAGGAGGCCTGAATAATATAAAATCAGAAACAATGCGAAAAAAAAGTTTGCAGAACTAGCTGAAAAGATTTTAGTCAAGTGTACCTTAAAACGATACTTATCAGCAGGCACTGTATCGCGCTTAGAAATCAAGTCGTACAACGAAATATTGTATTTTTTATATTTAAAGTATACTTTGGCTATTTTAAGGCGATTTCGAATAAAATCTTTCATCATATAGAAAACTACATCTATTATTGTTTAAGCTCTTAGGCAAAAAATACGTAGCGTATTAATGCTGACAATTATTTTCAATCTCAATAAGCACAGTTTACTTGAATCCAGCATCACTGTGATATAACTTAACCTTCAATTTTTTTGAAATTTTAATTAGTAAAAGATATATTTCAAGTATGACACCTACCTTTTAGAACTCATAGACTCCAGTCCAGTAATTGGCATATTGTCCGATGTACAAAACACCAATAGTTATGATCGGCTAGATTGTTGCTGGGTTTAATCATAAAGGAATCAAGGGGTCAGAGTCCTTGATTTTAGTGTATTAGAAAATTCAGCTTTAGCTTTTCTAACCCTATACTGCGGCCAAAACCACCCAAGCAAAATACAAACTAACGCCAATAGTCCAAAGAAATAACGCGCATCTTTATCAACATTCACTTTTTTACTCAACGCTTGCTGATCTAGCAGTGGCAAGCCATCTTTCGGGTGTTCTAGCAATATCTTCGGTGCCCTCAGCCCCTCGCCCATTTGCTGTAATAAACGTTTATTAAACGCGGATAAATGCTCGGTGACTTCTGCAAATGCACCCGCGGGTATTTCCGTACTTTCATCCCTGTATTTCACATAGCCAACTAAGTTAGGATAGTTACCATGCTCCACTGCATCTTCTGGCGTCCAATAGGCTAACAGATTGCCTTTGGTATCGACTTTGGGCACAGGTAATGGTGTGTCACCGCCAACACCCCAGATGGCGGCATTGATTTTACCTTGATACGCGACTAGGTCTGCGATTCTATGCGTATGGCCATGCGGCATTTCATCAATATCGCTGACAAAGACTAAATTGAGATCACGCTTATTGGCTTCTTTAATACCAACTACAATACCGCGAACCAGCCAACTATCACCAATCCAGCGCATATTGGTATTGATATTGGCAACGACTTTTTCAATGGATGAGAAATGGCCGCAGACTTCCAGTGGTTCAAATAACACCACGACTTCTTCACCAGCAAACAAACCAACCGAGACTCTAGAGCCACAGGGCAGATGCTCCATCCCTGCGGTGACGGCAGCTTTGGCTAGTGCCAAGCGTGTTGTGTTGGGGCGCGGATACGAGACATCGGGCACATTCATGCTCTCGCTAACATCGATCACAAATAAAGTGTCAGACACTTTGCTGGGTTGTTTGATATGCGGATTAAACCAGACGGGCACTAATAAGAGTAATGCCAACCAATACCAGAGCGTGCCGTTTTGCCAAGAGAGCTTGATCCATTCACGCGCGCGCTGACGCAGTTGAGTGACATTCATGGCAAGCCTTTGCGCTCATTGTCGCGCATCATTGATGTACCGTTGCGCTTAAACGGTTGCAAGGTCACACCATCAACACCGCCCTTCCAGCCTTGAGTGCGTTTTGGTGGAGCCAGTCTGTCAATCAGCTCTAGGTTAAAGCGTGCATCATAAAAGTCTGGCAGTTGGCGAATGGTGCGTTTGTATGACTCTCTGGCGAGCTCAATCTGCGCGACTGCTTCTTGATGCGCACCACCTTCGGCAGTATTTTGCTCAATTTTTGAGACATCATAGTAGAGGTTTGCGTTAATAAACTATGCGTAAGCACGGTGATCTGGGTCTGGTGCAGCTTCGGCAATAGTCAGTGCCTTGATCAGTTTTTTAGTATTTTTAGCGTTTAATTCCAACTTACTGAGTTCGTATGCCTGATGCAAGGCCATCAGGTGACTGTCTTCTGCCAAGGCTTCAGGCAGCATGTTTTGCAGCACCATTTGTTGCTGTTGACTCGCCTGCCACCATTGCCTGCCAAACAACACCATTGCCACCAATGCCAACGCCATGCCTGCAAGCAACACCCAAGGCACATAGCGCAGCAGCAACCCTTGCCAGTGTTTTGATTGAAACGATATCATCAAGGTCTCCAAACTTTTACTTCGCTGGTTTTGATCAAAATCAGCATGACTATCCCAAGCGTTGCTAGCAGATAGGCATAGACGCCATAGTCTTTGCGTGGCAAGCGAAACTGGTAGCGCGTTGGCTTATTGGTTGCCGTGGATACTGCTTGTATCGCCCGCTGAAAGCCATCTTCACTATCAACCTTAAACGCTTGATACGGCGCACCTA
>CAZCBF010000056.1:0-11329 GCA_964496895.1 uncultured Methylophilaceae bacterium | reverse complement strand
AACGAATACTGTCGCGGAGATTGCGCGGCTCGTCAGTTTTGCGCACAAATACCATGCTGAGGTGTTTGTGGCGCTCAATACGATCTTTCATGACAATGAAATTGAAGCGGCGGCACAACTGGTGCACCAGCTATATGACGCAGAAGTGGATGCCTTGATTGTGCAAGATATGGGTTTGCTGGAGATGGATTTACCGCCGATTCAGTTACACGCCAGTACGCAAACCGATATTCGCACAGTGGAAAAAGCCCAGTTTTTAGATCAAGTGGGCTTTAGCCAAATGGTATTAGCCCGTGAGATGGACTTGAATACAGTTCAGGCAATAGCTAAATCGACTACGGCCAACCTTGAATACTTTGTGCATGGCGCTTTATGTGTAGCGTTTAGTGGGCAGTGTTTTATTAGTCATGCGCACACTGGCCGTAGTGCTAACCGCGGTGAGTGCTCGCAAGAGTGTCGGTTGCCTTATGACTTAGAAGATCAGAATGGGCGCATTATTGGCAAAAACAAACATTACCTTTCGATGAAAGACAATGACCAGAGCCAGAACATTCGTGCCTTGGTTCAAGCGGGAGTTAGCAGTTTTAAGATTGAAGGGCGTTATAAAGATGCTGCGTATGTTAAAAATACCACTGCCTATTATCGTCAGCTGATTGATGCGGTTTTGGAGGAAATGCCTGACTATGCCAGATCATCGGCAGGCGTGAGCGACTATACCTTTACGCCACAGCCAGAAAAAACCTTTAACCGCAGTGCCACGGATTATTTTACCAATGGCCGCCAAGCTGACATTGGTGCCTTTGATACGCCAAAATTTGCAGGTGATGCACTGGGTAAAACCACCAAGATCGGCAAAGATTTTATCGAAGTAGCTACCGAGATTACTTTACACAATGGCGATGGTGTTTGCTTTTTTGATGTGCATAAGGTGTTAGTTGGCTTACGTGTGAATACGGTTAAAAGGGTAAACGGTAAACAACGCCTTTACCCCAATGAGATGATCGCAGGCATTACACCGAATATGACGCTGTACCGCAACCGCGATCATCATTTCATGCGATTACTAGAGAAAGACTCGGCCACGCGTAAGCTAGCCGTGGACTTAAACTTCTACGCATTGCCAGAAGGCTTTGGCCTAACGATGACCGATAGCCAAGGCTTTAGTGCCTATGCGCAATATGATTGTAAGAAGCAAGCCGCAAACAACCCAGAAGCTGCTGCAGCTAATATCAAAGCCAACCTCAATAAATTAGGCAACACGGATTTTGCAGTGCAAACCATTACTCTAGAAATGACTGAGCATTGGTTTGTACCCGCCTCAGTGGTAAACCAACTACGCAGAGAGGCCGTAGAATCGCTGGTAATGATTAGAAAAGGCGCCTACACAGCCCCTACACGACGTGAAAAAGCTACCCCACCCGCGATTTATCCTGAAGACTCGCTGAGTTATCTGGCTAATATTTACAACCAAAAAGCGCGTGATTTTTATCACAAACATGGTGTAAAGCTAATGGATAAGGCCTACGAGGCAAACGAAACCTTAGACGAAGTGCCCGTGATGATCACTAAACATTGCTTGCGTTTTAGTCATGGCCTGTGCCCAAAAGAGTCTAAAGGTGTGATTGGGGTGCAAGGCACGGTCACAGCAAAACCCATGACTTTGGTCAGCGGTAATGATCGCTATACCTTAAAGTTTGATTGCAAGCCGTGTGAAATGCATGTGATGGGGCAGGTACGGCCGAATATCCTTAAAATGCCTGAGCCACAAGTAATCACCTTTACAAACAAACGCTAACGAGATTTAGGCGACTGATAGCATGACCACATTACTAGGCAGATAAGTGTTCTGCCACCAGCTTGTGCCTCATACATTGCCTCATCAGAGCGCCTAAAATGTTGTAAGACCAATCCTTTTACGTGTAATGCATGATTATTCACCAACGGAAAAGCCTAGGCCGATTGTATTTTGATTATGGTTGTAGTCGAGCAGCGACTCGCCATAACCACTGGAGAGCATCAAGTACCAGCTCAGATGGTCTGAGATCGCATAATTAAAGTTAAACTTGGCATAGCCTTTATTATCACTGCGCAAATTGTTACGCAGCAAAAGCTCTGCCCATTTGTTACGCTGTTGAGAATCCCAGCGCAACCTTAGATCGCCATACCCTAGAAAGCGATCAATATCGGGGTTGTCGCCCACGTCTGATTCGGGTGCCCACCAAGGCCTCAACACAACGGTGTACTGATCACCAAGCTGCCAACCTGCTTCTAAATAGATGCGATTCCAGCTACGTGAATAAGGCTCTTCACGGCCATTGGATTCATGTATGGCGCCTAAGTTAAGCATGCGTGGTATCCACATCGGATGATCATTGCCCAAACCAAGTGACAAAATCAATTCTGGCGCAAAGTTAGTCTCTCTAAATGGCTCTGATTTACTGCCATCAAACACCTGCCAATAGCTGCGCTGTGTGTACGCCGCCCATAACCTTGATGATTCCACCCAAGGTAGGCTTCTAATCAACGGGATGTCAGCAAATAGTGGGGTCTTAAAGCTAATCTGAAACTGCACATCTTTGTTTTGTAAGCCCCTTGGGCCTGTCGCAGGCAAGCTCGGGGTTTGCGCATTATCGTTTGGGTTCGAGCTCATACTGGCGACGATATAGTTCTGCCTATGCGGCTCCAATGAAATAAACGCATCACTTTTCGTGTTATCCGATAAATGCCATTTACGCTCAAGGTAGCTTTGTTTATCAGTGGCAACTTTCATCGCAACACCTTTCACAGTAGTGAGCGTTTTTGCTTTTGGCGTTTGAGCAACATTTGTAGCTAAATCATCAAAACAGGCCAGCCGGGCCTGATCATCTTGCTGTTGCTGACAAGTGATCAGATCATTTTTGAGTAAATCAACATCCGCCTGCACCAAGCCACTGAGCAGTAGCAGGCTGCCTAATATCAATAACTGTCGTAAACACATGTGGGTTGCCCTTTATCGCTTAACCTTAAGGCGCAGGATTCATCATCGTGAGATGGATCGCCTCAATTTCCTCTAACACCTCATCACCGAGCCTTACAAAAAACGCAGAAATATTCTCACCGAGTTGCTGCATTGTCGTTGCACCAATAATCGTACTCGATACAAACCAACGATGATAAACAAAACTAAGTGCTAATTGCGTGGGTGTCATGCTGTTTTGACGTGCTAGCTCAGCATATCGCTGCACCGCGGCAGTAACGGCTGGCTTTTTATAGCGCACAGCATAACCAGGGAACAAATTAGCGCGCCCTACTGTGTCTGGGTTATCAATATATTTGGCGGTTAGGTGCCCAAAAGCCAATGGTGAATATGCCAATAAGCTAATATTTTCACGGTATAAAATCTCAGCCATGCCAAACTCCATACCACGCGTGATCAGATTATAGGCATTTTGCAAAGTAGCCACCCGTGGCAAATCGTATTGCTCTGCCAAACGGATAAACTGCATCATGCCCCACGGCTGCTCATTGCTCACGCCAACTGCGCGGATCTTGCCTTCTTTCACCAGCTCAGCGAGCGTTTCAAGCTGGTTATGAATACTGACCCATGCGATTTCGTTACCTTGCGCATCGAGCTCGTCTTGAGGGTTAAATAAATATTGGCCAAACATCGGCACATTGCGCTCAGGCCAATGCAATTGGTACAAATCAACATAGTCTGTCCGCAAACGTTTGAGCGAATCATGTAGTGCTGATCGAATATTGTCACGGTCTAAACTCGCTGGGCCATTACGTATCCAATCCATCTTGCGGCGCGGGCCTGCCACCTTGGTGCCAAGTACGATCTGATCTCTGGCTTGGCCTTGGAGCCATTTTCCAATCATCGACTCGGTACGCGTCACGGTCTCTGCTTTGGGCGGCACAGGATACATCTCAGCCGTATCAATAAAATTAATGCCTTGGCTTAAAACATAGTCTAGCTGATTGTTGGCTTCTTGTTGGGTGTTTTGGTCACCAAACGTCATTGTGCCCAAGCACACTTTAGATACCTTGATGTCAGTATTACCCAACTGTTGATATTGCATAGTGTGCTAGTGGATCACTTCTGAACTGGGTGCGAGATGTTTAGTCGCATGATGTTGCAACATGACTAAATCCCAATTGGCTTCTTTGATAGTGAGCTGCATCATATTGATCAATGCCACCACCAACTCAAGCGTTAAGCCCATTTTGACCACTTCGCCCGCATTAGACTTAAATGCCAAGCTTGGTTTGGCTTCTTTTTCGTCGACCTCACAGGCAAACACCAAAAAAGGCGCCTCGCTTAAAGGCATACGGTCGGCAGCATAACTTTGACTAAAATCCATCGCTTGTGGCACCGCTGATGCCGCATACGCTGATTGCAATGATGGCTGGCTCGGTTGCTTGGCCAACTTAGGCTTAGACAGCGCAATGGTCTCGATTGGCTCAGCAACATCTTGTTTGTCTATCGCTTTGTCAGCATGCATCGCCTCTGAAGCAGTTTGCAACAACTGCTCGTGCGAATCTTGCAAGACATGCCAAAACTCCTTACTCACACGACGGGTAAGCCACATCGCCACTTCAGACTGATCAGACATGCCAATTTTTAGCATTAGACGGTCTTCAAGCTGATCAAAACTTAAATTGAGTTGCTCGATAGCGGAGGTAACAGGAGACATAAACGCATTTTAATCCTTAAACCTTGCTTTGCCTACTACCGCTTACACAAACTGGCTAATGCAATATATATGAACCAATAAATCAGAACACGAAAAGAGATAATAATCTCTGATTTTTTGTGACTCATTAAATTTACTGCGTTTCATTTTAAGTTCTTGTTAATGATATTGACGGAAAACTCCACTTAAGCATTCTGAATCTGAGGGAGGGTTACATCGCGTATTGCGGCTCAAAATATCAGGCAAGTTAGTGATGTTGGTATATTAAGCAATTGGTACAGCCTATTGAGATTGAGATATGATTAGTTTTAGCATAAATTGAATTCCTGCTATTAGTAGAACTACCGGTCAGAGAGGGAAAATAATGGAACTTAAGCTATATGACATTCATGCCGAAGCGATAGCGCTTGCATTGGATAAAGCGCGACAATATCGCTTATTATTAGAGCCTGAAATTGCTGAAAGCATTTGTCTCGATATACTCAATATTGATGAAGAAAATCAAGCTGTGCTGGTGGTCTACATTTTGAGTTTACTTGATCAAATTGCAAGTCCAGACAAAAATACAGAAGTCAAAACCATTGAACGAATGATTGATAAATTAAGCAGTCATTATCAGCGTTTTTATTATTCGGGGCTGCTGCACGAACGTATGGCGCGTCATATGATTACACAGGCGATGTCTCACTCGTTTGCTTATGAATACTTCTTGCAAGCTTTACGTTGCTATAAGGAAGCAAGAGAAATAAGCCCAACAGGTAATGATGAAGCAACACTGCGTTGGAACAGCTGTATCAGAACCATAGAAAAAGAAAAGCTAACACCTCGTCAAGATAGTGAAGATATACGTTTAGATATGGAAAGCTAAATGGTATTACAGCTACATAAACGAAAAATGGCCATTGCTGGCATAGTCATGACAGCCTATTTACTATTTCATATGCTTAGTAATTTGAGCTTTTTTTGCGAACCAACATTCAGTGCGTTTTACACTTGGTATAACGGCGGCTTAGTTCGCTGTTTAGTATTCACGGTAGTTGTTGTTGCAATTGCCATTCACGTAAAGGCTGCTATTAAAATTCGAAAAGTGAATGCTAAAGCGAGAACAGTGCAATATAAAAAGCACGATAAATGGCATATTCCAGCACCATTAGTGACATTGAGCATTGTTTTCCTGCTTGGCTTTATTGTTATTCACACTGTGCAAGCTTTATTGTTTGATAATGCGAATGTCTATCTTGAAGTACAGCGCTTATTTCAGTCGCCTTTTATGGTGTTGTTTTATTTAGCAGGCTTGTTTGTTTTGATGATGCATCTATCTCATTCGCTCGCTAATGTATTGCAAACATTAGGGAAGACATCACGACTGTATAACGGCGCTGTTTGGACTGGTGTATTGTTATTAATCGGCGGTTTTGCTGCGATTCCTATTTCTATATTTTGGGCGACGCTATGAGTGACATTGATTTAAATACCCATGCCCCAAAAGGCAAACTGGAAGACCGCTGGACACAGCACAAATTTAATTCAAAAATTGTCAGCCCAGCCAACCGTAAAAAATACACGGTGATTATCGTAGGCACTGGCTTAGCCGGTGCTGCTGCAGCGGCGTCGATGGGTGAGATGGGCTTTAATGTTAAGACGTTTTGCTTTCAAGATAGCCCGCGTCGTGCCCATAGTATTGCTGCCCAAGGTGGTATTAATTCAGCAAAAAACTATCAAAATGATGGTGATAGCGTGTGGCGTTTGTTCTATGACACGATCAAAGGTGGCGATTACCGTGCGCGCGAATCGAATGTATTTCGTTTAGCAGAGCTAAGCGCCAATATTATTGACCAAGCAGTGGCGCAAGGTGTGCCATTTGCGCGTGAATACAGTGGCTATTTAGCCAACCGTTCTTTTGGTGGTGCACAGGTTTCACGTACTTTCTACGCACGAGGGCAGACAGGCCAACAGTTATTGCTGGGGGCTTATCAAGCAATGAGCAAGCAAGTTAACGAAGGTACTGTTGAGCATACTTCACGTTGTGAAATGCAAGATCTCATTATGGTCGATGGCCAAGCCAAAGGTATTGTATCGCGTGACTTGGTAACAGGTAAGCTAGAAGCGCATATGGCAGACTGCGTCGTGCTGTGTAGCGGTGGTTACAGTAATGTATTTTACCTTTCTACTAATGCCAAAGGCTGTAATGCTTCTGCTGCGTGGCGAGCGCATAAACACGGTGCGCTATTTGCTAACCCATGTTTTACTCAAATCCATCCAACCTGCATTCCTCAACACGGTGAGTTGCAATCAAAGCTCACCTTGATGAGTGAGTCACTGCGTAATGATGGCCGAATTTGGGCACCCAAACACATCAAAGACTGTGATAAAAAGCCAGAAGAAATTGCAGAGCAAGATCGTGATTACTTCTTAGAACGCCTGTATCCTGCTTTTGGTAATTTAGTGCCGCGTGATGTGGCATCGCGTGCGGTAAAACATATTTGCGATGAAGGCCGTGGCGTAGGTCATGCGATTGATGGCAAAAAGCTAGGTGTTTATCTTGATTTTGCTAAAGCAATAGAAGTGCATGGCTTAGATGCGATTAGCGAGAAATACGGTAATTTGTTTGATATGTATCAGCATATTACTAATGAAGATCCATCTACCAGCCCAATGCGTATTTACCCTGCGGTGCATTACACCATGGGTGGCTTGTGGGTGGACTATAATTTGATGACATCTATCGATGGTTTATTTGCTGGTGGTGAGGCAAACTTCTCTGATCATGGCGCGAATCGTTTAGGTGCCAGTGCCTTAATGCAAGGTTTAGCCGATGGCTATTTTGTATTGCCAACGACAGTAACTAACTATCTAGCACAGCAAAAACCGATGGATTTAGATAAAGATTATCCTGAGGCACAACAAGCACTTAAGGATTGTGAAGCACAGATTAGCTGCTTAATGAATGCGCCAAATCCGCAAAAAACACCAGATGAATTCCACAGAAAACTGGGTCAAATTATTTGGAATGCCTGTGGGATGGCACGTGAAAAAAATACCTTAGAACAAGCCATTGAAGCAATCAAAGTACTACGCGAGCAGTTCTGGCAGCAGGTGAAAATCACTGGCAGTGAAGACACTTTAAACCAAACATTAGAACGTGCTGGACGGATCGCCGATTTCTTTGAACTGGCTGAGTTGATGTGTATTGATGCCTTAGATCGACAAGAGTCCTGTGGCTGTCATGCCCGTGAAGAACATCTTACTGCTGACGGCGAAGCGCAACGACATGATGATGACTATTCTTATGTTGCCGCATGGCAGTATAGCGGCGATGTGAGCAAACCTGAATTGCATAAAGAAGAGCTGCATTTCGAATTAGTGAGACCAACGACAAGAAACTACAAATGATTTTTACACTACATATTTGGCGACAAGCAAACGCAGCAGCAAAAGGTGATTTTGAGCAATATCAAATGGATGTCAGTGAAGAGTCATCGTTTTTAGAAATGCTGGATGCGCTTAATGAACAATTGATTGAGCAAGACCAAGAAGCGATAGCGTTTGACTTTGATTGTCGTGAAGGGATCTGCGGCTCATGTAGTTTAGTGATTAATGGCACACCGCATGGTAACCATCAAGCAACCACGACCTGTCAGCAATATATGCGTGATTATGCTAATGAAAAAGAACTGTGGATTGAGCCTTGGCGAGCAACGGCATTTCCTATCGTTAAAGACTTAATTGTTGACCGTAGCGCGTTCGATCGAATGATCCAAGCTGGTGGCTATATCGAAATCCGCACTGGCTCTGCTAGCGAAGCGAACACGATACCGATTGAAAAACATGTGGCTGATGCTGCGTTTGACTCAGCAACCTGTATAGGTTGTGGTGCTTGTGTTGCTGCGTGCCCTAATGCTTCCGCTACTTTATTCGTGGCAGCAAAAGTAAGTCATTTATCAACTTTACCGCAAGGTGAAATGGATAAAAACCGTGCTGAGAAATTACTGGGTGCAATGGATGAAGAAGGCTTTGGCGGCTGTAGTAATTACCGAGAGTGTGAGAGTGTTTGCCCAAAAGAAATTAAGGTCAGCACCATTACTACTATGAATAAGTTGTTGTATCAGTCATCTTAAAGTAATTTTTCAATACATACTCACGCCCCCCTTGTTTGAGCAGTGAATATTTCATATCGTTAAATCCAGCACGGCCTGAATTTACTCGTCACGCTATAGTTTCTCAAAATAACGTTGATCAACTGCATTAGGCGCGGTTCTGCCATGATCAGCATGTGGAAATTTTGGGTTGTAAAACCTCTCGATTAGATGTCTCAGCTTAACTTGCAGGAATCTTAAAATAGATTGCGAACCATAACTGAGCAAAAAAATTAACAAAAACGCTTGAAATCTATGTATCCACCCCCAAGTTAGCAGACAAGGGCAAAGAGTGCTAAAATTTTGCCCGTACCTAATTGGGGCATTTAAATTAACAAATGCGCCTAAATAATTGATTTGGCTAAGTTGCTTTGAGCAGTTTGGCTGTTTTTAATTTTTAATTAACCTCATATTTTTGGAGACATATATGAAACTACGTCCTTTACATGACCGCGTCATCGTAAAACGCGCTGCTGAAGAACGCACCACTGCATCAGGCATCGTAATCCCTGACAGTGCTACTGAAAAACCAGACCAAGGCATTGTAGAAGCTGTTGGTAACGGTAAAAAAGACGACAGCGGCAAAGCAATCGCTTTAGACGTTAAAGTTGGCGATAAAGTATTGTTCGGCAAATATGCTGGCCAATCTGTAAAAGTTGATGGCGAAGAAGTATTAGTGATGACTGAATCAGACATCATGGCGATCGTTGAATAATCACCAACCAAAAATTTAAAATTTAGGAGTATTTAAATGGCTGCAAAAGACGTAAGATTTGGTGACGAAGTTCGCCAAAAAATGGTTAACGGTGTAAACGTACTAGCAAACGCGGTACGTGTTACTTTAGGCCCTAAAGGCCGTAACGTAGTATTAGAGCGTTCATTTGGCGCACCAACCATCACTAAAGATGGTGTATCTGTTGCTAAAGAAGTTGAGCTTCAAGACAAATTTGAAAACATGGGTGCTCAAATGGTTAAAGAAGTGGCTTCTAAAACCAATGACATCGCTGGTGACGGTACAACAACGGCTACAGTGCTAGCACAAGCCATCATTCGTGAAGGCATGAAATCTGTTGCCTCTGGTATGAATCCAATGGACATCAAACGTGGTATCGACAAAGCGGTTGAAGCAGCAACTGAAGAGCTACAAACGCAATCTAAGCCTTGTACAACAAGCAAAGAGATCGCTCAAGTAGGCTCTATCTCTGCTAACTCTGATAGCTCAGTGGGTGACATCATCGCTGAAGCCATGGAAAAAGTGGGTAAAGAAGGTGTGATTACTGTTGAAGACGGTTCTGGCCTTACAAACGAGCTAGACGTTGTAGAAGGTATGCAATTTGACCGTGGTTACCTGTCACCATACTTTGTTAACAACACAGAGCGTCAAATCGCATTACTAGAGAATCCATTTGTGCTATTACACGACAAAAAAATCTCTAACATCCGTGACCTACTACCAACACTAGAGCAAGTGGCTAAAGAAAGCCGCCCACTATTAATCATCGCTGAAGACATCGATGGTGAAGCACTAGCAACATTGGTTGTAAACAACATCCGCGGTATCTTAAAAACAGTGGCTGTTAAAGCACCTGGTTTTGGTGACCGTCGTAAAGCCATGTTAGAAGACATCGCTATCTTAACGGGTGGTACTGTCATCGCTGAAGAAGTTGGCCTAAAACTTGAAGAAGTACAAGTACAAGACCTAGGCTCAGCTAAACGCATCGAGATTGGTAAAGAAAACACCATCATCATCGACGGCGCTGGTACAGAAGAAAACATAAAATCTCGCATTTCACACATCAAAACAGAAATCGACAACGCTTCAAGCGACTACGATCGTGAAAAACTACAAGAGCGCGTGGCTAAACTAGCTGGCGGTGTTGCAGTGATTAAAGTTGGTGCGACGACTGAGATCGAAATGAAAGAGAAAAAAGCACGCGTTGAAGATGCACTACACGCTACTCGCGCTGCAGTTGAAGAAGGTATTGTTGCTGGTGGTGGTGTTGCACTCATCCGCGCCCGCGATGCCGTGGCTAAAGTAAAAGGTGACAACCTTGATCAAGAAGCAGGTATCAAAATTGTTTTACGTGCGGTTGAAGAGCCTCTTCGCCAAATCGTTGACAATGCAGGCGCTGAGCCTTCAGTCGTGGTTAACAACGTAGCAGACGGCAAAGGTAACCACGGTTATAACGCTGCAAACGAAACCTACGGCGACATGATCGAAATGGGTATCTTAGACCCAACAAAAGTAACGCGTTCAGCACTACAAAACGCTGCTTCTGTTGCAGGCCTAATGCTAACCACTGACTGCATGATCGCAGACCTACCGCAAGATGACGCTGCACCAGCTGCTCCTGATATGGGTGGCATGGGTGGAATGGGCGGTATGGGTGGTATGGGCGGCATGATGTAATTTTGCATTTAAGCACTTCAGTGATACTGCGTTGCGTTAACCTTGCCATACTAATCGTATTGTCTACGGTTAACGCGCCTTGTCTCACTTTCCTGCTTAACGCAAAA
>CAZCBF010000055.1:0-11584 GCA_964496895.1 uncultured Methylophilaceae bacterium | reverse complement strand
AGTGCCACAAGCAGCAGATGACATGCAAGCATTTGTCGCACTGGCAAAAGAGATTAGGCTTGAGCATGTGGTGTTGCTCTCTGGTCGTGGCGAAGCTGGCGCACAACGTGCCGAAATGGTGATCAAAAATAGTGGTTTGACATGGAATGTGGTTAGAGCCAGTTGGTTTATGCAAAATTTTAGCGAGAGCTTTATGCTAGATGGCTTAAGAGCAGGCACGTTGGTCTTACCAGAACCAAAAGCAGACGAGCCTTTTATTGATGTGCAGGATATTGCTGATGTGGTGGTGGCCGCGCTCACGCGAGATGATTTGCATAACCAATTGTTTGAAGTGACTGGCCCTGCATTACTGTCATTTGAAGATTGTGTTGCCGCCATTGCCCAGACAAGTGGTACTGAGATTGGCTTGCAAACAGTGCCCATTCAAGCATATCTCGCGCAGGCTACTGCCAACGGTTTACCTGACGAAATTGCTTGGTTGATCAATGAGTTATTCGTCAATGTGCTAGATGGGCGCAATGCTTCGACCACCAGCACGATTGAAAAAGTGCTGGGAAGACCAGCTAGAAGCTTTCAACACTATATAGAGACAACAGCTAAAACAGGTGTTTGGTCATCTTGATTATTGTTACTATTATCATTGAAGGATAAAAACGATGGTTTTGCTTATTGTGTTAACGGGTTTGATGGCTGGTATTTATTTCGCTTTTAGTGTGTTTATCATGCGTGCACTGTCTGAATTGCCGCCATTGCAAGGTGCGCAAGCGATGAACCAAATCAATGCGGTGATTCTTAAAACCATCTTTTTACCGATGTTTTTTGGGACAAGCCTTTGGTATGTTGGCTTGATGGTGTGGTCTACGCTTAACTGGCAAGGTATGCGTTCAATGCTGATAATAGTGGCTGCTTGTTGTTATATCATCGGTATGTTTTTTGTGACAGCGCTGGGAAACGTGCCGATGAATAAACAGCTGCAAGCTAACGCAAAAAACCCTGCAGCACTGGTGCAATATTGGCTAAGCTATCAGCGAGAATGGACAGCCTTAAACCATGTGCGCATGATGGCTTGTATTGTTAGCTCTGCCTTGTTAACGATTGCGCTTAAGTATTAATTGAGTTCGCAATCATACGAGGGGCAGCATTCTTATTTATTTCGGATTAAAGATGACATTGATTACGGTTTCCAGAAACCAGGCTGTCAGCTTCATGCATATGTCATCATGACAAATCACCTTTATCTACTGATTACACCAGAAACTAAAGACTTGCTTGCTGTTTTTATTCAGACAATGTCCAAAAAATATGTTCGCTATTTCAATGCAACGTTCCATCAAGGGGTCAGAGTCCTTATTTCATGATTCTCATAATCTGCTGTTGCCGTGTTCGACTCACGGGAGCCACCTAATATAAAAAAGACTGTCATTATTGGTGGTCCTTTTTTGCTCCCAATAGAGATTACTAAAATATTATCTATAAAAAGGCGAGTTCATACCGACACTTGCTTCTTCTACAACCTCACCATCAAATAACTTCACCGTCAAATTTCCTTGAATCTGCTTGGTGAATGGTATTAACAATTCGTCGATATAAGCTTGTGCATTTGATTGGTTGTCAAACTCATAAAACCCTCCGACAGTTTGAGTATTTTTACCACTCAACCATGTTTTAGATATTAGCCCTGGAAACTGCTTCATTTGAACGTTAATTTCATTCCAATCTATATCTTTAAATGGTGTACTAACTTGATATTCTGCGTATATGAATACTTTACTCATTATTTATACCCCCAACTTTTGATAATTAACTGCATTAAAACAACGCTAACTGAACCCCTTAAAATTAATGTCATTAATATTTGATTGACATCCAGCTTATTATTAACACTGTAACTTAACACAAGTATGGCTACTCAAGAATATCAAGAAGAATATCAAGGGGTCAGACTCCTTGATTTCAACTTATCTCCTCACTCCGAGCCAACAACACAGAAGCCTTCAACTCGATCGCCTCTGCTATCTTCAGAAGATTAACAATAGACAGGTTATGTACGTACCTCTCGACGTTCCCATATAAGACCTACCAAGTTAGCTTTCTCTGCTAACGCTTCCTGAGAGAGTCCAAGCAATTTTGTTTCAGCACGAGACCTTTGGGTTTAATTAGCCTAGCCATAGTTAAGCCCATAGACAATAAAGCCAATTCCAACTGCGAGCTGTATAACAACTATTACCCAGTAAAGTTCAGCCATACTCTCTTTTTTAATATCAAATAGATCAGCAATAAATTCAACCAACCGTGAACCAGTAAAACTACTTAACCCAATGGTGTTCGTCTCACCTCTAAACAGATCGATTACGACAATTATGATTAGCAATATGCCTATTAGTAGATATAAATTCATTATGGTTAATACCTTATCAATCTTAATTTAGCTACCTGAAATTAGGAATTGCCATATTCGCTCATTAATCACATCTGCATCTTCGTAATACCAATGGCTGTGATTTTTTAATATAAAGAGTTTAGCTGGCATGCTGATCGAATCGAGCAAGTTTAATGTGGCATGTGCAGATGGCACAGAGAGTATACTGTCACTGTCACCTAGAAAAGGGCTATTTTATTAATGTAAGTTCGACTTTGAACGAGGCAATGTACATATTCAATCAACATAAATACGGTATCAGTTTAGTTCGAGGTGATGAAGGTTTTACATGAAGGGCTGCAGTTATTGGTAGCCTTTATTGTACCCACAGCCTAATGCTTGCTAAATTACCCAGCAATACAACTTTCGCCATATTCTTTTGCCCCTGACAAAGATTCATTAATTGCAGACCTAGGATAAAAAAACGTTTCATTGATATATTCCGCTGCAAACTGCTTGCACGATGTTTTGGGCAATGCATTCAAAGCCTGAATAAAACATGCTGGATTATGTATCATTATCTCTTCAAGAATACTAGCATTGTTACCTTTAGCAGTGAGGTTTTCAGAGTTTTTTAGCGCATTTTCAAGTGCGATTGTCAACTGTTTCTGGGCACGACAATCAATGGCTTGCAAGTAGGAACGTTGCAGGGTTAGTGTCTGAACATCAATCTTAGCCATTGCAAAATTAGAAAAATATGAAGTAGTCAAAAGCAAAGCCATAATAACAATCAAGCGCATTACTAATCTCCTTTAAAGTTGTCTTGATTCAATTAATAACGCTAAGTGTAATCAT
Source organism: uncultured Methylophilaceae bacterium (assembly GCA_964496895.1). Classification (GTDB taxonomy): domain Bacteria; phylum Pseudomonadota; class Gammaproteobacteria; order Burkholderiales; family Methylophilaceae; genus Methylotenera. Next base: position 8,370 of record CAZCBF010000055.1, on the reverse strand, counting down.
GCGTTTTTTAATGATATGGCTTTAGTTTGTATGTGAGAGATTTAGTTCAACGGAAGGTAATTGATATCGGGCGAAAGCTTTCAGACAGAAACTGACTACCAAATTATCATGTACTTTGATACTTCTTTTCATTGCAAGTTAACTTAAAATAAATTCATTTGCTTATTAGTTTTCTGTTTTTTGGTGATGCTTTTAGGTTTCGACGTGTTTTTGCGGCTACCTAATTTGTTGTAGACTTTCTTTGATTCTTGATTAAAGCCAGCTTGCTTACGGCGTTTACTTATCTTTGCTCTCGCAGCTGTAATCGCAGTTGCATGGTGTATTATCGGCAATGGATAGTCTGTGCCAATTTGGCATGACATTGATTTTTGCAAAGTATCACTCATCAACCAAGGTTGATGTATCCATTGCGGTGAAACGTTTCGCAGCTCAGGAACCCACCGCTTAATGTATTCTCCGTTAGGGTCTTGCTTCTCAGACTGCTTGATTGGATTATAGATGCGCAAGGTGTTAATGCCTGTCACGCCAGACTGCATCTGCAACTGACTGTAATGAATACCTGGTTCATAGTCTGTGAATAGCTGCGCTAAATACTCACCAGTCTTGCGCCAGTCCAACCACAGATGATAGCTGGCAAAGCTGACTAACATGGCACGCATTCTAAAAGTGATCCAACCTGTTGCAATGAGCTCTCTCATGCATGCATCGACTAATGGATAACCCGTTTGCCCAGTTTTCCAAGCCGTAAAATAAGCATCGTTTGTTTCTGTCTTACGCATGCCTTCAAACGCGGGGTGCATACATTCAAATTCAATCGCTGGTTGATCTTCAATTTTTTGCACAAAGTGACAACGCCATGCAAGCCTAGCGTTAAAGGCATTTAACTGCTTTGCTGATGCCTTACGCTGGTCTTCAGATAATGTCGTTCTATAATTTGTTACCGCCGTCACTATTTCTTTAATCGATAAACAGCCCCAAGCGATATAAGGCGAAAGTCTAGAGCAAGTGTCTGCCGACTTCCGTGGTGAAGAAATATGGAATAAATATCGATGATGGCGCTCTGATAAAAATGACTTTAGCATTTGAATCCCATGCCGCCTTCCGCCAGCTTGCGTATCGCCAAAAGGCTCTCCAAATAAAGGATCAGTCTTACTTGGAATCTCACCTACCTCTATCTCAGGCACTGGCAACAACTTTTCTGGTTTTGAGAATATCGGTTCTGATAAACGTAACTTGCGAACTTTTGCCCAATCATCCCGACTCTTTAAGCGACGAACTACGCCATTGCTTGGACTCTCAACGAGTGCTATATGGTGCGCATTACACCATGCAATGACCGCTTTATCTCGCTGATATGTCCAACCATTACCGTTTTCCTCATGTGCATAAATCGTGTTAATGCGATATTGCTGCTCAAGCTGATCCAGCACTGCTAAAATTTCACCGATTTTTACTACTAATGGTTGCCCTAACAGAGCACAGTCTTGACGTAATTCAGTCAAACAATCATGAATGAACTGCCAATGCCTTTGCGAGGCAAAAGGTTGTCGCCAATATTTAGGCTCAACAATAAACAGTGGGATGACAGGCAAAGCAGACTGACTTGCTTGCAAGAGTGGTTGATGGTCACGTGTCCGTAAATCTCTTTTAAACCATACAATTTCAACTGCCTTCTTCATCAATCAACGCTTTGTTAACTAACGACAAATATGGCAAACACCAACAAAAAAATTATCACAATACTGCTGGCTTGTAGACGTAAACGCCAGAACCAATTGGGTATGACTTTTTGCTGATAAAGTTGATAATCTAGCAATAACAAATACGCAAAGCACAACAGCAATAAAATGCTACTAAATGGCATTATCTGCATTGCACCAAGCCAAGCAACCAGCGCAGTAATATTGCTACGCCATAGTAACCTTTCAGCTGATTGCTTATTCAATGCAATGGTCCAATGAATACCACTAATAAATGACGCAATAATTCCCGCATAAATCAACAATGCCTGACTCACTGGAATGCTTAGCCATTCCCAGTTCATTAAAGCCATTAGTGTTAAACCAACAAACGGAATGGTCCCTGATATTGCAAGCATGGTTGCGTTTACTTTAAGCTCGCCGCTTGGATTTTCTGCAATCATTTGTTTATTTCCTTTCTTTGCCGCTGACAACGAAGCGAGCAATATTTAACGTTTTCCCAATCTCTTTGCCACTTTTTTCGCCATGTAAACGGACGCTCGCAAACCACACAGATTTTTGAAGGTAAGTCAGACTTTTTCACCAGCATCCATCCGAGATAAAAAAAGCTGGCTGTCATCAATCACCGCTTGCTTCTTTTCTGCTGACATTTTCGCCAACGTTCGATAGGCCATGCCTATGCGAGGGTTTGCGGACAATGTATCTTGGTGACGCATTAAAAAATCCCAATACAGGTAGTTAAACGGACAAGCTTTTTCACCACTTTTTTCTTTGACGTTGTAGTGACAGCTTTTACAGTAGTTAGACATTTTGTTGATATAAGCACCACTTGCTGAGTAGGGTTTTGAGGCAAGCATGCCACCATCGGCAAAAAGCACCATCCCTGAGACATTGGGTAGCTCCACCCATTCATAAGCATCAGCATAGACCAATAAATACCATTCATTCACTTCCTCAGGATTCAAACCCGCTAGCAATGCAAAATTACCTAACACCATTAACCTTTGAATGTGATGTGCATAGGCATTAGCTTTGGTTTCGCTGACACACTGCTTTATGCAATTCATATTGGTCTCCGCTGACCAATAGAATGAGGGAACCTTGCGCTGAGCGTCTAAGTGGTTCTTACCTTGATAATCTGGCATCGTATGCCAATAGACGCCTCTGACATATTCACGCCAGCCTGCAATCTGACGAATAAAACCTTCAACGGCATTGAGTGGTGCATTACCAGCATGATAAGCAGACTCAGCCATTTGAATACACTCTAGTGGCAGCAATAAACCACTATTGATATACAAGCTCAAGTGGCTGTGGAATAACCAAGGTTCATCTTGCAGCATTGCATCTTGGTAGTCACCAAACAAAGGTAATCTTTCATCGACAAATTGCTTAAGCGCGTCTAGAGCATCTTCTCTCGTCACCGCATATTCAAAGCCTTCAATCATTCCAAAGTGATCACTAAAACGCGAAGTCACCATTGCAATCACTTGCTGTGTGATTTCATCGGGTTTTGTATGATGTGTTTCTGGGATAGTAATGTACTTTGGCAAGGCTTTACGGTTATCAGCGTCGAAATTCCATTGACCACCAATTGGCTTTTCACCATCCATCAAAATACCGTAAGTCTTGCGTATCTCTCTATAAAAATACTCCATCCGCCATTGCTTACGTTCATTCGCCCACTGATTAAACGCTTTGTGTGATGATAAAAACCGTTTGTCTGAACGTACGTCAACAGGGATGGAAAATCCTTGCTTCCAGCTTTTCATCATTTGTAAAACACGGTATTCGCTAGCTTCGGTTGCAATTACTTTTTCTGGATTGAATCGATTAAACGCACGCTGTAATTCATTTGTGAAACTGCCTGTGTTACTTGGATCATCTAACTGCACATAATGCACACGATAGCCGTTTGATTTCAGCGCTGCTGCAAAATGACGCATGGCAGAAAAGACATAGACTAACTTCTTTTGATGATGTTTAACGTAGGTTGCTTCTTCTAGCACCTCACACATCATCACAATATCAGTATTTTTATCGCAAGCTTTTAAAGCGCTGATCGTTGAATTAAGCTGGTCTCCAAGGATTAAATGCAGGTTCACGAGTTTATGATTTACAAGCTAGGGTTACTTTTTCCGTCAAGGCTTCAAATGCTTGATTGACACCCGTTGCTAACGCATAGGGATTAGCCCGTACATAATCGATGTAAACCATTTGATTAGCCGTTATTTTGCTCGCATATTCGGCAGCCATGCATGCACACATTGTTTGATTATTTTTCTCGCTACAAGTGTTAATAAAGCCTTGTTTATAATTATCAGGCCATGGCACGTTGTTAGTAGTATTGAGATCCACTTTCGCACGTTCTTGTGTTAGTAAGGCATACATCAACTCAACGCTTCCGCGCAGCTTACCCAATGGTGAAGTTTGCAAAACATCAGCCTCTGTCACTTTTAGCTTACTAGTATCAACCGTAAATATTGCATTATTTTCCATCGCATTTGGCAGTGATTGGCCTTGTGCAGACAGCATTATTTTTTTAGCCGGTTGGGCATCTAGTATCATATTCGCTTCAGCAATATCTGATTTAGGTAGCGTTAAATTCAGTGAAACAGTGCAGGCTTCTTTATCAACCATTTTCATACTGACACTGATTGATCCAGCCTCTAGTTGGTGTTTAAAATAGGGTGGGATTTTTTTGACAAGGTATTTTGACTCATCTTGATTAAGCGCACTAAGTTCAGTATCAGTTAAGCAACTTGCATAGCTGCAAGCTGACATTAAAATCATTCCAATTGAGATCAAATAACGAAACATCGACTAAGCCCTGTTAAAATTTAAAAATACGTTGAGATTAAAGGTTCAAACAGCAACCTTTCTATGACACTTTAATTTCGATTACTTGCGACACCCGCGCGTGATCAATAGTCACACCTTTGTTAGCTTGCATAAGTTGGTTTGCTTTTGTATCTCTCGCTTGTATTAAAGCTTCTTCATAATTTTCAGCTTCGACCGTTGTTTCTAGTTCGACAACTACAGATAGTTTTGTGAGGTATTTTGTCATTGTTATGAATGTCTTATGGTGTTTTGTAATTATATTGAGTAGGGCAACACAACCTGCCAACCTTGAAGCCTCTAAGTGCTTGGTGCTTTGTTTTTCTACCAGTAACACCCTTTCTCCAGCGTTTAAATGTATTCAGCTTTAACTCTTTACGCATGAGCGCTATCACATCACTTTCAGACAAGCCGTACTGTTTTTCAATTGCTTCAAAATCAGTTCGATCTTCCCATGCCATTTCGATTATTCGGCTGATATCTGCTGGCGGTAATGCTATTTTTGTAAACATAATATGATTTCGTTCAGATAACGATACGTCTTAGGAACAATTTTTCATTACAAAAGTTCCTAAATGCATAGCAAGTATCTATTGCGGTTTCCTCCCAGTTAAACAGTTATTTGTCATTGATAGCATGCTATGTAATCTACCCCTTTTCACCTACTTAAAGATGAGAAGTCTCAATTTACGTCCGACTATTAAAAAGCATTTATATAGGCATGAAAATATAAACGTTAAGATACGTCTTTTATACAGGCATACTAAATCATTAGTAATGGGTAAAGGCCTTGCTGAAACATAAGAAAATGAAGCACTAAGCCACTTTTATTATGAGTCTCTTGCGCTAGACTATAAACCGAAACCCTACGCAATCAGTAAGACATTGATACAATGTGATTCGAAAATATTCAACCCCTCAGCTGGTTGGTCGTATCTATCAAGAAACCATTTAGGCGTATTTACGATGCCTGGAAATCATGACGATCTGATCGTCAGATAAAAATATAGACTTATTGCTCGGTCAATTAAGGGATAATTAGATTAATAGTTTTCACGTAGAGCATCAGGAGCTACTGGTAACCTCATTCCGAGCCAACAACAGAGGCCTTCAATTCAATTGCTTCTGCAATCCTCAGAAGATTCAGATTGACAGGTCATTTTCGCCCCGCTCGATGCTTCACATATACGAACCATCAAAGTTAGTCTTATCAGCTAACGCCTCTTGAGAGCCTCCAAGCGAGTTTCTTTCAGCATGACAATTTTAGATTGAATTAGAAACGCCTAACTTTACTATTGCAGTAAGTACTGTGAATGGTCGTATTTTTTTAGCCACAGCATTTATTATCAAAGCCTATGCTAGCCAATTGCAGTAGATTTGGTTACGATGTTTTTTCAATATTTAATTAAAAAGTGATGAAAATGGCCGTTGCTCAAGCAGGTATTTTTAATAGTGATTCTTCCCAACACCACTATTACTTAGAATTTAAGCTCATGACTGGCGTTGATGTTTATTCGCTAAAAAAGCAACTGAGCAGCATTGCTACGCCAGAGCACAGTGAGGTTGTTATCGCGTTTGGTCCAGACTGCTGGCAACGTGTACAAACCGACATGAATATTAAAGGCTTGGGTAACTTTGAAGCCATTAATGGGTTGGCTGGGCACAGCTGCCCAAGCACTCAGCAAGATTTATTCTTTTGGCTACATGCGCCAACTGAACGCGGCCACAGTTATATCTTTGATCATGCATTAGCCATTATCGCAGCATTAGACAATATTGCTGAATTAACCCTAGAAATTCAAGGGGTGAAATACCATGATAATCGTGACTTAACGGGTTTTGTTGATGGCTCGGCTAATCCTAAAGACGAACACAAATACCTTGAGAGTTTGATTGCTGATGGGGAAGATGGTGAGAAAGGCAGCTATTTGCTCACGCAAAAATGGGTTCATAACCTTAAGTCATTTAACAAATTACCACAGCAACATCAGGAACAAGTCATTGGCAGGACAAAACAAGATAGCGTCGAATTGCAAGGTGCAGCGATGCCGGACAACTCGCACGTGAGCCGTACCGATGCAACGTTAGACGGCAAAGCTGCAAAGGTGTTTCGGCGCAGCACACCATTCGGTAACAGTCAGGAAAAAGGGCTTTATTTTGTGAGCTTTGCAAACAAACAAGCACGTCACCAGATTCAGCTAGACCGAATGTTTGGCATCACGGGCGATGGCATTTATGACCGCTTGCTAGATTTTAGCGAAGCCAAAACCAGTTCCTATTGGTTTGCACCAAGCCAAACGGCATTGGATACATTATTAAAATAGTTTATCGCGTGAGCAAAGACTAGCTGTGCGCATCAGGTGTCAGCCTCTTTAATATCCTAACCACACCCCAATATGTTTATGCAATCATTAATAGCTTAAAGTAAAGTCGGTAACACATAAGCTATTAATGATTGCCTTTACTTGTCATTTGATATTGACGAGGTGATAACCCGTAAAACTGTGTGAATCTACGGCTGAAATGGCTTAGATCACCATAGCCTATCTCATAACAAGTTTCGCTGATGGAACAACCGCTGCGGATTTTTTCTGCCGCATGTTTTAATCGAATTTGTTGCAAGTATTCACCAGGGGTGCAGCCAAGTTGTTTTTTAAATTCGATGTAAAATCGACTACGACTCATACAAGCTTTTTTAGCTAATGCATCTATTTCTAAAGGCTGGCTAAACGTTTCTGCCAAGTAGCTTAAAACAGTAGTAATACCATTAGCATCGGGCTGCTGTTTACAATAACTTAATAGCACTTCTCTGCCTTGTTGACGCAAGAGCTTTACGATTAATTCAGTCACGCCTAGGTCTACTAATATTTCTTTATCTGGGTGATTCTGAGCAAAGGCATTGACCAAGCGCTCTAACAATTGTTGTGTGTCCGTATTATGGTGACTGTGTACGATTTGCGAATGATATTCCCAATCATGATCAAGACAGTCTAGTGTTGTAAGGTCTCGCATACGATCAGAAACCTGCTCAACCCTTTCTTTTGGAAACTCGATGGTTAAACAGGTGGTTGGACGACTCTCATGTGCTTCAGGAAAGTCGATTTCTACATACTCGCCTGGCGGCATAACATAAGACTCATGTGGTAAAAATGTTTTTCCTGCTTGATGATATTCATCATGCATAATTTTTTTGCCCGCGACCATGCCACAGTAGGTTAATTGCCCCGCACCAAGGCCTACACCTGTTGCCTCAATATACGTGTCATAAATGCTTAGGGCTGAGTCAGGGCCAGCAAAGGTCAGTTTGTTTTCTACCAACAAATCCCTTTGTTGCTTTCTATTTTTGAGTTGTCGTTTATCCATTGCGGTTACATACACTATTTGTTCACTACGATTTTGTTACCTTTATGGACTAAAAGTCAAGTCATTCAGAATCTCATGCAAGTCATTACGTCAGAAGTCGTTTTATGCTGAATGAATAATAATTCATGACGGAGAGAGAAATGATTTACCAAAATCCAGGAAAAGAAGGATCGATTGTCAGCGTCAAACCGCGCTATGGAAACTTTATTAACGGTGAGTGGACACCACCAGTAAAGGGTGACTATTTCACCAATATTAGCCCAGTAACCGGTGAAGCCTTTTGTGATATTCCTAAGTCAAGCGCCGAAGATATTGAATTAGCGTTAGACGCAGCCCATGCAGCAAAAGAAGCCTGGGCTAAAACCAGTGTGGCCGATCGTGCCAATGTGCTTTTAAAAATTGCTGACCGCATTGAGCAAAACATTGAAATGCTTGCCGTGGCAGAGACGTGGGATAACGGTAAAGCCAT
>CAZCBF010000054.1:0-11622 GCA_964496895.1 uncultured Methylophilaceae bacterium | reverse complement strand
TATTGGCCATGCCAAACAACACCGCAAATGCTGCAAATGTTGGCATCGTATTAGCCACTCCACCGTAGCTTGCAATCTCACGGCTATGCACGCGATCATATAAGACACCTACACAGAGGAACATCGCTGCGGATATAAAACCATGCGAAATCATCTGAATAATCGCCCCTTCTAAACCAAGATGGTTAAACAAGAAAAATCCTAGCGTCACAAAGCCCATATGTGAGATTGATGAATAGGCAATCAGCTTTTTCATGTCTTTTTGTACCAAGGCGACAAAAGCAATATAAATCACCGCAATAAGCGACAAGGTAATCATAAAGCCAGCTAAATCATGTGAGGCATCTGGCGCAATAGGCATGGCAAAACGCAAGAAACTATAGCCGCCTAGTTTTAGCGCGATCGCGGCCAACACAACCGAACCGCCCGTTGGTGCCTCAACGTGTGCATCAGGCAACCACGTATGCACTGGCCACATTGGAATCTTGACTGCAAACGCCGCAAAAAAGGCTAAAAAGATCAACACCTGTACATCCAGAGGCATGCTATACGCATAAAAATCGACAATATAAAAACTACCCGTTTGTAAGAACAAGTAGATAAATGCAATCAACATCAGCAACGAGCCGATCAAGGTATATAAGAAGAACTTAATCGTTGCATACACTCGATTAGGACCACCCCAGATACCAATCACTAAGAACATCGGGATCAGCATCGCCTCCCAAAACACATAGTAAAGTATTGCATCAAGGGCAGAAAACACACCGATCATCACCCCACTCATGATCAGGAAACAAGCCATATACTGCGCAACACGGTCTGTAATGACTTCCCATGCTGAAACCACCACAATCACGGTGGTAAAACTCGTAAGAATAATCAGTGGCACGGCAATGCCATCTACGCCAAGGTGATAATTGATATTAAAGGCAGGTATCCAGCTAAACCATTCTTGGAATTGAAAATCACCCCGCGTAACATCAAACTCAGTCCAGAGCGGGATGGTCACAAGGAAGCTAACCACACTACCAAACAGCGCAAACCAGCGCGTATTATTGACTTGGTTCGCATTGGCAGTCAGCAGCGTAAAGACCCCAAATAAGATCGGGAGCCAGATAGCCAAGCTTAAAATGTGAGGCATGATGGTTTGTAGCATAGTTTAGAAAAATTCGTAAAAATAAGTCAACAAAACAAAAACACCAATAATCATGGCGAACGCATAGTGATAAATCAGACCAGATTGCAGCTTACGGACAATCAAAGCAAGCTTGCCAATGCCAAAAGCAGTACCGTTGACAATTGCACCATCGATCAATTTAACATCGCCCACTTGCCACAAAAAGCGACCCACCAACCGTGAGCCACCGGCAAAGAAAACCTCATTAAAGTGGTCAAAGCCGTACTTCTGCTCAAGAATCGTATGTAGCCAATTGAATTTTTGTTGTATCGCTGCAGGGATATCTGGGCGCTTCATGTAGAAAAACCAAGCCGTCAATACACCGAGTAAAGCAAGAATAAATGGTAAGGTCGTGAAGGCATGTGTCGCCATGCCTGCCGCAGAGTGGTACACCTCGTGCCAATGATGCGCCAGCGTTTCCATCACAGGGTGTGCATGATGATCCACATGAATCACCCCTTTAAAGAAATCGCCAAAGAGCATGGGCTCAATCGCCAAATAGCCTATGATCACTGATGGGATTGCCAACAAGATCAATGGCAATGTCACAACCCAAGATTGTTCATGCGGGTTGTCTTCGGGTGCTAAACCGTGGTGATGGCCATCATCATGGTCATCGTGCGCATTTGCTTGTGGCTTACGCCATTTTTCTTCGCCATGGAAGACAATAAAATACAGCCTAAAACTATAAAATGCAGTAATGAACACACCCACCAACACTGAAAAATAAGCAAAACCGCTGCCGTAAATAGTCGAAGCTTTTGCTGCCTCGATAATGCTATCTTTAGAATAGAAGCCAGATAAAAATGGTGTGCCGATCAGCGCTAGTGAACCAATCAATGATGTGATCCAAGTAATCGGCATATATTTTTTAAGATTACCCATGTTGCGAATGTCTTGGTCATGGTGCATCCCCATAATCACTGAACCAGCGCCTAAGAACAGCAACGCCTTAAAGAAAGCATGTGTCATTAAATGAAAGATCGCCACGGAGTAAGCGGAAGCACCCAAGGCCACCGTCATATATCCTAATTGTGAAAGTGTGGAATAGGCCACAACACGTTTGATGTCATTTTGGATCACACCCAAAAAGCCCATAAATAAGGCAGTGATGCTACCAATAATTAAGATAAAGGATAAGGCAGTTGTAGATAGCTCGAATAGTGGTGACATCCGTGCCACCATAAAGATGCCCGCAGTTACCATGGTTGCTGCGTGAATCAATGCTGAAATAGGCGTTGGGCCTTCCATCGAATCTGGGAGCCACACATGTAGCGGCACCTGTGCTGACTTACCCATAGCACCGATGAATAACAAAATACACGTCACAGTCAGCAATGACCATTGCTGCTCACCCCAGAGGTTAATGCTCTTATCCGCAAAGCTTGGCGCTACTTCAAACACTTTAGCGTAGTCCAAACTACCAAAGTGAAACAGCACTAAACCAATACCCAATAAAAAGCCAAAGTCACCCACGCGGTTGACTAAAAACGCTTTTAAGTTAGCGTAGATTGCAGTCGGCTTGGTATACCAAAAACCAATCAACAAATATGAAACTAGGCCAACAGCCTCCCAGCCAAAAAAGAGCTGCATAAAGTTGTTGCTCATCACCAGCATCAACATGGCAAAGGTAAACAACGAGATGTAGCTAAAAAACCGGCCATAGCCTGGGTCTTCGTGCATATAGCCTATGGTGTAGATATGAACCATGAGTGACACAAAAGTCACTACAACCATCATCATGGCAGACAAACGGTCGATCAAAAATCCGATTTCAAAACTTACATCGCCACTGTTAAGCCACGTGTATATTGTCCCGTTGAAGTCATTGCCAGCCAACGTGTCTTTCAATACGATTACAGACAAGACAAAAGCCGCACCAACACCAAAAATTGTCACCACATGCCCAGCAAAGCGTGGCATCACCTGACGACCTAAGCCGACCACTATTGCCGCTAGCAGGGGTAGTAGAGGAATCGCTAAATATATTTCTTGCATGGTCATTTGCTGTTATTAACCTTTTAAATGATCCAAATCATCGACATTAATCGTGCGTAAATTACGAAACAATACGACTAAAATCGCCAAACCAATGGCCGACTCTGCTGCCGCCACAGTTAAGATAAAGAACACAAAAACCTGCCCAGCTAGATCATGCAGGTAATGCGAGAATGCAATGAAATTAAAATTCACCGCGAGCAACATCAGCTCAATTGCCATCAGGATAATAATGACGTTTTTACGGTTTAGAAAAATACCGATCACGCTTATCGCAAATAACAAAGCGCCTAAAATCAAATAATGAGATAGCCCAACCATTATGATTGCTCCTCTGTTATCGCTGCTGGTTCAGGTTCAACTTCTGCAGCCATTTTGACTAAGCGAACGCGATCTTCTCTTTTAGCCGTCACTTGTTTAGCAGGGTCAATCGATTTGCTTTCTTTGCGATCACGCAAGGTCAAGGCAATCGCCGCAACGATCGCGACGAGCAAGACAATAGAGGCCAACTCAAAGGTGAGTAAATAGTCTGTGTAGAGCACGCGCCCTAACTCTGCGACATTACTATAATCTGCTGGCTTAGCGGCAGGTGCTGCGACTTGCGCAGGGCCAAAGTTTTTCACCCCCACAATCATCACCATCTCTAGTGCCATCAAGCCACCAACAGGTAAAGCGATAGGTAAGGCATTCCAAAAGCCTTCTCTGAGTTTGTCCAAGTTAATATCCAGCATCATCACCACAAATAAGAACAACACCATCACTGCCCCCACATAGACCAACACCAGTGCAATGGCTAAAAACTCAGCTTCTAACAACAACCATAAACCTGCAGAAGTAAAGAAAGCCAATACCAAATGCAAGGCGGCATACACAGGGTTACGTGTCGTAATCACACGAATGGCTGCAAACAGCAAAATTGCTGAGAGCACGTAGAACACAATGTCTTGAAAAGCTAAGCCAAAAAAGGTCATGGTTATAGTGGTAATATTTACCGTTTATCTAAATTTTCTATCCGTTGCACGGTCAGCGGCGATTTGTTTCTCGTGCTTATCGCCTACTGCTAGCAACATCTTTTTGTTATACAGCAAATCGCCACGTTGCTCACCGTGATAATCAAACACACGGGTTTCAACAATGGAATCCACAGGACATGATTCTTCACACATGCCGCAGAAAATGCATTTGGTTAAATCAATGTCATAGCGCGTAGTACGACGTGTGTTGTCTTCACGCTGCTCAGACTCAATCGTAATCGCCATCGCTGGACAAACGGCCTCACATAATTTACAAGCAATGCAACGCTCTTCTCCATTAGGGTAGCGACGCAGTGCATGCAAACCACGAAAACGCGGTGATTGCGGCGTATTCTCTTCCGGATAGTGCACAGTTACTTTTCGGGCAAAGAAATACTTCAATGTCACCGACATGCCTCTTAGAAGCTCTAAGAGCATTAAGCTACTGAGTGTCGATTTAATTTTCGCGAACATGTCTCGTCATCTTCAACTATTTTCTATTAATGGAACCAATGTGCCCAAGGCGTTTGCATCATCGCACCAACAAACACAATCCACACGATCGTTACTGGAATAAATACTTTCCAGCCTAAGCGCATGATCTGGTCATAGCGATAGCGTGGAAACGTTGCCCTAAACCACAAGAAACAGAACAATAAAAATGCTGTTTTAAGTAATAACCAAATAAAGCCATCTGGCAAAAATGGGAACGGTGATAACCAGCCACCTAAGAACATTAATGCCGTCAATGCGGCAACCAGCCACATATTCGCATATTCTGCCAAGAAAAATACCGCGAATGCCATGCCTGAGTATTCCACATGGAAACCAGCCACAATTTCTGACTCGCCCTCTGCCACGTCAAACGGTGCACGGTTGGTCTCGGCAACAGCACTAATAAAATAAACCATAAACAAGGGGAACAATGGAATAAAATACCAATGTAGCAAGCCATAATCACCCGCTTGCCCCATCACGATCTTACCTAGATTTAATGAATTGGCACACATCAACACGCCAACCAAAGCAAATCCCATGGCAATTTCGTAAGAGACAATTTGTGCAGCAGAGCGCAACGAGCCTAAGAACGCATATTTAGAGTTTGAAGCCCAACCAGCAATGATCACACCATACACAGCGACTGAGGTCATCGCCAAGATATAAAGCAAACCCGCATCAAGATCAGCCAGCACCATTTCGTAGTCAAATGGAATCACAGCCCAAGCTGCAAACGATGGTGCAATCACCAACACAGGTGCGAGTAAGAAAAGACTCTTACTAGACTCTGATGGCAAAATAATCTCTTTAAACAACAACTTAATGCCATCAGCCAAAGGTTGCAGCAACCCATGAAAACCAACACGGTTTGGGCCTTTACGTGATTGCATATAGCCAATCACTTTACGCTCAGCATAGGTCAAATAAGCCACTGATAACATTAATGGCACAACAATGCCGATAATCTTCAGCAAGGTCCAGCCCGTAATTTCTACTGCAGGCCAATATTCACCAAAGAGATTTGCCAGCATATCCATTAGGCACTGGCCTCCACGGTATCGTCTCTCACCGTCGTAACCTTCACAAGGCTAATATCGCCCATCATATCGCCCAAGGTTATCGAGTCAGGGTGTGCTGCAGTAATCCGCACACAACCGTGTGCCACATGATCATCTTGCGTCACGATTAGGTTTGCACTGCCTTCATCCTGTGTAACTAACACCTCATCACCTTCAGCCAAATTAAGGTCTTCCATCAATTGGGTACACATGCGTGCCATAGGCTCGGTGTTGTATTTCGTTTTTTGCAATGCGGGCGCACGGCGTACAACGGGGTCTGCTTCATATTGCGGCACTTCGCCAATACGGCGTAAGGAGGGCGACTGAATATTCACTTCAATCTCGACGAGCTCACTTAAGTTGTTATTCAAACGACTCCATGCCACTTCTGAAGGACGCTTGCCATCCAGAATTTCATCCAATACCTCTTTAGAGCTATCAAAGTCAAAACCTTCTAGTCCCAGTGTATTGGCAATGACACGCAATACTTTCCACGCTGGGCGAGATTCACCGAGTGCTTTTGTCACCGCTTGGAAGCTTTGAATTCTGCCTTCCATACTCATAAAAGTGCCAGAAGTTTCGCTAAATGGTGCAATCGGCAACAGCACACTCGCATGATCCAGGGCTTCAGACTTATAGGCGGTCAATGCAACAACCGCCTCAGCTTTTTCCATGGCTGTTTTCGCCAGTGCGGCGTGTTGGCAGTCTAACTCTGGTTCAGTATTGAGTAATACATACGCCTTACGTGGCAGCTCTAACATCGCGCGTGCATGCATACCCATCGGCGATGGCATCGCGCCGACCAAATGCATACCAGTACTATTTGCGGCTGAAGGCAAGATACCGCCTTTAGCACCACTGATACCACCTATCGCTTCCATCAAGCTATAAAGCTCGGTAAAACGTTGGCTGCTTAAGGCAATATTACCAATAAACAAACCCACTTTTGGCGCGATGAGGTCATATGATTCACCCAAGCCGGCCAAACTTCTTGCCATCGCTTCGGTATTAGGACGTACTTTGATTTCTTCTAATAACTGAGTGAGCGCAGGCGGCAAACACAGTGATAGTCGTTGTAAACCTGACATCGCTTTAAGCACTTGCGCCAAGACATTGACCATATCATTTGGGCGCACAATCACTTTGTGCGCAATATCCATTAAAGGACGATTATCTAGCGGGCTGATAATCGAAAGCTCAGCACCGTTATCAATGGCTTTTCTAAAGCGTTGCGCAAGTAGTGGATGCTCGTTACGAATGTTAGAGCCAATAATCAAGATACGATCAAGCTCTTCGATTTCTTGAATATTACAACCCATCCACGGCACACCTAAGCGCTTACCATCGAGTCTAAAATCAGTTTGGCGTAAGCGATAATCCACATTGCCACAATTGAGCCCATCAGCAATTTTTTTTGTGAGGTAGCCTTCTTCCATAGTGCTATTTGGTGAGACTAAGACACCTAAATCATTAGGGTCATTATCCGTCACACGTTTGATTTCATTTGCTGCGAATTCCAGCGCGCTTTTCCAGTCTGTAGGGACCCATTCGCCATGGTGCTTGACCATAGGGGTGGTTAAGCGGTCTGGACTATTCAAACCTTCGTATGAATAACGATCTCTGTCTGACAACCAGCACTCGTTAATGCTTTCTTTTTCGCGAGGTATAACACGCATTACTTTATTGTCTTTAACATGTACCTCGATGTGTGAGCCTAAACCATCATGCGGCGCAATACTTGGGCGGCGTGTGAGTTCCCACGCACGGGCACTGTAGCGAAACGGTTTATTGGTCAACGCGCCAACGGGACACAAATCAATAATATTGCCAGATAACTCTGAGTTAACACTCTCGTCTACATAAGCCGTAATCTCTGCGTGCTCTCCACGGCCGACCATGCCCAGCTCTTGTATACCACCTACTTCTTTAAGGAATCTTACACAGCGCGTACATTGAATACAGCGCGTCATGTCAGTACTGACCAAAGGGCCGATATTCTTGTTAAAAACAACGCGTTTTTCTTCTGTGTAACGTGACTCACTTGTACCATAGGCAACAGCGATGTCTTGCAAATCACACTCCCCACCTTGGTCGCAAATCGGGCAATCCAACGGATGGTTAATGAGTAAAAACTCCATCACACTTTGTTGTGCCTTCACCGCCATTTCTGACTTAGTAAAGATTTTCATGCCATCAGCAACAGGAGTTGCGCAGGCTGGTAATGGTTTTCTAAATTTCTCGACCTCTACCAAGCACATACGACAGTTAGCCGCTACGGATAATTTTTTGTGATAGCAAAAGCGAGGAATCTCCACACCAATCCTGTCAGCCGCATCAATAATGGTGCTGCCGTGATCGACTTCAACCTCTTTACCATCTATCTCAATCTTTAACATGCTGATCTTGCCTACTTACCGTCAACCATACTTTTGCCATGTTGAATATAGTATTCAAACTCAGGCCTAAAGTGTTTAATAAAGCTCAGAACAGGTGTTGCCGCAGCATCACCCAACGCACAAATCGTTCGCCCAGAAATATTATTGCTCACGTCGTTGAGCAACTCCAGATCTTCCATCTTACCTTCGCCATTTGCGATTCTGGCAATCACACGATAGACCCAGCCAGTACCTTCGCGACACGGAGTACATTGCCCACAACTTTCTTCATAAAAGAAATAACTCAAGCGCTTTAGGGCTTTTACCATACAAGTGGTTTCGTCCATGACAATCATAGACCCCGCACCAAGGCTAGTGCCTGCTTTTCGCAAGCCATCATAATCCATCGTCGCTTCCATGATCGCCTCTGCTGTCGAGACAGGCGTAGAAGGTCCTCCTGGGATCACCGCTTTGAGCTTACGTCCTTTCCAAACACCACCAGCCATCTCCAGTAACTCTTTAAAAGGCATGCCCATATTCACTTCATAGTTACCTGGCTTTTCGACATGGCCAGACACCGAGAATAGCTTACTACCGCCAGAACCCTCAACGCCTATATCAGCAAAGGCTTGGCCGCCTTTTTCCATAATCCATGGAATCGAGGCGTAACTTTCAGTGTTATTGACATTGGTAGGCTTACCAAACACACCATAACTCGCTGGGAATGGTGGTTTAAAGCGTGGTTGGCCTTTTTTACCCTCAATCGACTCAATCAGCGCAGTTTCTTCGCCACAAATATAAGCCCCATAACCATGTACGGCATATAAATCAAAGCTAAAATCAGACCCAAATAGGTTTTCACCAAGGTAACCCGCTTGACGCGCTTCGTCTAATGCCGCTTCAAAAATCTCGTACTCTTCCCAGATTTCACCATGGATATAATTATAGCCAACACCCGCACCTAGGGTATAAGCCGCAATCGCCATGCCCTCAATCAGTTGATGTGGGTTATAACGGATGATGTCACGATCTTTAAACGTACCAGGCTCACCTTCATCACTGTTGCAAACCAGATACTTGGTGCCATCAAAATAGCGTGGCATAAAGCTCCATTTAAGCCCAGTGGGAAAACCAGCCCCGCCTCTACCGCGTAGGTTTGACGTTTTCACTTCTGAAATAATCTCTGTCGCAGGTGTTTCACTCGTCACCATGCGCTTAAGCGAACTATAACCACCCAGTTTAAGATAAGTCTTAAGTGATGCAGGATCTTTTTCGGTCAATGTACGCAAGGTCACCAACGTTTGACCTTTTAGATCAGTCGTCACTGCCTGCTGCTTGGCGTATTGTTCTGCTGGCGTCATTTGTCTAGCGACTCCAAAATCTCGTCCACTTTTTCAGGGGTTAAAAATTCATGCATTTTTTGATTGTTGATGGCCATTAACGGCGCACCGCCACATGAGCCCATACATTCACTTTCTTTAAGGCAAAACTTACCATCTGGTGTGACTTCATTAAACCCAACATCGAGCTTATTTTGCAAATGCTCAACAATTGAGTCGCTGTCACGTAGCATGCAAGATATATTAGTGCACACCGAAATTTTGTACTCGCCGACAGACTCAAGCTCATACATATTGTAAAAAGTAGCGACTTCCATCGCCGCAATGTCTGGAATACCCAAATACTGCGCCACATCAGTAATACTTTCTTTAGACAACCAGCCTTTTTCAGTCTGCACGATACGCAAAGCGCTCATAACGGCAGCTTTACGCTGATCCGCCGGGTATTTTGTCAGTTCGTAATCAATTTTTTCTGTGGCTTCTGGGCTTAACATAGCTATTCTTATCGATCAATTTCACCAAAAACAATGTCTTGCGTACCAATAATCGCCACTAAATCAGCAATCATATGTCCGCGTGTCATTTCATCTAATGCGGCCAAATGCGCAAAGCCTGGTGCGCGGATTTTTAAGCGGTACGGCTTATTCGCACCATCGGAGACCATAAAGATACCAAACTCGCCTTTAGGATGTTCAACCGCAGCGTAAGCTTCGCCTGCTGGCACATGAAAGCCTTCGGTAAAGAGCTTGAAATGATGGATCAAGTCTTCCATGTTTTCTTTCATGCCTTCACGATCTGGTGGTGCAACCTTGTTGTTATCTGATATCACAGGGCCTGGATTCTTACGCAACCATTCAATACATTGTTTAATAATGCGGTTAGATTGCCTGAACTCTTCCATTCGGACCAAATAACGGTCATAGCAATCACCATTAACGCCCACTGGGATATCAAAATCCAAATCAGCATACACTTCGTAAGGTTGCTTTTTACGTAAATCCCACTCGATACCTGAGCCACGTAGCATTGGGCCAGTCATGCCGGTTTGAAAAGCTCGCTCGGGGCTGACAACACCGATGCCGACTGTACGCTGCTTCCAAATACGATTATCAGTCAGCAAGGTCTCATATTCGTCGACATAGCCATCAAAACGCTGACTAAAGTCATCGATGAAGTCTAATACTGAGCCTTGACGATTTTCATTCATCGCTTTGATGTCTTTATCGCTGCGAAACTTAGTGTTTTTGTGTTGCGGCATTTGCTCAGGCAAGTCACGATACACGCCACCTGGACGATAGTAAGCCGCATGCATACGTGCGCCAGAAACCGCTTCGTAGACATCAAACAAGTCTTCACGCTCACGGAAAGCGTATAAAAAGACAGTCATGGCACCCACATCTAAGGCATGTGCGCCAATCCAAAGCAAGTGATTCAAAATGCGTGTAATTTCATCAAACAACACACGAATGTATTGCGCACGAATCGGCACATCAATACCAAGCATTTTTTCAATCGCCATCACATAAGCATGCTCATTGACCATCATCGACACATAATCGAGACGATCCATATAAGGGACCGATTGGAGATAAGTACGATTTTCTGCTAATTTTTCTGTGCCACGGTGCAACAAGCCAATATGGGGGTCAGCACGCTGAATCACCTCACCATCCAGCTCTAACACCAAACGCAACACCCCGTGTGCCGCAGGATGCTGCGGACCGAAGTTCATGGTGTAATTTCTAATCTCAGCCACTATGCGTACCTTCCTCTCTTATGACTCTCGGCACATTATTACGCGGATCAATCGTCACAGGCTGATAAATCACACGCTGCTGCTCTGGGTCATAGCGCATTTCTACATGACCAATCATTGGGAAATCTTTACGGAAAGGATGTCCGACAAAACCATAGTCAGTCAGCAGTCTTCTCAAGTCAGGATGGTCTTCAAACAGTATGCCAAACAAGTCAAATGCTTCACGCTCAAGCCAGTTTGCTGCAGTCCACAAATCAACTAGTGTCGGCAATACTGGAAAATCATCATCTTGCAGGTAGACTTTTAATCTCAGACGCTGGTTTAAACTGACAGACAAGAAATGGCAAACGACTGCAAAGCGCGGGCCTTCATATAAGCCCTCTTTATAGTCTTGATAATCAACG
>CAZCBF010000053.1:0-11646 GCA_964496895.1 uncultured Methylophilaceae bacterium | reverse complement strand
ATAACCCCCTATGAACTGCTATTTTCGCTAAAAAATGGCAAAGCAACACAGTCCAGCATTACCTTTATCGAAGGACATACCTTCAAACAAATGCTCGATAGACTCAAGAAAAATGACGCGGTCAAGCAAACCGTTGGCAGCTTATCTCAACAGAAAATCATGGCCATTATCGATCCTGCTGCCAAGCATCCAGAAGGGCTTTTCTTTCCTGACACTTATTATTTTGATCGCAATACAACAGACACTAATTTACTCAAGCGCAGCTATCAAACCATGCAAAAAAGATTAGCCAAAGCTTGGGAAAATCGTGAAAACAACTTGCCCTACGACTCTGCATATGAGGCTTTAATCATGGCGTCTATTATTGAAAAAGAGACAGGCCAAGCCAGCGAGCGTCCGACGATTGCTGGTGTCTTTGTCAACCGCCTTAGAATAGGGATGCTATTACAAACCGACCCGACAGTCATCTACGGCATGGGCGATCGATATGATGGCAATATCCGTAAAAAAGACTTACTCACCGACACCCCATACAACACTTATACACGTGCAGGTCTAACGCCCACACCAATTGCTATGCCCGGCATAGCAGCCATTGAAGCGGCACTACACCCAAGTAAAACTAAGGCGCTCTATTTTGTGGGTAAAGGCGATGGTACTCATCAATTTAGCAATACGCTTAAAGCACATACACAAGCCGTGCGGCGCTATCAACTCAAGAAAAAATAAAGCATGTCCAAACGAACAAAAGGCTTATTCATTACATTAGAAGGTGTCGATGGCGCGGGTAAAAGCTCTCATATTCCAGCCATATTGACGCAGCTACAATTGCTAGGTCGACAAGTGATTTCTACACGTGAGCCAGGCGGCACACCGCTGGGTGAATCTTTACGTGAGCTACTACTTCATCAGGACATGCACCCTGAAACAGAGAGCCTACTCATGTTTGCTGCGAGACGTGAACATCTTGCCCAAGTGATTTTACCTGCGCTAAAGAAGGGTGGTATTGTCGTCTCAGATCGATTTACTGATGCTTCTTTTGCCTATCAATCAGGTGCAAAAGGCGTCGATACTGAGAAGTTGAGTGCGCTGGAACAGTTCGTACAAGGAGACTTGCAGCCCGATGCAACGCTTTTATTTGATGTGCCGGTAGAGGTTAGTACCGCGCGCTTGGCGAATGCTCGTGAGCCAGACAAATTCGAGCGTGAAAAGGCTGATTTTTTCACAAAAATACGCAATACCTACCTCGCACGTGCAGCAACATTTCCAGACCGCTTTCATATCATTGATAGTAATCAACCATTTGAATTGGTCGCATCACAAGTCGAACAAGTGATTCAAAAGATTACCGAATGATCTATCCATGGCATCAAGCCGTATGGGATAAGCTCACTGCACGGCCAAACCAATTACCGCATGCCTTATTGCTGCATGGCGCTGCAGGGATCGGCAAGCTAGCCTTTGCTAAAACATTATGCCATCGCCTGCTATGCCTAAAGCCCACAAATGCTGGCTTTGCTTGCGGCCAGTGTCAAAGCTGCCATTGGCTAGAAGAGGGCACCCACCCAGATTTAAAAGTCATTACGCAGGAACTGCAAGAGAGCAAAAAAAATAACAAACAAAAGCAGCACATCCTAATCCATCAAATCCGCGCATTAGCTGATTTTGTCAATCTCACCAGTCACCAAGAGTCAGGCAAGCGTATCATGCTAATACACCCAGCACACGCGTTGAACCAAGCTGCTAGCAATGCCTTATTAAAAATGCTCGAAGAGCCCTCTGGGGATGCGATGTTTATCTTGGTCACAGATCAATTGCAACGCCTATTACCTACAGTCCTAAGCCGTTGCGTCAAAGTACATCTGCCAACCCCTTCGCAGCAATCAGCAACGCAATGGCTAGCCACACAAGACATCGCCAATGCCGAATCCATGCTTGCTTATCATTCCAATGCGCCCTTGGCAGTCATGGCCGCTAATGACAACCAAGAAGCATTGTTAGGCATATGGCAGCTACTGGCACAAGGCAATCGTTTAATGCCTGCTGAACTAGCGAGCAAATTTACACAAATAAGTGCTGAAGCAGCCATTACTATCTTTCAAAAGTGGCTGTATGATCTTGGCCTTTTAAAACAGACAGGCCAAGTTCGCTACCACCCTTCAATGCTCAGCCACCTTACTAGACTTGTTGAAAATATGCAGCTAAACAAGCTATTAGACCTGCAACAACAGCTTGAATCATTAAGAAAGCTGGCATCTCACCCTTTAAATCATGAACTGCAATTCGAGGTTGTCTTGTTAGAATATACCAAGCTATTTAATCCTAAACGTTGATTACGATAAAACTTTCATTTCAATGACGCAAGAAACCACTACAGCAAACAAACCTAGTGTACTGTCACTGACCATTAAAGAGCGTGCAGCGCTATATGCGGCATACATGCCGTTTATTAAGGGTGGTGGATTGTTTATTCCGACTGATAAACCATTTTCAGTTGGCGAGGAAGTGTTCTTACTACTCAATTTAGCCAAAGAGCCCAATAGGCTCAAGGTGCAAGGACAAGTGGTTTGGCAAACCACGCGTGCACAAACCAACAAACCACGTGGTATTGGTGTACAATTCAACCCAGATAATGGTGGCAAGGAAGCTTCTGCAAAGATAGAGAACATTCTTGGCGGCGCACTCAATTCATCTCGTGCTACCCACACCATGTAACACTTTAATCTGTACTAATCGCAATGACCTTGCGTACTAAATGTTATGTTTGTTGACTCACATTGCCACTTAAACTTTCCTGATCTTATTACTCAGCTGCCTGAAATTAAAGCAGCTATGCGACTGAATCAAGTCAACCATGCCTTGTGTATTTCAGTCACATTGCCTGACTTTCCTCAAGTGTTATCGTTGGCAGAACAAAATGAACATTTCTTCGCTTCTGTTGGCGTACATCCAGATTATGAAGATGTACAGGAACCATCCACAGAAGAGCTGTTAAGACTAGCCGACCACCCAAAAATAGTGGCCATTGGTGAAACTGGCCTTGATTATTTCAGGCTACAAGGCGACCTCTCTTGGCAACGGGACAGGTTTCGCACCCATATACGCGCTGCCGTTGAAACCCAGAAACCCTTAGTCATTCATACACGCAATGCATCTGAAGATACGATTAGAATTATGCGCGAAGAAAATGCGCAGAGAGTAGGGGGAGTCATGCATTGCTTTGTTGAAGACATGGCTGTCGCACAACAAGCCATGGACCTTGGCTTCTACATCTCATTTTCTGGCATAGTCACCTTTAAAAATGCAAAATCTGTTAAAGAAGTCGCTAAGCAAGTGCCAATGGATCGACTTTTAATTGAAACTGACTCACCTTATTTAGCACCAGTGCCTTATCGTGGTAAAACAAACAACCCTAGCTATGTCAAACATGTAGCAGAAGAAATCGCAGCATTAAAAGAAATACCACTCGAAACAGTAGGGCAGAACACCACTGACAACTTTTTCAAACTCTTTAAGCATGCTAAGCCAGTAAATTAGTTAACAGAGATCATTTGAACAAAACGACATCTCAACTGTCGTATAATACCTAGATTGCTTTAGAGGCAACTGTCATCCAAAGCGCAAATCAATACGTTATAACAACACAATGAGATTAACTGGAGAGATCAATGCAATTTAACATTAAAACAGCGCTGAGCTTACTATTATCTGCACTTTTATTTAGTGCTTTTAGTGCATTAGCCGCCGACAAAAAAATCTATACCGAAAATGAATTTTTAGATACCTTTGGTGGTAAAACACAAAAAGTATTTTTAGAACAACTAGGCAAACCAACCCAAAAGCAACAATCCGTTAAGCCGAGCGGCTCGCAAGCGATTCTTGCTAAAGCAGGCGCTGGCAAGCAGGACAAGTCAAAAAAAGTCAAAATCGAAATGTGGTACTACGGCGACATCGTCACTTATGATGGCAAGCGTACTTACAAAGAAGTTGAGGTTACTTTTGTGAATACGATCGCTGGTAACATTGCTTTTTTCAATAATCGTTAATAGAGTGAACATCAATATTAAAAAAGCGCCATATGGCGCTTTTTTAATATCTGCGAAAAGGGCGGCTTCAAAAGCTGCACCCTACCTATCTACAAGCATCCAGAATTTCTAATATACAATCATTTGCCTTACTTGATCTAAGTGCACCAATACTTCTGCAATTTCCGCATTAATCGCCTCTGTGGTCGCCTGTGGCAAAGATGGATGGTCTCTGGTATGAATCAATACCGTTGCAGGATGTATAAATAAATCTTTAGTGTGATAACACTCATAAGGTGCTTTTGGCAATAAACCATCATGGTGATAATCACGCTCTATAGCCTCATGGCTGATGGTATTAATTTCTGACTTTAATGCCAATGTCTTTGTCAAGTAAGCATCGCACTGAGGCAAACGAAACTTCGCACTTGATATCACTGCTTGGGCAAGGTTCATTAAATCCGTTGATTGCGTATTAATCACAGCAAGTTTAGGTGACTGCAGACCATTCACCAGTTTTTTTGCTTGAATTTCATAGTCAGCCAATAAGCCAGCCACAATGGATAGTTTTTCTGCTTCAACCTCAGCCTTTGCAATAGCCTTTAATTGGGCTTCAGATAAAACACCACTGGCTTGAACATTGAATGTAAGTAGCGCGAAAACAATAAGGATGATACGAGACATTTAAATGTAATTCCTAACAATGACAGACCACATCATT
This sequence comes from uncultured Methylophilaceae bacterium, assembly GCA_964496895.1. GTDB lineage: Bacteria > Pseudomonadota > Gammaproteobacteria > Burkholderiales > Methylophilaceae > Methylotenera. The sequence goes on along the minus strand of CAZCBF010000053.1, from coordinate 6,900 downwards.
ATTATCCAAGCAGCTGTGGTTGGCAATATAAATGCACCCTGAGGCCCTTAAGCGAATCAATCGACAGAGGTTTGTTTTATTTGATTCCCAGTCATTAATAGTAGGCTGCTAACATTCAAACAGTCAGCTAACGCATTAACTGTAAACTTGCTGATTTTCTGTAAATTTTAAAAACGTCGATGACGTTGGTACTTCATATTTTTATATTTAGTTTCGCTTGGCCACTCTTGTTCGTTTGCATTGCGAATAACTAAATTCAATCATAGATAGGGTATGGATTAACGCTAAATAAGAAAAGCCTTAGTAGACTGGCTATAAAGTACACGCCCTAACAACCACTGAAAATATCACTATATTGATGCGTATAATGTATATTATGTTAAATAAGGTGTTATTAACCCTATACGATTTTTGGGCTATTGGGTACAAAAGAATACTAGTTAGAAGAGCTAGTCCACCAAAATATAATAACAGCCTTCAGTCTGGCCTATATTAGGGTCTCCACCGAAGGTATTGCTAGTACAGCTTACGGTACCGGAGGTCACAATGCGTTTGTATTGACCACCTTCGGTGCCAAACCAGACCACTGCAGCCTTACCCTCAGGTATCGCACATTGATTTAATTCATTAGCACAATGAACTGCTTCAGTATCGGGTGCTATTGATGCGCTATTGAGTATCGCCTCAGTTGTGTTGCTTTGCGCATCGGCTTCTTCATTGAGTGCCTCATCAGAAGCACGCTTGCTACGCGTAAAGGTTTGCTCAGGCAATTCAAATAGCAAATACGGTAATGTTAATGTTTGCTCGGGGTTTGTAACTGTCAGGCTAGAAACATTAATATCAACATCGCTAGTTAACCCTGTAAATGTAATTGAGGTTTCGATCACACCATTATTATCTAAATCATAATGATAAGTCAGGCCTTTATAGCCTTCTGCGCCAGAGTCATTCCGTACCACTAGCAACTGACTGACCCCTTCTTCATAACCCCATATATTGACATTATCTTCCGATGAGAAGTCAGTAATGGTCGACCAGGTCACTTGCCCTCCTCTACCATCAATGTAGAAAGTATCACCGCCTGCACCACCAGTTAAGAAGTTTGAACCTTTACCGCCATCAATAATGTCTTGCCCTGCCCCGCCATTAGCCGCATCATCACCATCTAACAAGTTGATAAAGTCATTATGTTCTGAACCATTAACAACATCACCACTAGACTCGCCTAAAAATTGGAAATCTAAGTAGTCTACAGGCCCCTCATAAACATCTGCGGCAATATTAACTGGGTTGCCATCACTATCTAAAGCACTAAATTCAATAGAATCAGGCACTTGAGGGCGAATGGTAACAACCAAATTGGAAGAGGTGGTTTCTAAATCCTCATTATCTTTAGCAACAACAGTAAAGCTGTAAGTACCCACTGCAAGCGCATTTAAGCTTAAGCTATAGGGCGCGCTATTAAGTGTCTGAGCCAATTCAGAACCATTATAGAAACTCACACTACTGATGGAACCGTCACTGTCTGTAGCTGTTGCATTGAGTATCAATGTTTCACCTTCTTGATAAGTAGTATTTCCACTTGCCGTTCTAAAACTAGCAATCGTAGGTGGGTTATTTTGCGCTAAATTAGTATCATCTTCCTCCAGATCAACATCAATCTCACGAATATATTGCGCAAGGTTGACCAGGTCATCCCCAGACAAATTGGTATCAGCATGTGCAGAAATAGCCTCATCTATGGTTGTGGCAGACCCATCATGTAAAAATGGGCCTGTTCTCCATGCATTACGAAGTGTAGGCACATCGATTGCTGTGAGCGTTTCACCTAAACGCTTGCCACTAGCCTCGGCAATCGTACCAATATTTCTCATGGCGCCCGCATCAGCACTAATCGTACGCTTGGCAACATCAGCATGACAACTCATACAGTTATTCGCCTGAAAAATAGCCTTACCAGCAATCGCACTAGCTGACATCGATGCCGCACTGGTTGCATAAGGTGTTGCATCAAATGTATCTAAAGAAGATACATAGTCTGCTAACGCATCCAAGTCAGCACTAACACCGGCTTTAGGGTCTCCTAAAGGGCTGCTGCGCGTACCCGTATTAAATTCAGCATTAGACATTAATCCAGTACCACCAGCCAGTGTTCTAATTTGTCCTTCGAAGTCTTGTACTTCATCGAAGTTAGCTGACCAATGCAAGAAGCCATGACCCAGCCCAGCCTTACCTTTAAGACCTATTGTGTTTCTTAAACCCTCTCCAACATCCGTCATGTCCCATACGCGACCATCATGACCGCCATCACTATGACAGGTAGCGCAGCTCATATAACTATCTTTAGCCAGTCTAGTATCTTTTGCATCATAAAATAATTGCTTACCTAGAAATACATTAGCGCTTAAATCTTCATCATTCAATCCAACGGTATAGACAACATCTACTGTCGATACAGTTGGACTACCCACATCAATTAACGCCGATAGGTCAATGACTGAAACATTACGATCCATAAAGTTTTTGATGAATAAAGTCTTACCATCAGCTGATATTATTAAGCCTTGGGGTGCCCTTCCAACATCAAACCGGAATAGTTCGCTACCTTGTATGGCATCAAAAACAGCAACTTCACGACTTGTCTCCAGTGTAGAAAACGCATAAACACCATTAGGGTGAATAAGCGTCGCAGAAGCTAGGCTAGCATTGTCATGATCAATGCGCTTGCCAAACTGCTCCTCCATTTGTGTTAAGTCGACCCTGGAACTGATCGCTCTGACTGTATTTTGGAAGTTCAGAGCGTTTTGGTTCCTAAGTGCGCCCCGTTTAATATTGTCTTGTTTAGATGGCAACCACGCATAAGTATTGTCAGGTGAAATCACAGCAGCGCCCAGATAATTAGGAATACCGCTGCCTTGAATCTGAGTATCTGGTTTATTGCTATGTTGTAAAAGCACTGTATTAATAACAGACATCGTTTGCGGATTAACAACAAGCAACTCACCCCCTGCATTCGACGTATCGACCACAGCCGTGGATTCACCAGTAATGGGTGGTGTGATAAAGCGAGAAACCAGTATCGTCGACGTATCATGGTTAACCGATAAGTGACGCGCATGCTGACCAATATCAACGCGACCAGTAATGCTATTAGTAATTGTATTGAGCCTAATTAAATAGCCGCTCGCTTCAAGTACAACAAAGGCCGCATCTTGATCTGGCGAGAAAACCAAGCCATGTGGCTGTGAGCCATGATCCAATGCAATAGTATTCGTCACGGCTAATGTATCAGCACTGATAATAGAAATTGAAGCAGACTTTTTATTACTGACCCAAACATTACCGTCAGAAGAAACCGCGACTGAACTCGGCATATCCCCCACAACAATTGTACTAATAGTCGACTGTGCATCTGCATCAATCACTGTTACAGAATCATTATCAGGGTTCACCACCCAAATGCGATCACTAAGACCACTACGCGATTCATAGGCAATTGGCGTCGAAGCATTAGGAGAATTATTGGTGGCTGTCGTATTTGGTTTTACCGCTTGAATATAATTCCTGATGATTGTATTGCCGTTATCGTTAACCGTTAACGTGACAGGGTAAGCGCCAGCAGCTTGGTAAGTATGTGTCGTGTTCGGGTTAGCACTAAAGCTCGTAGGTGTTGTGCCATCACCAAAATTCCAGCTATAGGTTGCACCATCAACCGCATTAGCAGAAAAAGACGCGACGTTACCTAGCGTGATTGCAGGAGAGTCAGCAACAGTTATATTACTAGGCACGTAAGGCGTTGTGGGAATAGTCGGTGTGGCTATGTTTTCACCAATACCGATAATTGTACCCAAAGATGGCACGCCATCTTGGTTAATCGCAACGACTTGATAATAACCAGGCGGTGTTAAATTGTAACTGGGAATCGCAGTCGTAATACGCTCGCCTTCTTGCGTAAAGCTCACAGGTATCCTACGCTGGCCTGCATTAAATGCATGCGTAGCATTACTCAACCCTACTAAGGATACTGTGGCAACCGTAGCATCGGTCTCCATATCCATTTGCATTGCATCGTTGGCCAAATAAGACAAGCCACTGATGGCCTTGATGATAGGTCTATCAGCAAAAGTAGTCGTGTCGCCGTTGCTCTCAAATAAGTATGGTGGGTAATAAACTTGCCCCATCAAACCATCAATCAAAGTCTCGCCAAAAATTGGAAAACCACTCCCGTGAGATAGAATGGTTCCGTTGGTTAATAATGTTGCATTACCGTGATAACCACGGAAGGCAGTCATCGGCGAACCAACTGTCCAAGTGCGCGTTTGCGCATCCCATATTTCAGCTTCGTAAACACCTTTATCCGTCTGATGTCCCTGAATAGTACCGCCCGTAACCACCACATCACCAGTTGCTAACACCGTAGCATTGGCCATGCGTCGTGGGAAAGTCATGGTTTCAAGCTCTGTCAACACTGGGGTGACGTTGTTAATGTCAATCTCAGTCACCATATTACTGGCGTCAAAAGGCACTTCATTTCCACTGCCATCTAACTCGTCAAACCAAGATCGTCCATTACCGCCGATGATTAAAACCTTACCCACGTCATACATTGCAGCAGTATTGGTAGAACCAACATTGATCGGATTTTCATTACTATAAGGGCCTTTAAATTCACCTGCAGAAATCACTTCACCGTCATTTTCAGGATCCAAATACCACATCTGCTCTGCTGAAACACCAAAAACCAAGCCATTGGGCGCAACCCATGCACGTGGGTAAGAGGTTCGGTTGTAGTCAGGCCCGAATGCTATACGGCTAGTCGCGCCAAACAATGAACGCCATGTATTGGTGCCAACATCGTAAACCTCGGGCGTCATTGAAGCCCAACCTGCAGCGATGGCCTCATCAACTTTATCTGCCATTTCTTCTTTAAATGGCACCATACCCCCTAGAATAATTGGGCTACCATCAGGTAGTGTCAGCATGCTGGCGTACCAACGGCTAAATGACATATTGGCACCATCACCTGCAAACGCTAGCGCCTCTTCATTCGCGGCCGCTTCTGTTGAATAAAAGGTATTTGTTTTGTGTGTGTTACCGCCTGCAATAATCAACTGACCTCCAGGCAAGTAGGCCGCAGCCGAACAAAAACTATCCTGATAAGCTTCATCAAATCTTGTGAGATGACTAGCCGCATCAAGGCCAAGGGATGGATCCCACTCATCAAAATGATGTGCTTCAAAAAGACCTTGCTCATCGGTACCATAACTCAGCACTTTACCGTTTGGCATTAATAACGCATGAACCGACACAGTGGGCCATGCGCCCTCTTCCGACCACATACCCTTAATATGTGCATCAGCAGGAATATCGCTAACTTCTGAAATCAAAGGATCCGGCCGAGTGTCTACACTGACCCAGTCATCTGGGTTAGTCACATTAGCACTGGCCACATTGATGCCAAAGAGAAAACTTAACAACACCAACTGTCGCGTTGCGATGAGCCTAATGCTTAGTTCAAAAGTCTTTTTATGGTTATTTAATATCATTTAATTTGCGTTTTTTATCTTTGCTGAATGAAACACGATGTAAGGCGTTTAACTCTCTTTTAAGCCTTTTTACATCGACTGGGTTGCCTACATACTTTTGCCTAACCAAACCTTTAGGGCCGATTAGCCACAAAGCGGCGGTATGTTCTTCTAATTTATACTTATTGTTGTTGGTCTTGGCTTTAACATGCTCGATAGCTTCGTACAATGTCTTGCCGTAATCTTCCTTGAATAAAACAAGACGCTCTCTTAGCGTAACCAAAGATAGATAATCCATCGACAAAAACGCCCAATCAGCGTTGTACTTTTCTGCAAATGCTTTTAGTTTGGCAGGGTCATCTTTCACTGGATCAAGCGAAACACTAACAAATTGAATATGCTTTTTCAATTCAGGACTAAGTGCTTTATAAACCTGTGAGAGTTGGTGCGTCTGTACTGTACAAGTAGTCGCGCAATTCGTATAAATAAAATTAAATAAGGTGATTTTATTCGCTAACGATTTTGCATCGTACTTTTTCGCATGCTGATCCTGTACATTTAAGCCTACAAAATTATCATAAAAACCATAGGCATAGGATTGGTTGCAAAACAAACCAAGGCCTAGAGTAATGACAAAAATTAACTGTTTAGCGAACGACTTCATTGAAGAGTAACAAATGCTTAAAAATATTAGATTTCACCTATAATGAATCACTATTATAAGCGTTGTAACACCATCCTATATTAATTTTTTAATGACCGATTGAATTTAATAAATTACAGATAACAAAACAAACTCATAGGCCAGAATAAAAGCCTAAAAGCGGTATATATTAGCCTTTCAACTACTCAAAACCCTATTGTAAATTCTACATACACTCTGTTTACAAATAAACACGCGTAATTAACGTTCAAAGTGTATAAAATTCAAGCAGGTAGCTTATAATATCGCCTCAATTGAAAATCGGACAATCCATGCAATATAGTACAGAAGAATTAAAAACAAATTTACTCAGTGGCCTGACGGTTGCACTTGCAATGGTGCCTGAAGCGATTGCCTTTGCATTAATCGCACATGTTTCACCGCTGACAGGCTTATATGCCGCTGTACTTGTCTCATTTATCACAGCAGCTTTTGGTGGCCGCCCCGGCATGATTTCAGGCGCAACAGGCGCATTAGCCGTGGTCATGGTCGCACTAGTCGTTCAGCATGGTGCAGAGTATCTTTTTGCCACAGTGATCGTGATGGGTATCCTGCAAATCATCTTTGCAGTCGCCAAGCTCGGTAAATTTATACGCATGGTGCCCCACCCTGTCATGCTAGGCTTTGTGAATGGCTTGGCGATGGGGATTTTTATCGCGCAATTTCACCACT
>CAZCBF010000052.1:0-12061 GCA_964496895.1 uncultured Methylophilaceae bacterium | reverse complement strand
CTAGTAAGTCATCATGACGCTCAACAACGATTTGCCCCCACCAATGATGGTTGCTAAACACAGGAACAATCAGCATGGCCTTAATACCATGACGCCTAATATATTTCGCCATGCCTTCAGGTAGTTCTTCTAAAGTGCCATACAATGGCTGCCCTTGTGGCAATGTTTTTAGGCATTGATGAAAGGCATCATGCATGAAGTTGATGTTTTTCAAGCCTTTATTTTTCAATGCGTCTGTAGACTGCCAAGTGAATAGGGGCTCACTTTTCTTGGTAATGCTGGCTGATACGACATTTTTAAAGACAGCAGCTTGGCTAAAATTGGCTGCATCACCCAGTTGTTTGAGCACGCTGGGTATGACAGACTCCCAGTTTACATCGCTATTGAGCAACCAGTCAGCGCTGATGAGTGCATCCAGAATAGCGCTCCTATCTTTAAGGTGGTGCTCAGCTACTTTGTTTTCGGTAATGTCGCGCGCTAAAGTGAGTATGCCTTGGCGAGAATCATCTTCGTTAAACAGTGCCACTTTAAAAACGTCAAAGACTTTTTCTCCCCCATTAGGCATTGGGATGATCAGTTGCTTTTGTACGCTATAGTCTGATTTCCAGGCGCGTTCATCTAGCTGCTTGAGTTGTTTAAAAGACTCTTTAAAGACGGGGTCGATTAGATTTGCGACTTGTGCGTCAGTTTTGTATTGGTAGTCATGTTTAGGAATTTTAAACAGTGATAACGCACTAGCGTTGCTTAGCAACCAGCGACTTTTTTCATCTTTGACCACGATAAAGTCAGGGCTGGTATCAATGACATTACGCAGTAATCGTTCTGTTTGGCGTAATTTACTTTCGGTACCCACACGTTGTGTAATGTCATGCATATGCAAGAAGTACTCATCTTGTTTTTGGCTGAGTGCTTCGTGCTGATGTATCACTTGCAGTGTTCTAACCGTATTGTCTGCTGGATAACTTAACGTGAAGGGCGCTGATGATTGTTTTAGTTTTTGTTTGAGTTGAGACTTAACGTTTTTGGGTAATTTTCCGCTGCCTTGTTCAACATCAAGTGGGTTTAACTTGAATACATTTATTGCAAACTGGTTTGCATAATGCACATTCAGCTTTGCATCGGTTGCCAGTATGGCAACGCCCTCTAGCGTATTCATTAAGCGCTTTGCGAGCACTAGTTCGCTAGCTTGTAGCGCATCTATCGCTAACTCTTCAGCGAGCAGTGAATCATATAAGTCTAAATTTTTGGGGTTTTTCGAAGCAACCAAAGCCGATACCAAACAAGTATTTATTCATTTTTGAGCAATTTAAATAATACTGGTCAGTCAATAAAACCTACTGTAAAAACAAAGCGATATAACTTGTTTAATTATTGTGTTTATACAAAAGTTGGGTGAGGTATTAAGTTGATGCCGAGGGTTGTTCTAGGCGACTTGGTGAAAAAACTATTTTGAAAAGAATCGGTCAGTGAGCAATATACCTACTGCCATAGCAACCACAAATAGGGCAGATAACGGTAAGGCTGTGCCCAGTGAGGTGATTGCTGGGCCTGGACAAAAACCAGCCATGCCCCAGCCTATACCAAACAAAGCAGCACCCTTTAATAGTCTGGTATCGATACGTGTGCTTTGAGGTAAGTTGATAGTAGTGCCCAGCAGGCTATGCGGATTACCCTTAATGACTATAAAGCCAATCATACTCATGCTGATTGCCCCTATCATGACAAAGGCTAGCGCTGGGTTCCATTGGCCAGTCATGTCTAAAAAAGCAATGACTTTTGCTGGGTCTGTCATCCCCGATAAAATAAGACCAAAACCAAAAATCAAACCAGAGAGTAAGGCTAATATTATTTGCATTGGCTTATCCTAAAGTATGGCGCATGATAAAAACAGTCAGCATACCTGTTAGCATGAAAGTGCAAGTGGCTACGAGAGAACGCTTAGAAAAGCGGGCAATACCACAAACCCCATGCCCGCTGGTGCAGCCATTGCCTAAACGTGTACCGATGCCTACCAAAAGGCCTGCAAATATCGTGGTGCCCATGTTCGGTATTGAACTCACTACTGGTAAAGTAAACAATAGTTGATAGATAAAAGGAGATACAACTAAGCCAAGAATAAAGGCCCAACGCCAATGAAATTTGAAGGGGTGTTGCAATAAGCCTGCAAAAATTCCGCTGATACCTGCTATGCGCCCATTAAATACCATCAGCAGTGCAGCGGCTAAACCAATCATCAGCCCACCATACAATGCATTGAGCACTTCTGTAAGATTCCAGACCACGACTAATTATCCAATCTATTTAAATTAACGTTATCCTACCCTAAATATTTTTCTAGCTCAAAGTGTATAACGCTTTAAGGCTTGCTGAGCTTCTTGTGGATTAAACACTTGATGTGCATGCATGCCGATTGCTTTTGCCGCTGCAACATTGTCAGCATTGTCATCAAAAAAAACGACTTCAACAGCGGGTAGCTCGAGTTGATCTAATACGATTTGAAAAGACTCACGGGAGGGCTTTAAATGGCCTATTTCATGAGATAAGAATAGATGATCAAAATGCGCATCTAAGCCCGTTTCCACCACTCGCGCCCAATGTGGCGGGCTAGTATTGCTGAGAGCTGCGACTTTACATTGGGTAGACAAGCGTTTAAGTAAGGTTATGGCATCAGGAAAAGCCCCTACAATCCAAGACGCAAAATTATCCATAAAAGCTTCAGGGCTTACAGGGAAATCCATCTCTTTAACAACTTCTTGGCTGAACACTTCAGGTGACATTTGACCTGTTTCATGCGCAATGACAGACGGCGCACTCATCCATTTTTTATAGATAACGTCATAAGATTGGGCGCTATCAAGCAACTTAGCGATAGCAGGTAAGCCATCAAGTTCAATTAAGACGCCACCAATATCAAAGACAACAGCAGAAATTTTCATAGGATGCATACTAAATTATAGGCATAAAAAAAGGTGTTTGCTTAAAAACAAACACCTTTATGTTTCGTTGAAACAGTAGGGCTAGGCTTCTACATTACATCCAACGATTGCTGCCATTTGCATCATGTCGATTGTTTCGCCAGTTTTAATGTTAGATAGATCTGTTAACTTACCAGATTTACTAGTAGAAACAGTCTTCTTGAAAATAGGCAATAGTTTTTCATCAGTCACGATATAACGGCCAGCATTTTCTGGGGCGCCATTTACTGATTTTGTTTGTAGACCTTTTTCTTTAATGTAGTCCCAGATTTTTTTAGTGACTTCTGTTCTTGGTAAAGCGGTCTCGCCTAATAAAGCCGATAATTCGCTTTGTAATTTAACTGGTTTTGCTAAACCTTTTGCTTCTGCCATTTTGACTCCCTTAAGCATTGATTAAACTCAATTACATCTATCGCGATACAATTCGCGAAGGCGCTACTTTACCACTTCTTAGGTAAATTCTGTCAAAAAAAGTGAAAAAATTGAACTAAAAGCGCCTTTGAAAAGGTTTTTAACATTGTCTAGCCACCGCTAGTGGTCATGGCGCGCCCGGCGGGAGTCGAACCCACGACCTTTGGTTTCGGAAACCAACACTCTATCCAACTGAGCTACGAGCGCGTAGCGCGGATTATAGCAAAGCGAATGGTGAAAGTCTGTCTAGTCTGCGTTTGTAAGAAAAATATTGTATAATATTATTGATAATTACAATTTGAAACATGTTACTAGTTTTTTGTTTGGATAGGGTAGAGAGATGAGTGATCAAGATTATGAGAGTAAGGGTTCTTCTTTTTGGCAGTTAATGTTGGCGATTCCAGGGACAATCATTGCATTTACTTTGGTTATTGCCTTAATCGCTAATTACTTTGGTGTGAAAACAGATTCAGAGCTTGCGCAAACCGATAAGCTTGCAAAAGTAGAAGCGACTTCTGAAGACGATGAGGATGATGAGGATGATGAAGACATTGACGATGAAGATGCTGCCTTAGAAGCGGAAATTGAAGCAGAGATGGCTGCGGAAGAGGAAGACGACGACTTTGAAGACGATGAAGACTTCGAAGATGAAAGCATGGCCGTTGCCGCTGCTGCGGGACCAGCAAAATCAGGTGAAGAAGTTTATAACGGTGTGTGTATGATGTGTCATGCCACAGGTATGATGCAATCACCTAAATTTGGTGATGCTTCTGCATGGGAGCCGCGTATTGCACAAGGCTACGATACTTTACTTGAGCATGCGATTAAGGGTTACAACATGATGCCTGCTAAAGGTGGTAATCCAGGCTTGTCTGATGAGGAAGTCGCTAGTGCAGTCAAGCATATGGCTAACTCAGCGGGTGCAGATTTCTAAATCTTTGCTTGCATAATCAAAAAAAGCCACTAAATTAAGAGTGGCTTTTTTTATGTCTAGAGAATTTATTGATGACCACGTATGCCATAGGTGATGTGCAGGGCTGTTTTTATGCCTTTCAATCATTACTAGTCGCTATCGACTTTGACCCAGCCAAAGATAAACTATGGTTGGTAGGTGATATGGTGAATCGCGGCAGTGGATCACTTGAGATGTTGCGCTGGTGTTATGCACATCGATCAAGTATTAATGTGGTGCTGGGCAATCATGATCTGCATGCCTTGGTGGTTGCCAACGGGGTGGTGAAGGCAAAAAAATACGACACTTTAGACAGTTTGTTGGCTGCCGGTGAAGCGGATCAATTATTGAACTGGTTACGCCATCAGCCGCTGATGGTTAAGCAAGATGATTTTGTGATGGTGCATGCGGGTCTTCTACCACAGTGGTCTGTTGCACAAGCATTAGCGCTAGCGCAAGAAGTTGAGGCGGCGTTGCAGGCGGATGATTATGTAGACTTTTTGTCGCATATGTATGGCAATGAACCACACAGTTGGTGCGATGATTTATCAGGTTATGATCGACTCCGAGTGATTACTAATGCGATTACGCGGCTACGTGTTTGTAGTGAAAATGGCGAGATGTCGTTTGAATTTAAAGGTGAGTTAGATGCCATCCCTAAAGGCTATATGCCTTGGTTTGATGTGCCTGATCGTCAAAGCCTTGACCATACAGTTGTTTTTGGGCATTGGTCAGCATTAGGTTTGCAACATCGTAATCATGTGCATGCATTGGATACGGGGTGTTTATGGGGTGGTGAATTAACTGCTTTGGCGCTTGATACCTTGCAAATCACCCAGGTGCCTTATGATTTGAAAGATAAGCCAATCTTAAAGCACTTGAAGTAGTTATTGTTACCCAAATAATTTTTGCGCGATGGCATTGTGTGCCGCTTGTGTTAGCGCTCTTCTTTCGAAGTGATTGCCTTGTAAGTGTGTTGGCGCAAAGAAGTGTAATGTGATCAAGGATGAGCGCCGTGACAAGATGCTGTGCATTGACTCAGCTAAAGTGGTTTCACCTGCAAACGCCATATCGGTATTTGCACTGCCATCTGGATTGGGATAATAAATGCCAATGGGCTGTAAAATCGCTTTGGCATCAATAGCGGCCTGAATGATGGAGCCTTTAAATGGTAGCAAGTGTGTGCCATCTGTCGTCGTGCCTTCAGGGAAAAAGCATAATTGCTCACCATTGATTAAGCAATTTACACTAATGCCTTGCATGCGTTTGGCTTCTTGTCGTTTACTTCTATCGATGAATATGACTTTAGCGCGATGTGCTAAGTAGCCAAATACAGGCCAGCGACGAATCTCACTTTTGGCAATAAAACGTACTGGTGTGACAGACATGATGGCCAGTATATCCACCCATGAAATGTGGTTGGCTATATACATCCGTCCCATACCATCTTGTTTGCTATCAGGGATTTCACCAGAGGCTTTAATGGCGACATTGAGAATGGTTAAGCTGCGATGACACCACCAACGGATTAAGCGGTGCGCTTTATCCTCACCAAGTAATGGCAGTGCAAAAGCGGCGCAAAATAAGCCGATGACTATATGGCTGATGAGTTTAAGGCAGCGCCAAAGATAAATGAAAATTGAGACAGTTGTTGATTGCAAAATGTGCAGTAGCCGACAAAAGTCTCAATTATAGTTGAACTTGTAAGATAGTTTAACGCTAGATTATTTAAAAAAGTGTGCTGCGTAGCGTGGGTTGATACGCGATAGCGGCAACATAACCAACATATCTGCAGAGTTGAAATAAGGGTCCCATGCAGGCTCGCCGCAAATGTAGGCGCCAAGGCGCATATAGCCTTTGATTAACGGCGGTACAGACACTTCTAGGTCATTACGGAGTGTGTCTATCGGCAATGGGTTGTGTGGAAAGACGCGATATTCAAGTGGTGCTAATGATTTTTCTTTGATCTGATGATAGAGGCTTGCAGCCATGTGGCCGCCATCTGTCATATTAACGCTACCGCAGCCAATCATATATTCGTAGTTATGCATTTGCATATATTTGGCTAGACCACCCCAAAGCATGGTGATGGTGCCGCCATTGCGGTTGTTTTGATGCACGCAGGCACGTCCAACTTCTACAGTACGATCAAATAAATGTTCTAAACGGGATAAATCAAACTCACCAGCAGCATAATAGCCGCCAGCTTCATCGCGATGTTCTGGGCTTAAGATGCGGTAAGTACCAATCACTTGGTTAGTTTCGCAATCGCGTACAAGCAAGTGATCGCAAAACTCATCAAAGCCATCCACATCCAGACCGTTATTTTCTGGCAGTTGTGCGCCCATTTCTTCTGCAAAAACCTTATAACGCAAACGCTGGGCTTCTTCAACCTCTGCCTGATTTTTTGCAAAACCTATTTTTAGGGGGCGCCTAGAAATTTCTTTTAGTTGGGTTTTAGAGAGCATTTCTTCTTCAGGCGATGCGTTGCTTGCTGCGATTAGATCTTTCATTAAAGCATTGTCCATTTTATTCAATCCAATGAAGTTTGGTGTACTTTAATGTGCAATAGTGAATTTTACATGACACAGATTTTACTATTTTATGACAGCTGCTTTTGTGGAATACAGCGCTGACTTTCTCGCGGTATCTAGTATCGGATGACTTTATTCAGTAGCCGCTGGTGGATTACTTAGTATCACACGAGACTTACTACCGTTTTCAATCACTTTAACAGCATCACCCATTTTAAACGGCGTTTGATTGTCTAATGCCTGCACAACGCGTACAGTTTCATCAGAATTATCTAGCTGAATAAAAATTTCTTGGCCTGCCTGGCGGGTCATCTTTTCTTCTGCGCTAGCACCTAAAATACTACCGACCATGCCGCCCAATGTCGCTAAAATCTGAATGGCTGCACCACTCGTACCACCTGCACTCGCACCTGCAACACGGCCAAGCACACCTGCAGTTGTAGAGCCAATGGGTGTAACACGACCCGATAGCATCACGTCACTGACTTGTGTGACTTTTCCTTGTCTAACCGTTTCAAGGGTTTGTTGGTTTTGTGGTTTGACGACGGTTTTTTGTTTGGGACTGCTTGCGCAAGCCGATAAAAAGCAGAGCACTAAGGCGATACTGAAGGCTTGGTATAATTTGTTGTAACGCTTTTGAGGCATACTATTCTCCCTGATTTGGGTGTGCCACTATATTACGATAATCAAGGATGTAATTGAAGGGGTTGATGTTAAGATTTGTATATAAATCAACCCCTTGCAAGTTTGTGTGCTTGCTATTCTGAGTCTTCTAATTTGGTTTCTTTGACCAGTTGGCGTGCGTAAATGTTTTCAATCTCTTCACGTGAGAGGTGGTGATTCTGGCCGCCTCTATGCGCGATCTTGATTGAGCCCATAGTAGAGGCGAGTCGACCACAGGTTGGCCAATCCCAACCTTGCGACATGCCATACAATAAGCCTGCACGGTATGCATCACCGCAGCCTGTAGGGTCGATAATCTCACTGGCTTCAACAGAAGGCACTTCATATACTTGGCCGTCTGCATAAATTTTTGAGCCTTCACCGCCCAAGGTGACGATCAATGCTTTCACTTTTGCTGCGAGTTGTTCTAAGTTAAGCCCGGTTTTATCTTGAATCACTTGAGACTCATAGTCATTGACTGCAAGGTAGTCCGCCATATCGATAAAGTGCATGAGCTCTTCGCCGTTGAACATTGGCAAACCCTGACCAGGATCAAACATAAATGGAATGCCCGCTTCGTGACACTCTTTGGCATGTTGAAACATCCCATCACGGCCATCTGGTGCGATAATCGCCAACTTCACGTCTTTAGCATCTTTTACACTGTTTTGATGTGATTCATTCATCGCGCCTGGGTGAAAGGCTGTGATCTGATTGTCATCAATATCTGTCGTAATGAAGGCTTGTGCAGTGAATGCACCTTCAATTTGTTTAAGGTGCGTGGTATCCAGTTTATTTTGGTCTAGCCATTCTTGATAAGGCCCAAAGTCATCACCAACAGTTGCCATCATTAATGGCTTGCCTTCTAGCATTTGTAGGTTGAAAGCAATATTGCCCGCTGTTCCGCCAAATTCACGACGCATCTCTGGTGTGAGGAAAGCAACGCTTAGTTTGTGAATTTTATCGGGTAGGATATGGTTTTGAAACTTATCCTGAAAGACCATGATTGTGTCGTAGGCCAATGAACCGCAAATCAAAATAGACATGAATAAATACTCTGGGCAATTAAAGCCCATTATCATAAATGGAAATAATGTTTAAGCCAATGGAATTTACTGAAATGTTGGTAGGGGTGCTAGTTTAGTGCGTTGTCAATCAGTAACTTTGCGGCTTTTTTGGCTTGTTTAATCGCGCCAGAACCGCGCTTCATTTGCTCGGCTTGTACCGCGCCTTCAAATAATAGCGAGAGTTGTAAAGCCAGGCCATTCGCATCTTTTATATTGGCTTCTTTGGCTAATTGGCTAATGTATTGTCTAAATTCACGTGATTGTTTTGAAGAAAGCTGATGGATAGGGTTTTCTTCATTTGGGAATTCAGCAGAGGCTTTTAAGAAACCAAAGCCTAAAAAGTCTGGGGAGGTAATCCACTCTTCAATAAAATCAAACAGCTGTTTGATTTTGTCATCTGGATTCTTGCTGTTGAGGTTAAGCTTTTCATCGAGCCAATTTTGGAAGTCTAGTTGGCTTTGCTTCAGTACCGCTAATATCAAGCCTTCTTTCGTCTGAAAGTGCTTGTATAGTGTCATTTTAGTCGTACCCGCGACCGCGACAATCGTATCAACACCAGTCGAATTAATCCCTCGGGTCTGAAACAGATCCGTCGCGGTTTTGAGGATTTTTTCTTTTAGCTGGCTCATTTCAACTTCTGATTATTATCGACTTCAATGGTTCAAAGTGTAGACTTACCTGTCATCTTATCTCAAAAGAACGCTTTAATCACGTATTAAATTCATGAAAATCCTTAGCTTATGAAGTATACAGATCAGTATACTATACAAGACGGTATAGTATATATTATGAGATATGCCGCACAATCAATCAATAATCATAGGAGAGTCAACATGAAACAGTTTGTAAATTTAATCGCTGCGGTCAGCATTACAACATTGGTGGGATGTGCCACTGCCGACACCAATATCGCTAAAACACTTTCTGTCACTGAGCGTATGACTATTGCAGCACCTGCAGACAAAGTATGGAGTAAGGTGAGTAACTTTGGTGACCTCGGTGCATGGCATCCAGCAGTCGCCAAAACTGAAATAATAGGTGGCACTAATAATCAAAAAGGCGCTGTTAGATTGCTAACGCTTGGCGATGGCGGGCAAATTAAGGAGACATTAACCGCTTATGACGCTGCGAGCAAAACCTACTCTTATGTGATTAATGAAGGTGTGTTACCTGTCAGCAATTATGCTTCTACCATCACAGTTTCCCCTGCTGGAGATCAAACGCAGGTGGTTTGGCAAGGCGATTTTAAACGTAAAGATACCGGTATGACGCCTGCAGAAGGCCAAGATGACTTAGCAGCGCTCAATACGATTCAAGCAGTCTATAAAGCCGGTTTGGATAATCTTAAGAAAATCTCTGAATAAAGATCAATACCTACCTTAGCGCGCTAGATCAACTTTCAGGCGCGCTAAGGCCAAACTTAAGTGGATTTTTTCATTAACATCGGTGTATAGCTACACTGAATCTTTTCTAAATAAGCATTGGCAATGGCTAAGTCTTTGAGGTTTTTAGGCAAGGTGCCGCCCATTACATTTTCGATATACACCGCCTTGTGTTTATCTGGTATCTGAATAGCCTCTAAATAACGGCAGGTGCCATTGCGCATCATTTCAAACTTTTTATACATCTCTGAAGCTTGGTCAGCGGTAACTTGGTTGGAGACCGTCAAGTTGCCGGTTTCTTCAGAGGGCTTGGTCTGCGATGCTATTAGAGGTTGTTGCTTGATTTGATAACTGTGCCAACTAATCCAAGCAATCGTTGCAAAGACGAAGCAACTCGCTGTCATGGCAAACCAATTCTGAGCTAAAAAACTTGCTGATAGGGCAGTAGTAGACTTTGTTTGTGATTGGATCAGTGCTTTTGCCACAGTTTTAGCATGGTGCAAACTATGTGCTTCATGGCCTGCTTGCTGTTCTATAAAGGCTTTCTGAGCAATGAGTAATAAGTGGGCAGCAAGGCTATCTGGGTTTTCGACGTTGGTTTTTCTGGCTTGTTTGAGGTAAAAGTGAGTAAATGCATCGGTAAACAGGACTAACGGGTCTACTTGTGTACTGCTATCTTTTGCGATGAGATCTAGGGTGTCAAACAGCGCGAGCAAATGTTGTGAATGGGCGCTAGGCGCTTTGGTAATGGCATCAATCAGTTTTTTGGCCGTGTATGTCTGCATCACATCAGAATGGCTTAACGACTACCAAAATAACCACGGCAAACAACACCAATACGGGCGCCTCATTAAACCAACGATACCAAATGTGGCTGCGTGTATTTTGGCCAGCTGCAAAGGTCTTGAGTAAGCGGCCACAATACCAATGATAGGCGACTAAAAAAGCCACTAAGGCTAATTTGGCATGTAGCCAACCGCCACCAGCCTGCAAGTAGCCGAAGGCAAACATCAGCCAAAAGCCAAAACCAAGTGCTAACACTGCCAACGGAAACATAAAGCGGTATAACTTATGCGCCATTAAATTAAGACGTTGTTGGGCGCTTGGGTCGGTTTCCATCGCCCAGTTGACAAAAATACGCGGCAGATAAAACAAGCCAGCAAACCAACTAGTGACAAAAATAATGTGAAAGGCTTTGACCCAGAGCATTATTTTGCCAGCTCCAAATTGAGTAGCTGTTGCAAACTGCCAAAGTCGAGCTCACCAATGATGCGCTTGAGGCGGTTGCCTTGTTTGTCAAAAATAAACGTGGTCGGTGTTAAATTAACATCACCAAAAGCACTGGTCACTTCCGAAAACCCATCATGCATCACTGGGAATGGCAGTGCTTTTTGCTTGGTGTAATTCAATACTTGTGCGGGTGGGTCATAGGGCATCGCTACCGCGATTAATTCCACGCCTTTGTCTTTGTAGTTTTGATAGGTTTCGATCAAGCCTGGCATCTCGGCAATGCATCCCGGGCAGTCTGTTGCCCAAAAGTTCACCATCACTACTTTGCCTTTCAGGTCAGCCATGTTGATCTTGCTACCATCTAGCGTGGTAAAGGTGACATCTGGCGCTTGCGGCTTATGAGAGAGGTTAAAGAGTAATAGCCCAGCAAGGCCTAGTACGATTAGGGGTAATAAAACTTTTTTCATAGTGATATTGTAAACTGAATTATGGGTTGTATTGATTAAAATCAGGCTGGCACAGAATTTATATGTGTTTTTATGGTCAATTGAATCACCAGTGCACATGCTATAATTGACCGCTAATTTTCCAATAAATTCTACTATATTTTCTGCTTTATGACGCCTCCTGCCAACACTGCTCTTATTCAACAAATGCAAGCCATTGTCGGTGACAACAATGTCATCACGCAATCTGCAAAAATGACGCCTTACTCAAAAGGGTTTCGTTTTGGAGGCGGAGAGGCCATCGCAGTAGCACGGCCAACGACGCTGCTAGAGATTTGGCAGCTCTTAGAAGTGTGTGTGGCCGCCGATGTGGCAATTATCATGCAAGCGGCTAACACAGG
>CAZCBF010000051.1:0-12122 GCA_964496895.1 uncultured Methylophilaceae bacterium | reverse complement strand
GCGAGACATAAGTCTCAAAATGGTATTCACCTTCAATCGCCGCAATCTGATCGATTTTGTCTTGCTCTAATTTCATTGGGTGTCCGCCAACATGTAATAGCGCTAACACCAATGAAGTAAATTCGTGCCCTAGTGGAATACCAGCAAAGCGGACATCGACTAGTTTATCGGCCAGCGTATGTGAGTCAGCACGCTTAACCGCAAATGATGGGGTACGCGGATATTCTTCTTCCACATAACTAATTTTGTCAGACATGCTGTTGATTTCTGTCAGCAAGTCTTTCATATCTGCCGCGCCTTTGCTGTCATCCAATGACGCAGATAATACGATGGGTTCGCGTAGCATTTGTAAATACTGTTGCAATTGTTGTTTGATACTTGCGTCTAAAGCCATAATATTTCTCTCTCGATGAGGCATTAAGCCCTTTTTGCCCAAATGCTGCCTTAGCAGCGTTCTCAAATGCTCATTTACAACAAGTAAACTCCGCTGCGAGCATTGCCGCCTTGCCTTTGAACAAAAATCTTCTTAATGCAATTTACTTATTTTAGTTACAAAAAAGGCGTTATCTTGTGAACAACGCCCCCGTTTTGATTGCAATTAAGCTTTTGCCTCAATTGCAGCTTTTAGTTCTTTTGGTACTGAACTTTACTCTTACCAAATTGAGCTTTCTAGGAGCACCGCGCAACGCCGCAATGCGCCCTAAAACTCAATTTAAATTAAATCTTACCTACTAGGTCGATAGAAGGTGTCAACGCTTCCTCACCCGGTGTCCATGAAGCAGGACAAGCTTGGTTAGGGTTAGCAGCCACGTGTTGTGCAGCTTGAGCCTTACGTAGTAAATCAGCAGCAGAACGACCAATACCTAAATCATTAATTTCAGCAGCTACGATCACGCCTTCTGGATTGATGATGAATGTACCGCGTAGTGCAAGACCTTCTTCTTCAATCATCACATCAAAGTTGTTTGTGATTGTGCCTGTTGGGTCACCAATCATTGGGTAGTTGATTTTTTTGATCGTGTCAGAAGCATCAGCCCAAGCTTTGTGTGTAAAGTGTGTGTCTGTTGATACTGAGTAGATTTCCATACCGATTTTTTGGAACTCTGCATACATATCAGCAAGATCACCTAATTCTGTAGGGCACACAAAAGTGAAATCAGCTGGGTAGAAAACAACTGCAGACCATTTACCTTTTAGGTCAGCTTCTGTTACTTCTACGAATTTGCCCTCATGATAAGCTTGGGCGGTAAATGGTTTAATCTCTGTGTTGATTAATGACATTGTAAGTCTCCTATTTTGGTTTATATTAAATTCACTTCTTCGTGCATGACGCGCTTTTTGAATCGCTCCAATGTTGTGCGCATCAACAACATGGGTGCATTATAAACATGGCTTTTGAATTAATCCAATATATCATTTTCATTGCATTGATAGATTTTATCTATCGCCAAATCCGTGGCGATAGAAAGATATATCTTCAATGAGAAACTAAGCCAAGACTGTGACAACAACATTAACGCGCACAGGTCACTATAAAATTTAGTTAAGTCACCCTGACAGTGTGTGCCGCCTTTGCACCCAAATTATCCAGCCAACTCACTGTAACCGTATCACCCACTTTGGCCTGATTGAGTTGAAAGGTGAGGTAAGGGTTTTTGGCAACACCTGTACCGCACTGTGACTCCAACACGACTTGATCATTCCATTTAGCCGTAACGGTCTGAATAAAGTGTGCTGGGATAAGTGAGCCATCAGCCGCTTTGCGACGACCAGTCTCCATCGGGTGATACATCAATACTTTGACAGTTGTGATGCCATCTTTGAGTCGTGCACGCAGTTTAATTTTGTTTGCCATAACTAACTTTCACACCCGCTTTCGAGTACTACCACGCGTTTGCGTTGTTGGTAATACTGCCCATTTGATTTGACCACCGCAATGATATTAGAAGTATCGGCCATCTTAATGCGCGTGGTGATGGCGCCAACCATACTAGGAGAAAACTGATAATGCGCAATTAAATTGGTAGGGTTTTTGTCAACAAAAAGCATGATTGATTCTGTATTCGCAAGCTTGCTTTTGACCTCCACTTGCACCACAGCACCATTTTCTGCACGGTCTGGGGCCATCAGTGTAATTTGATCTGAAGCAATAGGGCTAATAATCCCCATCGCGTCAAAAGCCATAGCCATCTGTGTTTTGCTAAAGGCGGCTTTGTCCCACACTTTTGCAAGTATCACTCTGGGTAATGCAAAAGCAGCAATACTGGCTGCTGCAACTGATTTAAGAAACTGTCTACGTATCATTAGCGGCCTCTGTTTTCTTTAATTCTGTTCGCAATACTTTTAAACGCGCTTCAACGATTGAGCGCTGATAAAAATCACCGCCAGGTGATTTAGCCGCCAATGCCATCTGCTCTACGGCACGGCCTAAATCATATTGGCGATAGTATGCCTCACCGAGTGCTTGGTGGCTGAGTAACTGCTGATTTTGCAACGCATAAGCGCGTGATTGCCATTGGTATAGCTGGTGGTCATTGGGCCAATAAGCTAGCTTCTTTGAGACAAAATCAACCAATAAGGCGTGTTGTTTAGCGCGCAGCAGGTGCTGCGTGTAGCCATAGATCAATGCGCGGTTGCTAGGGTATTGCGCTAAGCTTTCTTGGTATTTTTGTGCGGCAGTATTGCCTTCACCTTTTACCAAATAATATTCGGCATTAAGGTTTGCCAGCATCGCATGCGGCTCGGCATGTTGATTAAGCCAGTCGATGGCTTTTTTAGCTTGGACAAAATGGTGCAAATTTAACTGTGCAACCGCAAGGCCGTAATACTCAACGGTAGGATTTGCATAGCGCTTTTGTAAGATATTTTGCTCAAAAAACGCCACGCTAGACTGGGAAGCATTGCGATCTAAAAAACTACCTTTGGCCCTTAACTTAGCGCGCACCAGTTGATAATCCAAACTATCGACCACTTGTTTATAAGGCATTTGAGTCACGCGGTTACCCACATCTGCAATCCGATCTAGTGTCAAAGGATGCGTGCGTAAAAAGCCTGGTGCTGCGCCTTCGGTAAAACGATGTGTACGCTGCAAGGTGGTAAAAAAGGCTGGCATGCCACGCACATCAAAGCCGGCATTATTTAAAATTTGCAAGCCAACACGGTCTGCCTCTCGCTCATGAGCACGTGTGTAATCCAGCTGCATTTGTACACCATAAGCCGTTACGGTAGTTAACGCGCCTTGTGTCAGTTGTGCATTACCACTACTAGCAATTAACAGTGCGAGCGCTAAGCCCGCTGCATTTTTTAAAGTCCCTTTTTTTTGATTTTCAAGCATACGTGCGAGATGATGCTGCGTCACATGGCCGATCTCATGCCCTAAAACACTCGCTAATTCCGACTCACTCTTAGAGGCCAGTATTAAACCCGTATGCACCCCGATCACGCCACCTGGCATGGCAAAAGCGTTAATCGTAGGATCTTTTACGACAAAAAAATGAAAATCTTGGCCAGGGTTAGGCCCTGACAGTGCCAATTTTTGACCAAGGTTAACAATATAATCACGGATCTCAGGATCTTGTTCGACTTCATCGCTCTGAGCGACTTGGCGTAAAATCTGCTCGGCGATACGCTGCTCATCTTGCGCACTTAATACATTCTGGGAGGTATCACCTAACTCTGGCAAATTGGCATCGACACCTTGATCGAGCAAAATGCTATCCCCTACCGGTGGCAGCTGCACTGGTTTAGTAGTCAAGACCATGTCTTCCGTTTGAGCTGAAACTGAAAATAAACCAATACAACAAAGCAATATAAACTTCGCGATATGGTTGGCTTGCTTTACAGAGGTCATGGAGTGCTGAATAATAACTAACAATTTTTAGTAATCTATTTTAGATACAATCCATACTAATCGGTTCAATATAGTACTGCAATATGACAACAACTCAAGACAAACTCAATCACTTTGATGATAGCGGTAAAGCCCATATGGTCGATATTAGTGATAAATCCATCACGCACCGTATCGCCATTGCACAGGGCTATATCAAAATGCAGGCCGAAACATTAGAAGCAATAGAAGCTGGCGATAGCAAAAAAGGCGATGTTTTAGGCATTGCAAGAATTGCTGCGATTCAAGCCTGCAAAAAAACAGCCGACATCATTCCTCTTTGTCATCCGATTGCATTAACTAAAGTCAACGTGGTATTTGAGCTGGATAACCAAGCCAGTCAAGTCATGTGTACTGTCACCACAAAATGTGATGGTAAGACAGGTGTAGAAATGGAAGCCTTGACCGGCGTTAGCGCAGCACTCCTAACCATCTACGATATGTGCAAGGCAGTTGATCGCGGCATGGTTCTAAGTGAAATCAAACTTCTAGAGAAGCAAGGCGGTAAATCGGGCGTTTGGCGCCTTTAAATTGAATGACCAACTGAGTGCACTGAGGTATTTTCGCGCTTTGTATCAACTCTACACAGGCATTAATACAACATTGCGCGGCGCATCAGCAAATATCGTGCCCAATTTTGTAAAATTTAAACCAATCTGTTAATTTATTCTTTATAATGATCGATCGTAATTGAGTATGAGATTCAGCATTTGAAAAAAATGGATGCTTCTTGCATCTATCAACATCAATGCAAGAGTGAATTAACAGATTAATAAATGATTCAAGATAGCACGACTGCTGCGCAAGATGCTTGCCTAAAGCTGGCAAGAGATGTCTTGGAAATCGAAGCAAATGAAATCAAAGCATTGACGACTAGACTGGATTCAGTTTTTGTCAGTGTTGTCAGTGCCATTGTTGCCTGTAAAGGACGTGTCGTTGTCAGTGGTATGGGTAAATCTGGGCATATCGCCGGGAAAATAGCCTCTACATTCGCCAGCACGGGTACACCCGCTTTTTTCATGCACCCCGCAGAAGCCAATCATGGCGATCTTGGAATGATCACCAAGGATGATATTTTAATTGCGCTTTCTAACTCGGGCGAAAGCGAAGAGTTAGCAGCGATTATTCCAACGTTAAAACGACTCAGAACGACTATTATCACGATTACAGGTAACCATCATTCAAGCTTGGCAACAATAGCAGATGCGCATTTAAGCGCTGCGGTCAGTCAAGAAGCTTGCCCATTAGGCCTTGCACCTACTTCTAGTTCAACAGTGGCATTGGCTTTGGGTGATGCATTAGCCTTATGCGTGCTCGATCAGCGTGATTTTACCGCTGAAGATTTTGCCCGCTCGCACCCTGGTGGAAGTTTAGGTCGCAAACTACTCACACGCGTGGAAGACCTAATGCATCAAGGTAAGGCTGTGCCTAAAGTACACTCTGATGCCATGCTCTCAGAAGGCTTAATCGAAATGACCGCCAAAGGCCTAGGCTTTACTGCAGTGGTTGACACTAAAAACAATTTGCAAGGCGTGTTTACCGATGGTGACTTACGCCGCACTTTACAAAATAATCTGGACATTACCAAGACCACCATCAACTCAGTTATGAAAGCCAACCCTCAAACGGTACAAGCCAACCAGCTGGCAGCAAAAGCAGTGGAAGTAATGGAAACCAATAAAATTAATGCGCTACTGGTTGTCAATGCACAAAATCAACTCATCGGCGCGATTAATATGCATGACTTACTGCAAGCGAAAGTTGTTTAATGAAACTATTAAAATTACTAAGCAGTACCCAACTAGAAAAATTTAAACAGATCAAGCTACTGGTATTGGATGTAGACGGCGTGATGACCAATGGTGGCCTGATGATCAGCGATGATGGTAAAGAATATAAAATCTTCCACGCGCATGATGGTTTAGGCATGAAACTCTTAAAATCCACTGGGGTTGAACTAGCGATTATTACCGGCCGCAAATCACAAGTGGTAAGCCAACGTGCAGAATCAACAGGGGTTAGCCATTTATTTCAAGGCGCAGAAGATAAACTCGCTGCGTGGCAACAATTATTAAAAGACACTGGCATTCGCGCCGAAAATGCTGCTTTTGTCGGTGATGATGTGGTTGACTTACCACCAATGATAGATAGCGGCTTGGCCATAGCGGTGCCTGCAGCACCAGAAATGGTGCTGCAACATGCGGACTATGTCACGCAAAAAGCAGGTGGTCAGGGCGCAGTCAGAGAAGTTTGCGAACTCATCATGCAAGCGCAAGGTACATTTGAAAGCACCATGCAACCTTTTTTAACTAAAGCAAACATTGCAAACTGATTAAGGCATGTTTAAGCAAAGCTCTACCTTACTATTTCCCATTTTACTGTTGGCATTGCTTGCCGCAGTCACTTACTGGGTAAACATTAAAGTACAGCCTGCGCCACCGAGACCTGACTCAGCATTGCGCCATGACCCAGATTATTATTTAAAAGATTTTTTGACAGCTAAAACAGACCTTAACGGAAAACTTCGCTATCGCTTGCAAGCCGAGACAATGGAGCATTTTCCAGATAATGACAGTACCGAGCTAGATAAGCCAATCTTTACGCAATACGATGCAGGTAAGCAATATGTGCGTGTCACAGGTTTACATGGCGAAGTCTCTAGTAATGGCGAAGACGTTAAAATTTACAAAAATGTCCTTGTCAAGCGTGAGCCTTGGGGTGATAAAGGGGTTATGACATTAGAAACAGAATATTTACACGTGATGCCAGAAGTCGATATTGCATTAACCCAAAAGCCTGTGCTGATTAAACAAGCGCCTAAGACGGTGATTAGGGCCAATGGTATGGTGTATCAAAAATCTAAAAAGAAACTGACACTGCTCAACAAAGTCAGAGCACACTATGTGCGACCTAAGCAAAAACCAAGCAAGCCCATTGAGACGCTTGCTGATCAAAAAACAACAAAATCAGTCAAAGAAATCGATAAACTAAGAAAACAAAGCCTTGAGAAAAAGAATTTGCCTAATGAAAACAGGACATTTTAAAATCATTTTACAAAAGCTGATCACTAAAGCATTAGCGACGTGCTAACCTAAAAAAGTAGCACATACAAGGAGTAAAGAGATGCAAATAACATTCAATAAGCTACGTCATTACGCAAAAAATAGTGTTTGGGCAATGGCTGGCCTACTCATCATCCAAGCAAACTGGGCACAGGCAGAATCTTCTGACCGCGACCAACCGATTGACTTGGAAGCTGACTCAGTACAGGTAGATGATGCGAAACAAACAAGCACTTATGTGGGCAATGTGATCTTAAAACAAGGCTCACTGTTGATTAAAGCCGACAAACTGATTGTGAAAGAAGACAAGGATGGCTTTCAACACAGTACATCCATTGGCAACCCAACCACTTTCAAGCAAAAACGTACCGGTAAAGATGAATGGCTCGAAGGCAGCGCCTTAAGAATTGAGTATGATGGCCGTATGGATAAAGTGAAACTCTTTAAAAAAGCCTGGGTAAAACGGGGTGAGGATGTGGTGCGTGGTGATTACATTATGTATGACGCGATTGCTGAGTTTGCGGAAGTTAAAGGTGGCACGAAGACAACTACCAACCCAACTGGTCGTGTACGTGCAGTGATTCAACCGCGCAAACGTGATCAATAAACCCGATAATCGATAAGAAACTATAAAAATAAAAATGAGTGAATTCATTGTAGAAAACCTACAAAAATCATATAAGTCTCGTATGGTCGTGCAAGATATTTCGCTACGACTGAATAGCGGTGAAGTGGTTGGACTGCTAGGGCCTAATGGCGCGGGCAAAACCACTAGCTTTTACATGATGGTAGGGCTTGTACGCCTGGACGCTGGACGCATCTTCTTAGATGGTAAGAATCTAAGCCGCATGCCGATTCACTTGCGTGCAAGAATGGGCCTGGCTTACTTACCGCAAGAGCCTTCTATATTTAGAAAGCTCAGCGTATCAGACAATATTTTAGCTGTTTTAGAGCTACAAGGACTGACAGCGAGACAACGTACTCACCACTTAGAAACACTACTTGAAGAACTACATATTACTCATATTCGTGATAACCCTGCGGTGAGCTTATCAGGTGGTGAGCGCAGAAGAGTAGAAATTGCTAGATGCTTAGCAACAAACCCAAACTTTATCTTATTGGATGAACCCTTTGCAGGTATCGACCCTATCGCAGTGATTGATATTCAAAAAATCATTCAATTTTTAGCCAAACGTAATATTGGCGTGCTGATTACCGACCACAACGTGCGTGAAACACTCGGCATTTGTGACCGCGCTTATATTGTCAATCAAGGTCAGGTATTTGCCTCTGGCAGACCTGAAGAGATCGTCAATAATGAAAGCGTTAAAGAAGTCTACTTAGGCAAACATTTTAGTTTATGAAGCAAGGCTTACAACTTAAGTTTTCACAAAGCTTATCACTGACCCCACAACTACAACAGGCGATTAAGCTGTTGCAGATGTCCACACTCGACCTCAACCAAGAGATCGACGCGTTGCTACAAACCAACCCGCTATTAGAGCGCGAAGAAAATAACGACGGCCAAGCCAGTGATCAAACAGAAAACAATGCGACAGCGTCTGAAGCAGAGAATGCTAACACCAATAACTCAGAAGAGTTAAACACACCTACACCAGAGACGGCAAGTGGTACAGATACGACAGCAGAAAAAACAAACGCTGAAAAAGATGGCCAAAATGAGCCCGCTGTTGAAGAGGTCGTTGCAAAGTCAGGAGAGTTTGATACCGAATTTTCAGATGAATATGGCGAGTTTTCCAATGGTAGTCGTTGGGATGAAAACAATGCTCCAGATGACGATGATAGTGACTTTAGACCACAAGAAACGACTGCGATTAGCTTAAGTGATCACCTTATAGATCAAGTAAAACTGCTCATGCTCAGTGAACGTGATCAGGTTCTGCTTCTGTTACTCATTGATGCGATCAATGAGGATGGTTATTTAGGTGAATCTTTAGAGGTGATTGCAGAGCAGATTCCAGAGGACTTTGAACTAGATGAAGTCGAGCTGCAAACAGTACTGAGACACCTGCAAAATCTTGACCCTATTGGTGTAGGTGCGCGAGATCTCAAAGAGTGTTTATTGCTACAGCTCGATGCTTTGGACGAAGACACTGCGGTAATTGAGCTCGCTAAGACAGTGGTCGCAGAACATCTGAAAACATTGGCAGCAAAAGATTTTAACAAAATCAAAAAGCAATTAGATTGCAACGATCAAGAGTTAAAAGCAGCACAACAAGTCATCACACAACTAAACCCTCGTCCAGGCAGTGAATTTGTACACATTGGCTCAGAACACTTCATCCAACATGAGGTAGAAGTCAAAAAGGTCAAAGGGATATGGGTGGTCAATCTTAACGAAAGTGTGATTCCCAAACTCAAAATCAATCAGCTTTACGCGGGTATTTTAAAACGCAACCGCGATAGCTCGAGCCAGTATCTGCAAAGCCAAATGCAAGAAGCTAAATGGATGATTAAAAATATTCAGCAACGCTTCGCAACGATTATGCGCGTCTCTCAGGCCATTGTAGATCGGCAACGTAACTTTTTTGAATATGGCGAAGTCGCCATGCGACCTTTAGTCTTGCGTGAAATCGCGGATGAACTCGGTTTGCATGAGTCGACTATTTCACGTGTGACAACACATAAATACATGCTGACACCACGCGGCATTTTTGAGCTTAAATATTTCTTCGGTAGCGCGGTGGCTACTGATGCTGGCGGTACTTGCTCAGCAACAGCTATACGCGCATTAATCAAAAAAATGGTCGAAGAAGAAAACCCTCAAAAACCCTACTCTGACAACCAAATCACACAGCTACTCGGTGAACAAGGCATTAAAGTGGCAAGGCGTACTATCGCGAAGTATCGTGAATCGATGAGCATTCCGCCTGCAAGCCTAAGGAAAACACTATAGCTGTAAAAGCTTAATGGTTTTGCAACGCCCATTCCTGTAAAACGGTGTATTTGATACCCGTCGGTGTCGATTCTGATGCGACCAACACAAAAGAATTGGCTTGCCAAGCAATCGATGAAAACTGCATGTCATAGTGTTGCTTAGCCTTACGCATCAAAGTCACATGCGCGCGATATGGTCGGTCATGTAGATAAATAGGAAATTCTTTAACAATCTCAACGAGCTGATCGACCAACTGATGCATGGCGCATGGCTGCTGATTGACCGTTAGGCATAAAATACGTGGCGCTTGCCAATAGGCCAAACCATCAAGTTCAAATTTGAACTGCTGATTCATCAAGCGATCAACTTGACTCGTGATATTGGCTTGTATTTCAGGTGCTAAAACCCCTAGATAGAGTAAGGTTAAATGCAGATTTTGCGGCTTGAGCTTTCTGACACCATCCATATGAATGGACTGATTTAATTGATCGATCGATTCGCGTAAGCTTTCACTTGGCCATAAGGCAAAAAACAAGCGTTGCATCGTAGTGAAACTCTCGCTTAACTACGATGCCTTATGATCACGCAAGAACACCCACTCATCCTGATGAGATTGGGCTTCTGAATAATAATAGCCTTGATAATCAAAAGCCTTAATCGCTTCTGGATCAGTGATCTCATGGTCAACGATATAGCGGCTCATCAACCCTCTTGCTTTTTTAGCGTAAAAGCTAATCATTTTATACTGCCCGTTTTTTTGATCTTTAAACACAGGGCTGATAATACGCGCATCCAATTGTTTGGCTTTGACCGCTTTGAAGTACTCATTAGAAGCGAGGTTAATCAGCACACGGTCTTGCATTTGCGCTTCATCACTTAAAGCCTGCTTAATTTGATCACCCCAAAACTGGTACAAATCCTTACCTTTAACATTGGCTAATTTTGTACCCATTTCAAGCCGATAAGCTTGCATGAGATCCAATGGTTTTAAGATGCCGTAGAGACCAGATAATATCCGCAAATGTTTTTGGGCAAAGTTGAGATTATCTTCTGTCATACTCTGAGCATCTAAGCCAGTATAGACATCACCTTTAAAGGCAAAAACTGCTTGCTTTGCATTGTCTAAATCAAATGGTGTTTGCCACGATTGGTATCTTCCCACATTCAATGCGGCCAATGGGTCACTGATCTTCATCATTTGTGCGATACCAACCACATCAACTTCTTGTAGCGTATCAATCAGTTGCTGAGAATGAGTTAAAAAATCAGGCTGGGTGTAGGCTTGAGTTGGGCTTTGTGTCTCAAAATCAAGCGTTTTAGCAGGTGAAATAACGATTAGCATAATGAATGGTATTGATGATGGCTTATACAAATAATATTGTAACAAAAGTTAAGCGTGCCTCACATGTGGTCGTTATCTCTATTTAAGGGTTGAATTAAACCTGAATTGACACTCATTTCATCAATAAAACAGGTAAAACTAGCCTAATTGGATAGTTGCACAGTTTTTTGATAAGAGTACACTGAATATTGTTTTGAAGCATTTTGCTAGCAAAACAAACCAACAGAAGGAGACAATGTATGAATTTACAAGTGACAGGTCATCATTTAGAAGTTACTCCTGCATTACGCGAGTATGTGCAAACCAAACTAAATCGCATCAGCAATCACTTTGATCATGTGATTGATGTAAAAGTCACCATGCGTGTTGAAAAACTTGCTCAAAAGGTTGAAGCAACATTGCATGTGCCTGGCAATGATTTACATGCTGAATCATCCAATGACAATATGTATAGCGCGATTGATACCCTTACAGACAAACTTGACCGCCAAGTACTCAAACATAAAGGTAAATCAAATAACCACCACAAAGTAAATGGCGCGGTTAAGCACCAACATCTGAATTAATACACAAAATACATTCTGATGAATACTGTACAACAGTAAATAACGACTATTGTCGTTATAATAAACGCCACCAACTATCTGGTGGCGTTTTTTATTTGGGCTGATAGATTACTGTCCCTGAAACGGTATATCATTATTCAATACTGTATATTTTGATTGTTTCTCATGGCACAAATCAGCATCACAGAACTCTTCAACACCAATCAACGCAAATTAAAACTCCAATGGGTCGCTGGCTTATCAGGTGGAGACAACACCATCAGTAGTAAAGCGGTTACCAAACCAACGCTTGCACTGATTGGTCATGGGGATTATGTTTATCCAGACCGTATTCATGTCATGGGCTGTGCAGAAATGGACTACC
>CAZCBF010000050.1:0-12670 GCA_964496895.1 uncultured Methylophilaceae bacterium | reverse complement strand
AATGCTGCAAATTTAGCATCAAAGCGCACTAAATAAACTTCCTTAATTCCACTGGCTTTAAAATACAATAATTTTTCGCGTAAGCTAGATAAGCGTGTGGGCGCATTGTCTCGCATGAAAAACTCGCGCGGATGCGGCTCAAAAGTCATTAAAGCTGGCGTTAGATCGGCGACTTCGGCGGCTTTAACTAATTGACTCAGCAAGGCTTGATGGCCTAGGTGAAAGCCATCAAAGTTACCAATGGCCAATGCCTTAGGCGATTGCGCTATTGCAGCGTGATTAATATGACGAATAATTTTCACTATTACTGCCTTAAATATTCACGCGACGCATAAAATCCTGCGGCCGAATACCCAAGATAAACAAGATTGCAAAATAACTACCCACACCAGCGATTAACAATAGGCTTAAACGACCCAACTTCTCCCATAAGCCATACAACAACCACTGTGCATCTGGCCCAGCGATCGTGTGAATTGCCCAAGTCATGCCGATTAATGCCACAATAATTTTAAGCATAAAGAGTAGCCAACCAGATGCAGGCTGATAAAGTCGAGCACGTCTCAAATTAACAAATAACAACGCCGCATTAAGGCAAGCCCCTAAGCCAATCGACAAGGCAAGCCCTGCATGTTTGAGGTCTAAGCCAAATACAAAGATCAAATTCATGCACTGTGTGGCCAGCAAAGTAAACATCGCAATCTTCACTGGCGTTTTGACATTCTGACGCGCATAGAACCCAGGCGCTAATACCTTAACAAGGATTAAGCCAATCAAGCCTAAACTATAGGCCACCAACGCTTTTCGTGTCATCAGCACATCTAACTGTCCAAACTCACCACCGTTATAAAATAAAGTCGAAATCAATGGCGTCGCCAATACGGCTAATGCAACAGCAGCAGGCAATGCCAGCATAAAGGTTAAGCGCAATCCCCAGTCTAATAACTGTGAGTAACTTTGATCGCTTGGATTGGTATTGGCATCAGACACGGCTTTAGATAAGCTGGGTAATAAAATGGTACCCAATGCCACCCCGAGCAAGCCTGTGGGAAATTCCATTAGGCGATCTGCATAATAAAGCCAGCTCACACTGCCCGTCACGAGCAATGAGGCAAAGATCGTATTAATCAATAAGGATATTTGCGCGATAGAGACACCAAAAATCGCAGGGCCCATTAATTTTAAGATGCGCCAAACACCTTCATCTTCTAAATCTAGTTGAAACCTTGGCAACAAGCCCAACTTTGCTAATGCTGGCAATTGAAACAATAATTGCAGCACACCGCCAACAAACACTGCCCAAGCTAAAACATGAATGCTATTGTCAAAATAAGGAGCAACAAATAAGGCAGCAGCAATGAAAGCTACATTCAGCCAAATAGGCGTCAAGGCAGGCGTTGTAAAATTACCAAAGGTGTTTAATACACCACCCGCTAATGAAACCAATGAAATAAACAATATATAAGGAAAAGTAATGCGCAGCAGCTCGACTGTCAGCGTAAACTTACTCGCGTCCTCAGTAAAACCAGGTGCACTGATTTGCACGATCCAAGGCGCTGCCAACATCCCTAAGATAGACACCACGACTAAGACCAAGCCGAGCAATGAGGCCACATGATTTATCAGCGCTTGCGTCTGCGCAGGGCTACGCTCTTTTTTATATTCCGCTAAAATAGGCACAAAGGCTTGACTAAATGCACCTTCGGCTGAAATTCGACGCAGCATATTAGGGATTTTAAACGCCACGAAAAAAGCATCTGTCATGACACCCGCACCAAAGATACGCGCCACCAACAAATCACGCACAAAGCCTAAAATGCGTGAGATAAAGGTCATACTACCAACTGTAGCGAGTGCTTTAAGTAAATTCATCGGGATACGCGAGTTGACCTTAATATCGGCCTAATATTGATGCCTGAAATTTGTCTTATTAATCAAACGCGTAATAATAGCATGATAGACAAAACAATCCTGCCTGCGCTGATTCTCTCTCAATGCTTTCGTGCTAGATTCTAGCAATGGAATGTCTTGCATCTTATGTCAAAAAAAGTTATTATCGCCTGCTTACTATTTTAGATGGTTTACAGAGTTAGGACTTAATACATGGCAAACACCGCACAAGCAAGAAAACGTGCTCGTCAGGCAGTTAAAAATCGTGCACACAATGCAGGCTTGCGTTCGACTTTGCGCACTGCAATCAAAAAAATAATTAAAGCAATTGACGCAGGCGACCAAGCTGCGGCACGCACTGTCTTTCAAGAAAATGTATCTGTGATCGATCGTATTGCGGATAAAGGCATTATTCACAAAAACAAAGCAGCGCGTCATAAAAGCCGCCTGAATGTAAGAATCAAAGCAATGGATGGCACTGATAAAGCAGCTGCAGCGCCTGCTAAAAAGACAGCAGCAAAACCAGCACCTGCTAAAAAAGCAGCAAAAAAAGCTGATGGCAAAGACAAGCTAACATTGGTTGAAGGTATCGGTCCTAAAATCGCTGGCCTATTAAACGATGACGGCATTAATACTTTTGCAGACTTAGCGGATGCTCAAGTAGAAAAGTTAGCTGAGATTCTTGCTGCAGCTGGCCCACGTTATCAAATGCACAAACCAGATACGTGGCCACAGCAAGCTGCGCTAGCACGTGATGGCAAAATGGATGAGCTGAAAAAACTACAAGACGAGCTGGATGGCGGTAAGTAAGTTTAATTAACCTACCGCGCTTCACAGCAAAAAAAGCCGAGCAATGCTCGGCTTTTTATTTGCACTTTAAACAGCTCCTCCTTTAAAAAAGGACTTGCATATCAAATTTTCAAATCTAACCTTCGCCGATATTTAAGGCTTTACGCGCCGCCATTGCTGCTGCCATCACCTCATCAGCAGATTGTCCGATCACTGTATAGTGTCCCATTTTGCGACCTTTGCGTGCGGCAGCTTTACCGTACAAATGCAGCTTCAAGTTAGTTTGTGCAAAGCCTAAGTCCCAAGCTGGCTCTTCACCATCCACCCAACTATCACCCAACACATTAACCATCACCGCCTGACTGTGCAAACTCGCGTTGCCAAGCGGCAAACCTGTTAATGCACGCACTTGCTGCTCAAATTGGTCATTAACACAGGCATCTAAAGTATAGTGCCCTGAATTATGCGGCCTTGGTGCAATCTCATTAACTTTCAACTGACCATCTACAACAAAAAATTCCACCCCAAGCACACCAACATAATTCAGTGCATTCGCTAATTTGGCTGCGAGTGCTTGCGCCTCATCCTGAATGGCTTGTGATGCGCGAGCAGGCACGACAGTGATATCCAAAATACCATTCAAATGACTATTTTCACCAGTTGGGAAAGGCGTAATATTACCCTCAACATCTCTGGCAAGCACCACAGAGACCTCTAAGTCTAGTGGTAACATTTTTTCTAATACGCAAACTTCTTCTTTAAATTGCTTAAATGCATCCAAGGCTTCTGCATGATTCGCCACTCGCAACTGCCCCTTACCATCATAACCAAAGCGCGCAACTTTCAATACCGCCGGATATATCGCGCCAGATGCTGGCAAGTCAGCCGCTGATTCAATCGTGACTACTGGGCCGATCGGCAAACCAGCATCAGCAAAGAAGGCTTTTTCTTTCACGCGGTTTTGTGCAATCGCTACCGCATCCGCACTAGGGTGCACAATTGTCGATGCTGCTAACTGACTCAATGTTTCAGCGGGCACATTTTCAAATTCGGTCGTCACTGCGGCACAAGTATTGGTGATGGTTTCAAGCGCTTGCGCATCATCATATTTTGCACACAAATGCACATCGGCAATTTTGCCAGCGGGACTGTTAGGGTCAGGATCTAAAACCGCCACCTTATAGCCCATCTCATGGGCAGCAATGACAAAAAAACGGCCTAATTGACCACCACCCAACATCCCCAGCATCGCTGGAGGTAATATGACTTGCTTATTCACATTCATTTCTTTTCATTTATCAACTATGGATCAAATTAAGGTTGATCTGGCAAATCCATTGCATGTACTTTTGCCGCTTGATTCGCTCTAAATTCGATTAATTTTTGCGCTAATGCTTTATCTTCATTAGCCAATAATGACACTGCAAATAGTGCTGCATTAACCGCACCGGCATCACCAATGGCAAAGGTTGCAACAGGTACGCCTTTTGGCATTTGCACAATAGAGAGTAATGAGTCATTTCCGCTCAAGTGCTTAGAAGCCACTGGTACACCCAACACTGGCAATGTGGTTTTTGCGGCAACCATACCAGGCAGATGCGCCGCACCGCCAGCGCCAGCAATTATTGCCTTATAACCATTCTCCACTGCATTTTCTGCAAAATCAAACATTAAATCGGGTGTGCGATGTGCCGAAACAACTTTGGCATCATATGCCACACCAAAGTCAGCCAGTGTTTGCGCTGCATTTTGCATGGTAGGCCAATCACTGTTTGATCCCATAATAATGGCAACCTCAGGTTTTTTTTGACTCATGTTACTTCCTACGTTTTTTTAAAGTATATGCTATAAAACAATTAAGTTATCTCGATGAATCAATTCATAAGCATCAACATAACCCAAGGCTGATTGAATCTCGCTACTGGGCTTACCCATAATTTTCTCGGTTTCTGCCGCATCGTAATTCACTAAGCCACGCGCAATTTCTTGCCCGCTTTGATCATGGCAAGCCACCAGCTCACCACGTTTAAATTCACCATTAACGGCCACAACACCGACAGGCAACAAACTTTTACCTGAGTGCTGCAACACTTCTACAGCGCCTGCGTCTAAACGCACACTACCTTTTAGTTGCAAATAGTCTGCCAACCATTGCTTACGCGCCGCCATTTTAACAGCAGGTGCTTGTAGATGCGTACCGATGCGCTCACCGTGCAGCAAACGTACCAACACATCTTTCTCACGACCATAGGCAATCACAGTATGCGCACCACTGCGCGCTGCGCGCTGCGCTGCGGTAACCTTAGTTGCCATACCGCCTGTTCCTATACTGCTGCCAGCACCACTGGCCATTTTAAAAAGGCTCTGATCATTGGCCATCGCATGCTCAACTAACTTGGCAGCAGGATCGTTGCGCGGATCAGCGGTGTACAAGCCATTTTGATCAGTCAAAATCACCAAGCCATCCGCCTCGACTAAATTCGCAACCAATGCAGCCAATGTATCATTATCGCCAAAACGTATCTCATCGGTCACAACCGTATCGTTTTCATTCACAATAGGTATGACATTGAGATCCAATAGTTTTTTAAGTGTACTCCGTGCGTTTAGATAGCGCGTACGATCTGATAAATCGCTGTGTGTGAGCAATACTTGCGCGGTATGAAAATCATGCTGCATAAAGCTTCGCTCATACATCTGAACCATGCCCATCTGACCAACAGCGGCTGCAGCTTGCAATTCATTAATTGACTCTGGTCTGGTTTGCCAACCAAGACGCTGCATACCTTCTGCTACAGCACCACTTGACACTAATAAAACCTGTTTACCTAGTGATTTCAAATGGGTAATTTGTTTGGCCCAATGATTAATCGCCACCTCATCAAGCCCAGCGCCACCACCCGTCACCAAACTAGAGCCAACCTTAACCACCACTAGCCCTGCATTATGGATGATTGACTGCTCACTCATGGCCGATAATCTTCTTCTTGAACGTCGGTGAGCACTTGCTTATGTTGATCAATATAGTCCATGATGGCATATTTTAGCGCGTCACATCCTTCGCCCTTAATCGCTGAAATCGCAAACACTTCACCATCCCAACCATAGGCCTTCACAAATTCCGCTACACGTGACGCCGAATCATCGATCAAATCAACTTTATTCAGCACCAGCCATCTTGGCTTATCAAACAACTCCTGATCGTACTTTTTAAGCTCTTCTACAATCGCACGCGCTTCCACTACTGGATCAACCGTTTCATCAAAAGGCGCAATGTCGACCAAATGCAATAACAAACTAGTACGCTGTAAATGCCTTAAAAAGCGATGGCCCAGCCCTGCGCCCTCTGCAGCACCTTCAATAATGCCGGGGATGTCTGCAATGACAAAGCTACGCTCTGTATCAACACGCACCACACCTAAATTAGGATTCATGGTCGTAAAAGGATAATCCGCCACTTTAGGCTTTGCCGCAGATACCGAACGAATAAACGTCGACTTACCCGCATTCGGCATGCCCAACAAACCAATATCGGCAAGCACTTTTAGCTCAAGATATAGCTCAAACTCTTCGCCTGGCTCACCATTCGTACATTGCCTTGGCGCACGATTGATACTCGATTTAAAGTGGACATTACCAAGACCACCTTTTCCGCCAGCAGCGATCAGTTCGCGTTGGCCATTTTCGCTTAAATCAACAACAATTTCACCAGTGACTTTGTCTGTCACAACCGTACCCACAGGTACGCGCAAGACCATCTCTTCACCTTTGGCGCCATACATTTCTTTGCTGCGCCCATTTTCGCCACGCTCTCCGCGAAAGCTACGTGTATAGCGATAGTCAACTAAAGTATTAATATTCTCGTCGGCTTGCATGTAAATAGACCCGCCACGACCACCGTCGCCACCACTTGGGCCACCCATCGGCTCGTACTTCTCACGCCGAAAGGTAGCGACGCCGTTACCGCCATCGCCTGCAAATACTTTTATCGTTGCTTCATCAATAAATTTCATCGTTACAGTGTACCAAACAAAAAAGCCTCATCATATGATGAGGCTTTAGATAGAATCAGCTTCTTTATGAAGGAATAACACTCACTGTTTTACGCTTCAATGGGCCTTTTACCGCAAAGCTTACTTTGCCATCAGCTTTAGCAAACAATGTATGGTCTTTTCCCATACCAACATTTTCGCCAGCATGCATTTTAGTACCGCGTTGGCGCACAATGATTGAACCAGCTTTAACTACCTGCTCACCATATGCTTTAACACCAAGGCGTTTTGACTCGGAATCACGTCCGTTACGTGAACTACCACCAGCTTTCTTATGTGCCATTATTTTCTTCCTTTAACTAATCTTGCGCTTATATTAAGCAGCAATTGTATCAATTTGAATTTCAGTATAGCTTTGACGATGACCTTGCGTCTTACGGTAGTGTTTACGACGATTAAATTTAAAAATCATCACCTTATCACCACGACCGTGTGCAACAACTTTGGCTTGCACTTTCGCACCATCGACTAATGGCGTACCGATTTTGGTACTTTTACCGTCATTGACCATTAACACCTCGTCAAATGCAACAGTGTCACCCACTTCTGCCTCTAACTTTTCAACTTTTAGCGTATCGCCAGAGTTAACGCGATACTGTTTTCCACCTGTTTTCACAACTGCATACATGATTTTATGCCTTAAATTTGCTTTTTGAATTACGATTTCTAAAGAACAAAGCATTATACGCAAA
The DNA here is from genome assembly GCA_964496895.1 of uncultured Methylophilaceae bacterium. Taxonomy (GTDB): domain Bacteria; phylum Pseudomonadota; class Gammaproteobacteria; order Burkholderiales; family Methylophilaceae; genus Methylotenera. Next base: position 5,247 of record CAZCBF010000050.1, on the reverse strand, counting down.
AAAACACGCTAAGCAAATGTTCTAGCTTAATTTTTTAGAGATTGTTAGCTTGCGATCAGATCGCAATAGGTTTCCTTTGTGCTCAGCGTATCTATTATTTGGATCAACTATAGCAACATACAAGCAAAGCGTTATCCCTTATGCTAAACGGAATATGCTAAAATCGCAGCAGTTTGTAGTTTTCGATAGTTAAAGTTTGCAATGACCACCTCCTTCAACGCTGTTTATTCAGAGTCCCCAACACCAGACCTTGAAACCATTCAAGCTTGCGTGAATGATGATATGGAGTCTGTCAATGCCGTGATCCGACAATCATTGCATTCAGACGTCGCGCTAGTTAATCAAATTGCACACTATATTATCAATAGTGGCGGTAAGCGTATGCGCCCCATGCTCGCGTTACTTGCAGCCGGCGTACTAGGTCCAATCAAATCTCAACATCACCATATTGCGGCTATTGTCGAATTTATTCATACGGCAACATTGCTACATGATGATGTTGTGGATGAGTCCTCAAAAAGACGTGGTCAAAATACAGCAAATGCATTGTTTGGTAACGCGGCTAGCATCTTAGTAGGCGACTTTGTCTATTCACGCGCTTTTCAAATGATGGTGAATATTCAAAACATGCGCGTGATGGAGGTGTTAAGCAATACGACTAACACCATAGCCGAAGGCGAAGTGTTGCAACTAATGAATATACGCAATGCAAAAGTCTCTGATGAGGCTTACATGCAGGTCATTGATTACAAAACCGCAAAACTATTTGAAGCAGCCACACAATTGGGGGCCATTATCAGCAATGCCACACCAGCTGAAGAAAGCGCGCTCAAACAATATGGCAAACATATCGGGGTCGCCTTTCAACTCATAGACGACCTCTTAGACCTAGATGGCGATCCTGATGCTATCGGAAAAAATCTGGGGGATGATATTCAAGAAGGCAAACCCACCCTACCCCTTATCATTGCTATGCGCAGCGGCACAAGTACTGATAGCGCACTCATTGAAGAAGCAATCGTTACCGGCAACACCCAAGACATTTCAGAAATTATCCAAGTGGTGAAGCGCACAGGTGCAATGGATGAAGTTCAGTCACTGGCAGAAAAAGAGGCTCGCTTAGGCCGCGAGTCAATAGCAGAGTTTAAAACCAACAGCTTTAAAACGGCACTTGACCAGCTCACACAATTTTCTGTGTACCGCCGTTTTTAAAGCGTTTCGATGCTTAGCATCAAAGAAAGACGACTAATGCAATAGGATTTCTTCGCCACTATCAGCGTTAAAATAGGTCAAATGCGCAAAGTCAGACTCACCATTGGTTAATGAGCCATCAAATAAAGATTGGCCTTCTACATCAACTACGGCATAGCCATTATGATACAAGGTAACTTCCGCTAGCTTAGGTTGACTGACCTTTTTGGCCTTCTCAGCAGATTCACGCAAGGCGAAGCTAATACAATTTTCTTCTTCACTTTCTGAATACACTTCCCATTGACCACCATCGGTCAACTTAGCCATCCATGTTGGCAAATCAACCTCAACACGACACACGATTAAGTCATCCCATTCTGGCAACTCTTGGTCGCTGAACTCATCAGCAATTGAGATCACATTCTTGTCGTTCAATCTATCTGTCATGATACTCCTTCACTTTCAGGCCCGTATGACATCTACAGTCCTTTAACACATCATAACTGATATATCGGGATGACAAGGATAAATTTCAACCTTTTTTCAAATACCCATACAAGATTCAATGCTAAAATGCTATCGAAGGTGGTTTAAATCGAAAGTACAAATCACTGATTAATATAGAATATTAAGGATTTTCATGCTGAATCACACCGTTGGTTTTACCGACATCATTGCGCAATCTCCAACACTATTAATTAGCCTTTCAGTGTTATTTGGCCTCATGGTGGGTAGCTTCCTCAATGTAGTCATTTATCGACTGCCAAAAATGCTAGAACGACAATGGCATCAACAATGCGAATCGCTTCAAGGACAAGTAAGCCCCCCTACAGAAACGTTCAACCTATCCAAGCCAGGGTCAAGTTGCCCCGCATGCAATCATCAAATTAAATTTTATGAGAATATTCCTGTACTGAGCTATCTTTTACTAGGAGGGAAATGTAGCAATTGCATAACCAGCATTAGCATACGCTACCCTTTGGTTGAATTGTTGACGGGCCTATTGGCTGGCCTAGTGGCTTGGAAATTTGGTTATAACAGCACCACGCTTTTCGTACTGGCATTGGTTTTCGCGCTCATCGCACTCACTTTTATTGACTTTGACACACAGCTATTACCGGATGACATTACCTTGCCGTTAGTCTGGCTAGGTTTATTATTCAACCTAAATGATGGCTTTACTGATTTAAGCACAGCAGTCATCGGCGCAATAGTAGGCTACTTAAGTTTATGGTCAATCTACTGGGCATTCAAACTGTTCACCGGCAAAGAAGGCATGGGCTATGGCGACTTCAAACTACTTGCAGCACTAGGTGCTTGGTTTGGCTGGCAATTACTACCTGCCATTATTTTACTGTCTTCGATTAGTGGTGCGATTATTGGGATTGGCTTAATCGTCTTCACCGATCACGGCAGAGAAAAGCCAATGCCATTTGGCCCATTTTTGGCCATTGCTGGCATTGCGGCTTTATTCTTTGCTAACACCTTACTGCACTTGTATTTACCCTAATACCATGCCTATTGTTGCACTCACTGGTGGAATCGCTTCAGGTAAAAACACGGCTTGCGATCAGCTTGCACAACTAGGCGTGCCCATAGTAGACACTGATGTGATCTCACATCAGATCACTAGGGCTAACGGTGCTGCAATCAATGCCATTAGCGAGCAATTTGGTCAACATTTCATCAATAAGGACCAAGCATTAGACCGCAACAAAATGCGCAAACTAGTGTTTAATGATCCTATCGCCAAAACTAAACTTGAATCAATCACGCACCCACTGATTCGGGAACAAGTTACCCAACAAGTCAAACAAAATCAGGCATTACTTAATGCGAATACGCAAATACATTATCAGCTTATCGCCGTGCCTTTATTATTTGAAACCGATCATTACCAAAAGCTGATCGATTACGCAGTCGTGATCGACTGCGAGCCTGAATTACAAGTAGCTAGAGCCGTTGCACGTAGCCAATTGAGTGAAGCAACCGCAAGGGCAATTATCCAATCACAAATACCAAGAGATAAGCGCATCAAGCGCGCAGACTATGTGATTGAAAACAATGATGACATTAGCGCATTAAATGTAAAAATTGATAGACTACATACTGCACTGAATCAATCTTGCTTTACAATATCGGCCGCACGATCTAAGGCGACTAACAATACATAATTGTTGATATTTAATTATTTAAAAAAAGACACATGCAAATTTACGACTATCCTTTTTCTGAGAGAATTCGATACATGCTACGTATCGAAGCACTGCTCAAGCGCGTGGTCGACAGCCTTCAAACCAGTGACAGTAGTAGTCAGCATTTATTCGCACTGCAATCACTCTTGCAATTAATCGAGATCACAGATCGTGCCGAAATCAAGTTTGAATTAATTCAAGAACTGGTGAATCAAAAGCAGTTCTTAATCAAGGTCAAAGAAAGTACGGTCGTTGATAATGAAAAAATAATCAAACTACTGACCGACATTGAGACAGTGATCCTCAAGCTTCAAAATGACAGCAGCAAACTAGGTCACCACATGCGCACCAATGAATGGTTAGCGAGCTTGCACAATAGCTTCTCAATACCAGGCGGCATTTGTAGTTATGATATGCCTTCCTTTGAATATTGGCTGAGTCAAGACCCAGCCAAACGGCGCCTACAACTCAGCAATTGGCTCAAACCAATGATCCCAATGCAACAAGCGGTTTACATCCTATTACACCTGCTCAGATCAAGCGGCAAGACAAATTCTGAACTGGCTAAAACAGGCTTATTTAGCAAACACACAGGCAAAGAAACGCCATGCCACATGCTACGTGTGTACATAAATGATGATATGAATCTATTTCCGAGTATTAGTGCCAATAAATATGCTATTAATATCCAGTTTATGCAGCTCAATAGTGACTTTGTGCAAGAAAAATCCACCATCGATGTACCTTTCCACCTGAGCCTATGTCGCTTTTAACTCACTTTGTGCTAAAGTCAGATTTAGATGAAAGGCCATAAAAAACCGAAGCAAACATGACAGCAAACACTAAAAAAACACGCATTGTGCCTTGCCCGCAATGCAAACAAGATTCTATTTTTGATACAAGCAATCAGTACCGCCCTTTTTGCTGCGAGCGCTGCAAATTAATCGACCTAGGGCAATGGGCCAATGAAGGCTACACAATCTCTTCTCCTGCCCAACAGAACCAAAACTTCGACAACTAGTCAATCAAGTGAGCACTGCAAAAGGAATAAGTTTGACCAAAACACTCTTTCAAGTATTTTCGCTATTATCACTGTTTTTATACGCATCGGCACTTCAGGCAGAAGCGCCTAATGACCCATTGGTAGAGATTCAATCGCACTGGGTTCGCCCGACTCTGCCGGGACAAAAAGTGGGGGCTGCTTATATGACACTGCGCGGCACACAAAACCTCACGCTCACACATGTCAAAGCAAATATTACTGACGCCATAGAAATCCATGAGATGAAGATTGAAGAGGGCATAATGAAAATGCGCCAGCTCAAATCGCTAGCACTACCCAAAAACAAAGCGGTTGAGCTAGCACCTGGTGGCATGCACTTAATGTTGTTTAATCTCAAACAACCCCTTCAAGCAGGCAACAAAGTCACTTTTGAATTATGCTTTGCCGATTCGCAAGGAAAAATAACCATCGTGCCACTACAAACCGAAGTCATGAGCACACCAGAAGCAGAAGAAAAGTACACACACTAATCAATCAAAAAAGTGCTTTAACCATCCGCCAACAATGCCTCAATAATAGGTGTGTTGGCCGGCAGCATTGGTGACACTTGTAAGTTATCGGGTGATTGCCAGCTAAGCTTTTGCCCCTCCATACTCTTTGGCTCACCAGTCCATTCAGTCACGACAAAAAAATCTAATGTCACTCGCTTAGGCTGAGCAGTCTGTACGCCTTGCGCATCAAAATGTGCAGGGTAATCATGCGTAAGCGTCATCCAAGAACAATTAACCTGGCAGGCCACACCTAGCTCTTCTTCCAGCTCACGTATCAAAGCAAGCTGAGCAGTTTCACCTTCCTCAA
>CAZCBF010000049.1:0-12700 GCA_964496895.1 uncultured Methylophilaceae bacterium | reverse complement strand
TTTAGATGGATAGAGCCTAGTCATTATCTGACTATTCGTCATATGTTTATTAAAGTTAAGCATCATAATAAGCAACAAGCTTTTTGGCATAGTAAATGCTTGTCTAATTACAAAAAATATAATCTTTAAACAATTCTTTGGGTATACAGGTTCAAATGGGTAATTTAACTTTCTTAATCAGCGCAGTGATCACGGTTTTTTTGCTTCAGGGTATCGAGCAAACTAATTTAAATGATCTCATGGTTTCAGATCAAAATGTAGATAAAATCGTGATAAAAGGTGCTAAAAGCGGCGAAATTACCTTAAAATCCATTAAAGTTGGAGAGCCTGAGTCGATCAAGGCGATTAGTGTTAAGCATCACACTATCCTAACCAAATCTTAATTCACTTTCATAGCAAGACACCTACCGGCTGGCATCACGTACAGCATTTGATTCAATCTTCAACAGTGGTGTTGAAATGTCAACGCCTTTGCACCATTAAAGTGGTAAAAAAATAGCGGAAGCTATATTTTGGATCATTCGAGTAATTGTTCGTTCAGATTCCTCAGCCAATGCAATTGCAAAAAGGTCGGTTCGGCCAATCATTTTGCCAAACTCTCGTTCTATCGATAAATTGTGACTTTCGTGCTGTAAGCTATTACTGAGTAGGTAGCGTTCGTTATCTTTACGTTTAGCATGATTGAGTTTCCATGCAGCAATTTCGAGATTCCGCGCAAAATTATAGATCGGTTGCGGGGACAGTTCTTGCGTGAAATAAAATTCAGTTGTTCCACCGTGTGCTTTGAGTAGCATCGTTTGCAATCCTACAATCAATGCTAGCACTCTATCCCCTTCATAGTTCGGCTCAAAGGCGAGTAGCAGGGCTGCTTCCTGTTGTAATTGGCCTAGAGACTTAAAGTAATAGCCGTGTTGCGGTGCCTTATCAAAAACGAAGCTAACCATTGCTTCAGCGGTTTGGAAGCGTGTCTTTTTTAGCTCATTGGGGTTACGCTTGTAAAGCTTGAGCATGATGATGCGTAGTGACTGGATATTTTGCCGAATTTGCAGATCAGCAAATCGATTAAATTCTGTCTTGGCCAGCTGATTGATCGACTTGTGATCGTGTTGTTGAGGAATGTCCTTGATAGTGTCTTGTTTGCCCGTAATCGTATTGATGGCCTTGGTGCAGCCCAGTACCAAGCTGCATGTGAGCATTAGTGTGAAGGTTAACCACTGATGTCGTGTTAATTTCATGCGGCAGCTTTCACTCTTCGTAGCCTTTCTGTAGGGAAGATGATTTTAAAGGTGCTGCCTTTATTGAAAGTACTCTCAACTTGCAGTTTGGCTTGGTGTCTGTTTAAAATCTGTTTGACAATCGATAGTCCTAAACCGGTGCCTCCTGTCAGGCGGCTGCGGCCTTTATCAACACGGTAAAAACGTTCGGAAATGCGAGCGATGTGCTCTGTCTCAATGCCGATGCCTTGGTCCGTTACACTAAAAACAGGTTTACTGTCTTCTTCATACCAATGAATCACAATCTCTCCGCCATCTGGGCTATACCGTATCGCATTACTAATGAGGTTGGAGAGCGCGCTTTGTATTTCACTGATGTCGCCTGTGATTTGCAAGGAGTCATCGCAATGCTGGCTGATTTGATGCTCACCTTGACTCAAGCCTTCGGCATCTTCCGCTAGCGTATGTAGTAACTGAGTCATATTGACGGGCTTATCATTTGGTGTTTCAAAGTTGGCTTCAATTTGAGACAGCACAAGCAGGTCGTTGATGATCGATTGCATGCGTTTAGTTTGGGACTGCATCATGTCAAAATAACCACGTGAGCTGTCAGGTATCGCGCCATCGATGTCGGTTAAGGTTTCAATGAAACCACCCACTACAGTCAATGGTGTGCGCAACTCATGTGAGACATTCGCGATGAAGTCGCGTCTAATCGTATCAATACGTTCAAACTGAGTCACATCACGGCAAATTAATAGCTTTTGACGTTTGCCGTATCTCACCATTTGCAGTTCAACTGTTGAGTCATCCGTAGTTGATGCTAATTTGACTGGAGGTACTGCTTCATAGTCTTCTACTTGTAAATAGTCTAGAAAGTCTTGCTGCCTGACTAAGTAGTTGATTGGTTTGCCTAAGTCTTTATTGCTCTCGAGACCCAAATTGCGCTCGGCAGGGGTGTTGCACCACTCGATTTCATTCATGCTATTGAGTACGATAATGCCATCTGGCAGCGCGCTTGCAGCATGTTGGAAGCGGTTTAGTTCGGCACGCAAATGCGTACGAACTCTTAGGTTTTCACGATGAGATTTATAGAGTTGGGCGAGTACATCTTCCCAGATGCCGCCGCCAACAGGGATCTGTGCCAAGCTTGGTTTTTGTAGCCACTTTTGCAGCGCATGCATCCAATAGACGTGATAAGCAATATAGGCGCATAAGCCTAAAATAAAGGTAAACACGGCTGTAGACCAACTGGTAATCAACCAGATGAATAAACAAAAGATAGTAAACAGTGTAAAAAACCAAGCGGTTTTCCAGCGGATATCGTTCACAAGCACACGCTTAGCATAATAAATTAGAACAAACTATAGCGGTATTATCTGCGTTATTGCAAGCGAATATTATATTCGCTTGCTCGCATCTGTTTATTCAACCGAAAAGCGGTAGCCTGCACCGCGTACGGTTTGGATCAAGCTTTCATGACCTGTACTTGATAGCGCATTGCGAAGTCTTCTAATGTGTACATCAACGGTTCTGTCTTCAACAAAGACACGATCGCCCCACACTTTATCCAGTAATTGACTGCGTGTATGAACGCGCTCTGCATTGGTCATGAAATAATGCAAAAGGCGGAATTCTGTTGGGCCTAAATCAATGTTCTGTTCATTGCCCATCACGCGATGCGTGGTCGGGTCTAGTATTAGGCCATTGATAGAAATTGGATCATCGGTCATTTGTGGTGAACGACGGCGCAAGACTGCTTTAATGCGTGCATTGAGCTCTCTTGGGCTAAAGGGCTTGGTGACGTAATCATCTGCACCCACTTCGAGGCCACGCACTTTATCGTACTCATCACCGCGTGCGGTCAGCATGATAATCGGGATGTTTTTGGTTAACGGGTTTGATTTTAGTCGTCTGGCAAAATCAATACCACTCATCCCGGGTAGCATCCAATCTAATAAAACCAAATCAGGTACAGTTTCGCGCATTAGGTCCTGTGCAATTTCTACCGTCAGTGCGCGGATTGGGTGATGGCCTGCTTGTGTAATGTTTAAGGCCAGTAACTCTTGTATGGTCGGTTCATCTTCTACAACTAAGATATTAGCGGGCATTGAAAAGCTCCTTGTATATTGTTATCCATAGTTTGGGCACTAAGTGAAACATTAATATGACATTTATGTGTCAATTATATGACATGTCACATTCCAGCGGTCTCGATGTAATTAATTTGTGAGTTTGTGTAAGTCAAATGTTAATTGGCGTTATAATCAAAATACAAAGAGATGGTCTGAACAAGCTAAGGGGAGTGGGTAATGGGGGATTTTCTATCTAAAGCGCATATCACGGCTAAACCAGGGTTTAATCGCTGGTTAGTGCCACCAGCTGCGCTAGCGGTGCATTTATCAATCGGTATGGCTTATGGGTTTAGCGTATTTTGGAAGCCACTAGGCAACGCATTAATGGATGCCTCGGGTCAGCCATTGCGGGCCTGTGCTGCAGGTGCCACTACTTTTAGCCAAAAGCTTTCCGGCTTGTTAGAAGCCTTATTTGCCACAGACTGTAATTGGACGCAATTTGATCTGGGGTGGATGTATACCTTGTTTTTCGTCTTTCTGGGTTGTTCTGCGGCGATCTTTGGCGGCTGGTTAGAGCGCGCAGGGCCACGTAAAGCTGGTTTGGCAGCCGCATTATTATGGGGTGGTGGCTTATTGATTTCTGCCTATGGTATTTATATCCATCAATTATGGTTGATGTGGTTGGGGTCTGGCGTCATTGGTGGCATTGGCTTGGGCTTGGGTTATATCTCCCCAGTTTCGACGTTGATCAAGTGGTTTCCAGATCGCCGAGGCATGGCTACGGGCATGGCAATTATGGGGTTTGGTGGCGGAGCCATGATTGGTTCACCTATTGCGACGATGCTGATGCGCCATTTTTCAACTGACACCACCGTTGGGGCTTGGCAGGCTTTTGCGGTATTGGGTTGTATTTACTTTGTTGCGATGAGTATAGGTTCATTGTCGTATCGTGTACCAGCAGCAGACTGGCAACCCGATAATTGGTCGCCTGATACTACTAAGTCAAATAAAATGATTTCAACCAAACATGTGCATTTGAATCAGGCGCATAAAACACCACAGTTTTGGCTAATCTGGTTAGTGTTGTGTATGAATGTCTCAGCTGCGATTGGCGTGATCGGCGCAGCATCGCCCATGTTGCAAGAAACATTTGGCGGGCTGTTAATTGACCGCCCAGAGTTAGGTTTGGCTGATATTAAGCAGGATGAAGGGTTAACCGCTGCTGCTGCCGCCGTTGGTGCAGGTTTTGTGGGGTTAATTTCCTTATTGAATATTTTTGGACGTTTCTTTTGGGCAACGTCTTCAGACAAACTCGGGCGTAAGAATACCTATACCATCTTTTTTATTCTAGGCATTATCCTGTATGTGTCAGCAGCTTATGTGGCTGGGTTTAAAGGCTTGGCAATATTTGTCGCCATTTTCTGTATTATTTCTTCGATGTATGGTGGCGGTTTTGCCACGATTCCAGCGTATCTGGCTGATATTTTTGGCACCCAGTTTGTTGGGGCAATTCATGGCCGCCTGCTATTAGCTTGGGCGACAGCGGGGATCATCGGCCCTGTGGTTGTGAACTATATGCATGATGTTCGTATTAATGAGGGTGTGCCTTATGATGAAGTCTATGCGCCGATCTTTTTGATACTCACAGCCTTATTAGTGGTCGGGTTTATTTGTAATTTGCTGATTAAACCCGTAGATGAGCGCTATTACATGACCGATGCCGAGCTGGCGCAAGAGCAAACACTGGTAAATGACAAGGCAAGTAGTACGGCTAATGTTCAGCAGGCAGTAGAAAGAAAAGAAAGTAGTCAGTTGCTACTCATTATTGCTTGGGTGTTGGTGATTGTGCCCATTGGTTTTGGTATTTGGAGTACGATACAAAAAGCTTGGGCCTTGTTTAGTTAAGCGTGAATATTTGCAATATAAAGCCTGACTTGCTCAGGCTTTTTTTGTAACCAATTGCAAGCAATAGTTGATCTGCTTGAATTACGTTAAAATACGCGTTTGACTCTGCGGCAATGGCTGCCAAGAAAGTGACTTATGAAAGCAATCGAACAAAATTTAGCTGGCAAAGACTTAAGGATAGGTGTTGTGCTTTCACGGTTTAACTATGAAGTCGGAGAGGCTTTGCTCAAGGCTTGTCAGTCAAAGCTAGTTGAGTTGGGTGTTAGCGAGGCAGATATTACATTGGCGATGGTACCTGGCGCATTAGAGACACCTTTAGTGTTACAAAAAATGGCGCAATCAGATCAGTTTGATGGCTTAGTGGCACTGGGCACGATTATTCGCGGCGAAACTTATCATTTTGAAATTGTTGCTAATGAGTCTGCCCGAGGTATTTCAGAAGTCCAACTCAAGACAGGTGTGCCAGTGGCCAATGCAATCTTGACGACTGAGGATGAAGATCAAGCAGAAGCGCGCATGCAAATTAAAGGCGCAGAAGCTGCAGAAGTAGCGATTGAGATGATTAACTTATTGAAGGCGATATAAATGGATAATGAGAATAAGCCTGTCACTAGCTTAATCGCGAATGAAGAGACTAAACCCAACAAGCCCAAGTCGAAGAAAAAGGGTGGCAAAAGTCGTCGTAAATCTAGAGAGTTGGTCCTAAAAGCACTGTATCGCGGGATGTTTAACCCCACTGATTTGGCACCAGTGTTTAAAGATATGCTGGAAGATCCTGAATATCACAAAGCGGATGAAGCTTATTTTAAGAGTCTACTAGAAAATGTGTCTGCAAATTTGAGCCCAATCGATGAAAAGATTGGCGTTTATATCGATCGCGATCTTAAAGAGTTAAGCCCAATCGAACACTCAATCTTGCGTCTAGCGGGTTATGAGTTAATCTACGATCAAACGATTCCTTATCGTGTGACGATTAATGAGGCGGTTGAGTTGGCAAGAATATTCGGTGGTACTGATGGACATAAATACATTAATGCCGTTTTGGATAAGCTTGCATTGGATGTGCGTGCCGATGAGGTAAGCGCTACCAAGCGCTAGTGTTATACCTATTTGCTGAGGAAGTGGTTTTGAAAACCCTCAGCATTAAGGCTGAGATAGCTGCCTTGTTCATACCAGTCACCTAACACATAGCGTGTAGTTTGATGTCCGTTGACAACATGCTCGTGGATGTTGGGCCGGTGTGTGTGTCCGTGAATCAAAACTTCTGGATAGTCATGTTGAGTCAGTAAAGCAGAGACTGCTTTATTATTAACATCCATAATTGCCATTGATTTTTCTGATTTGGCCGCCTTGCTCTGATTGCGAAGGTCGGCAATGATGGCCTTGCGCTTACTCAGCGGTTGACTCAAAAATGCCGCTTGCCAGTCATGATTTCTAAACTGGGTCCGCATTGCTTGATAGTCAGCATCATCCGTGCATAGCGCATCACCATGACTCAGTAAGATCTGTTGATCTTTATGCTTAATCATTGTCGGGTCGCTTAGGATGGAAAGGTTGCAGGCACTGGCAAAATGCTCGCCAATTAAAAAATCACGATTACCATGCATCAAAAAAACTTTTGTCCCTGAAGCAGTCACTTTGTTGATGGCTTGGCAGATGGTTTGATGAAACGGGGTGTTGATATCATCATCACCAGCCCAGTATTCAAAAAAATCACCTAGGATAAAGAGTGTGTATTCCTGTGATGAATTGGCTTGTAAAAAGGCTAAAAATGCTTGAATAATGTCTGGGCGAGATTTGCACAGATGTAAATCGGAGATAAACAGTGCGCAGCTGTTAGAATCGAGCTTGACACTGTTTATCGTTGTAGACATGGTTTGTTGAGTAATCTATGCCCTTGTCATTTTTTGAATGATGACATTTTCTACAGGTACATCCTGATGACCGAGCTTGCTGGTGGTTTTAACCTTGATGATTTGGTCAACGACTTCAGTGCCTTCGATGACTTTGCCAAAGACGCAATAGCCCCAGCCACTTGATGTTTCGGCAGTGTGGTTCAAAAAGTCATTATGGTTGCCATTAATAAAAAATTGACTGCTAGCAGAATGAGGCATATTTGTTCTGGCCATTGCAATGGTATAGTGCTCATTAGTAAGGCCGTTGTTGGCCTCATTTTTAATTTCAGCTTTAGTCGTTTTTTGATGCATGGTCTCATCAAAACCACCACCTTGAATCATAAACCCGTCGATCACACGATGAAAAACAGTGCCATCATAAAAACCTTCATCAACATAAGTTAAAAAGTTTTCTACTGTGATTGGCGCTTTTTCAGTCTCCAGCTGTAGAGTGATATCACCTAAATTGGTCTCAATTTTTACCATAATATTCCATTTCTATTTTATTTTTTTTGTTTAAATGCTAGAACTCAAATATGAATCTAGTTGAGCTTTACTTTGTGAATGATCACACTTTCTATCGGAATATCAGCACGTCCGTTAATTTGATGTGTTGAAACGTCGCTAATATTGAAAACAGTATCCATGCCTTGAATGACATGGCCAAACACACAGTAGCCAATATTGGCTGGGTCTGGTGATCTGTAATCTAGAAAGTTATTGTGATTAACATTGATGAAAAACTGAGCAGTGGCTGAGTTAGGATCACCTGTTCTTGCCATGGCGATCGTGCCTACTTCATTGCGTAGGCCATTGTTGGCTTCATTTTTGATTGCTGCGTTGGTCTCTTTTTTGACCATGTTTTCCGTAAAGCCGCCGCCTTGAATCATAAATTGCTTAATCACGCGATGGAAAATCGTTTGGTCGTAAAAGCCTGCCTCCATGTAATTGAGGAAGTTTTTAACCGTGATTGGCGCTTTTTCGGGGTAAAGCTCGACTACAAAGTTGCCTTTGTTTGTTTCGAATACCACCTGCGGGTTCTCGGCAGAGGATTGTATACTGAACATTAAGAGAAAAATGCTCAGAATTGTTTGTTTAAACATCTGATTTATTCATTAATAAAGTTGGTTGAAATAATACTATCATGCCTGCTTTAAGCCAAATATTTTTTCAAAATAAAAAGTCAGCATTTGCTTCTATTGGGTTAAATAACGCAAGATCAGATATAATAAGCCCTTTTTTGCGAGCTTGCTTGCGAACGTTTCAACTTAACTCATTTCATTATTAGAATCCCATTACATGCTTAGTATTTTCAATACCTTAACGCGCCAAAAAGAAACCTTTAAACCCATCGAAGCCAATAAAGTTCGGATGTATGTTTGTGGTATGACGGTCTATGATTATTGTCACCTAGGACATGCCCGTGTGATGGTCGTGTTTGATATGGTTTATCGTTGGTTGATGCAATCAGGTTATGAAGTGACCTATGTACGCAATATTACCGATGTTGATGACAAAATTATTCAGCGTGCCAATGAGAATAATGAAAGTATCTCTGAATTAACCGAACGTTTCATTACTGCAATGAATGAAGATGCGATGCATCTTGGTGTGCTTAGGCCAACATTAGAGCCAAAAGCGACTGAAAATATCGACAATATGTTGACCATGATCGGACAGCTGATCGACAAAGGGTTTGCTTATCACGCGGCAAATGGCGATGTGTACTATCGCGTCAAGCAGTTTAAAGGCTATGGCAAGCTCTCTGGCAAGGCGCTTGATGATTTACGTGCAGGTGAGCGTGTAGAGATTGAGACTGCAAAAGAAGACCCGTTGGACTTTGTCTTATGGAAGTCAGTCAAGCCGGAAGAGCCAAGTTGGGATTCTCCTTGGGGTAAAGGTCGCCCTGGCTGGCATATCGAATGTTCTGCCATGAGTGCTGATACGCTTGGCCATCATTTTGATATTCATGGTGGTGGGCAAGATTTGCAGTTTCCACATCACGAGAATGAAATTGCCCAATCAGAAGCCGCACACAGCCATGATGGTGAATGCTGCCAAATGGTCAATTACTGGATGCATAACGGATTCATTCGTGTAGTGAATAGTGATAGTGGAGAAGAGGAAAAAATGTCTAAATCATTAGGCAACTTCTTTACGATTCGCACAGTGTTGGCGCAATATGACCCTGAGGTCGTGCGCTTTTTCATCCTCAAGGCACATTATCGTAGTCCGTTGAATTACTCGGCAACGCATTTAGATGATGCTAAAGCAGGCCTGACGCGCTTATATACAGCATTAAGAGGGGTGCAAACGCTAGACCAAAGTGCTTTGGATTGGAGTTTGCCGGTAGCACAGACATTTAAAGCAGCAATGGATGATGATTTGTCCACGTCAGAAGCGATTGCTGTGCTGTTTGATCTGGCGAATGACCTGAATAAAACCCAATCGCAAGCCACGGCTACGTTGCTGAAGCAATTGGCAGGCGTGATTGGTTTGCTACAGCGCGATCCAGAAGATTTCTTACAAGGTGAGAATGAAAGCGATTTGGACGTTGACGCTTTAATCGCTGCCAGAGTGCTGGCTAAAAAAGAAAAAGACTTTGCTAAGGCTGATGCGATACGTGATCAGCTAACCGAAGCGGGTATTATTTTGGAAGATTCTGCGCAAGGGACCACCTGGCGCAAAGCATAACGGCTTAGGCGGGTACTAGCGCTTTGGTTTGTAACCAAGTTTGCTGAAGGACTTTTGCATCTGCACTGGCGCGGTGTCTGACGATAGCCATTTCCTGCACCACAGTATCTTTGGTGGTGTGCCAATGTGTCATTTGTGTTTCGTTGAGAATGTAGCGCAGGTCTTGTAATTTAAATCTAGGTGTTTGACCAACGCTCGCAAAAAGCTGGTTTAGCCAGACATAATCATGTGCCCATCCATCTGTGTAAACCACTTTATCGCTTAATATTTCATTAAGTTGCGAGGCAATGAGCTCAGCTGATTTGCCATGTTGCTCTAAGACAGCTCTGGAAATTTTATGAATAGATTCGGCTTGCACATCCCAATGTAGCCATTCTTTTTCTGGCTTGATGAGCGCGCACCATGTTTTTTTGTTTTCGTCGATAAATCCGACTTCAATGGGGTAGCCTTGTCGCCCAAAACCAGACGCTTCTATATCGATGATAATCGGTAATGCCATAGATTGATTATGCCACAAGCATTAGGCTGATGGTTTTACGTCTTGATAAAACACACCTATAATCAGGTCGTTATCAATGGATTGGAGAACGTATGTCTCAGATGACTTCGAAAAAGCCAACTCAGGCGCAGTTGGATGAATTGGGGGTAACCGCATGGCCGATATGGTCTAAAGAGGTTTCAATATTTCCTTGGCAATATGATGCACGAGAAACTGCGTATATTTTAGAAGGCGAGGTCGTTGTTACCGCTGAAGATGGTGAGCAACTCAGCTTTGGACCTGGCGACCTCGTAACATTTGAATCTGGCCTTGACTGTACTTGGGAAGTGAAAAAAGCACTAAAAAAGCATTATCAGTTTGGTTAATTTTCGGCCATATAGCCCATATCTCTAGGTGTTGAAGTAATCGCTTTCTGGCATAGCTAGATAGTTTTAGGCGCCCTTCTCATAATACTCTTCATAGGCCTTGTGATCATCCAAGTGTTGCATCCACCATTTTCTTAAAAATGTCAGCATTACATTTGGGTCTCTGAACTCTATAGATTCTTTAGTCGCGCGATCTAATTCTATTTCGAACATTTTTTCTTTATGGACATGTTCATCTAGGCTGTCACAATCAGTCTTAGCTAATAAACCTTCTTCCGTTTTGGCATGAAAAGAAGCATAACTTCTGACAATTTTTAAGGTTGGTTCTAGCGCAGCTAAGCCCCAGCCTTCTTGAATAAAGAAATATAAAGAGTTAATTGAAGCGACTAGTGCATGATGTTGTTCATCAATAATTGGATTGTGAACCAGAAAGCTGTCGTTCCAAACAATGTATAGTGGTTTGATCATTTACGTTCTCCTTGGTGCTTTTGCAGGATTGAACCTTTACTCATTTTAGAACGGTAAAACTGAGAAAAACTTTAGTGATTTGGTGTGGGCGATGCCTATACAAGTGCGTTAAGCGCTGTAAGTTAAGTTAAAATAATTGAATAGTTATTAAGGAATGAATATGCAGCTAAATCCAATCAGTGGTGTTCAGCTAGGGGTGGCCCAAGCGGGTATTAAAGTAGCAGGGCGTAAAGACTTATTAGTCATCTCTTTGGATGAGGGTGTCAATGTGGCTGGTGTATTTACACAAAATCGCTATTGTGCGGCACCAGTACTAGTCTGTCAGGAGCATCTAAAGTTTGGTCAGTCGATTCGGGCACTAGTGGTCAACACCGGTTATGCCAATGCGGGTACTGGTGAACAAGGTATGCAAGCTGCTCACCATACGGTGCAGACATTAGCGCAAGCTTTAGGTGTTTCCATTGAGAGTGTGTTGCCCTTTTCAACAGGCGTGATTTTAGAACCTTTGCCTGTAGACACCCTCATTGCTGGTTTGCCTGAGGCTATCGCAGACTTACGTCCAGATAATTGGGCTAATGCGGCTGAAGCCATTATGACGACTGATTTGGTGCCAAAATCTGCGAGTAGGCAGATTAATCTCATGGGTGAAATGGTCAACATTACGGGCATGAGTAAAGGCTCAGGCATGATTCACCCCAATATGGCGACAATGCTGGCCTATATTGCGACTGATGCCAATATTAGCCAAGCCGCACTTGATGCAATCATTCAATCGGCAGTGGCCAAGTCATTTAACTGTATTACCGTAGACGGGGATACTTCAACCAATGATAGCTTTATGCTGATGGCCACTAACCGTGCGAAGCACGAAGTCATTGAAGTCGACAGTGAGGGTTATGCGGTACTTGAAAATGCGATTACTGAGCTTGCCATTGAGTTAGCACAAGCGATTGTTAGGGATGGAGAGGGCGCGACTAAATTCATGACCATACAAGTTGAAGCGGGCGCGTCAGAAGTGGAATGCCGCCAAGTGGCAGATGCTATTGCACTTTCACCATTAGTCAAAACAGCCTTCTTTGCATCCGACCCAAACTTAGGTCGCATCTTGGCAGCTGTGGGTAATGCTGGTATCGATGACTTGGATGTCGACCAAGTGAAGCTTTATCTTGGTGATGTGTTGGTTGCTGAAGATGGTGGTTTGGCATCAGGCTATACCGAAGCGCAGGGGCTGGCAGTCATGCAAGAAAAAGATATTCTCGTGCGTGTGGTGTTGCAGCGTGGGCAAGCGCAAACAACGTTATGGACTTGCGATTTTTCATATGACTACGTCAAGATTAATGCTGATTATCGCTCTTGATTATGCTGGCTGTAGGTAACTTAATAAAACAAGGCAAGAAATAGTGACTGAAGAGCTTAAAACAGTGCATGCAGCAGTGGGTATTTTACAAAAAAAAAGCGGGGAGGTATTACTCGCAGAGCGCCCTGTAGGCAAGCCTTGGTCGGGCTATTGGGAATTTCCTGGCGGTAAGGTTGAGGAAGGTGAAACTGCTCAGCTTGCTTTGATACGTGAGCTGGAAGAAGAGCT
>CAZCBF010000048.1:0-13172 GCA_964496895.1 uncultured Methylophilaceae bacterium | reverse complement strand
AGCAGCTTCATTCTATAGACATTGGGCGCTTGGCGCTTCACATCCTCACTGCCCATATAGACGATACATTCCAGGCCCATACGCGCGGCAATCGTGGCTGTAGCAACACCATGTTGGCCAGCACCCGTTTCTGCAATCACTCTTGGCTTACCCATTTTTTTTGCCAATAGTGCTTGACCAATCGTGTTGTTAACCTTGTGCGCGCCAGTGTGATTTAGGTCTTCGCGCTTCAAGTAAATTTGAGCACCGCCGACTTGTTCAGACAGACGTTCAGCATGATAGATAGGACTAGGACGACCGACGAAGTGTTTTAAGTCATGTGCATATTCAGCCAAAAACTCTGGGTCATGGCGATATTTTTCGTACATGAGGCGCAGCTCTTCAAGCGCTTCTACGAGCGTTTCAGACACAAATGAGCCGCCGAATTGACCAAAATGGCCTTTAGCATCTGGCATATCATAGGGTTGCATTTTCTTCTCCAACTTATTTATTAACGCAAGTGTTTAGTCATGAAACACGCATGATTGGTTTACTTGTTGAACAAATTTATTAATTTTACCTGGGTCTTTGACGCCTTTTGTTCTTTCCACTCCACCACTCACATCTACGCCAAAAGGATTCACTAGCTTAATTGCGGTAGATATATTATCTGCATTAAGGCCACCAGCCAAAATAACCGGTAGTGGCAAATCTTTTGGTATGAGGTGCCAGTCAAAAACTTGACCCGTGCCACCTGGGACGCCTTTTGTATAGGTGTCTAGTAGCAACCCTTTTGCGAGCGCATAGTGTTCTGTGTATTGTATCAAATTTGTATCGCTCTTGACGCGGACTGCCTTAATATAATTACAAGCAAAACCTTGGCAATACTCTGGTGATTCATCACCATGAAACTGCAACAAGTCTGGTTTGACCACATCAATCACGTTTTGAACCACTTCAGGTGCCGCATCCACAAACAATGCAACACTCGCCACAAATGCAGGTAAAGATTGCACAATACTTGCGGCTTGCTCTACCGACACAGCCCTTGGGCTTGATGGATAAAATACAAGACCAATCGCATCTGCACCAGCCTCAACGGCCTGAATAGCATCTTCGACACTGGTAATGCCGCAGATCTTTACTCTGGTTCTAGACAAGCAATCGCTCCAATCTCTAAGGTATTTGGTTTAATGATTTAGCTTTGTAAGCAGCAGCTGGCAATTTCCATGATGGCGCATAACCCACATGCGTTAAATACAAACCATTAGGCGAAAACGTGGGCGGCGATAATGTTCTATCACGCTGAGTCAGTAGTGTTTGCATGTGTTTGGCAGGGTAATTGCCTTTGCCAATATAGATTAGCGCACCAACCATATTGCGTACTTGGTGGTGCAAAAAAGCATTTGCACTAAAGCTAAACTTAAAATAAGACCCGAATTGTACCACTTTTGCTTCATGCATTAGTCTAACTGGGGTATTGGCCTGACAAGCCGCCGCACGAAAAGCACTAAAATCATGCTCCCCAATTAAGTATTCAATCCCACTTTGCATTTCAATCAGGTTTAATGGCTGGTGAAACCAACCTGCCTTATTGGCCATAATGGCCGAGGCAACAGGTGCGTTGTAAAGCAAATAGTCATAACTACGAGAAAAAGCAGAAAAGCGCGCATGAAACGCATCATCTACTTGGCATGCCCACTCCACGCGAACATTATCTGGTAAATAGGCATTCACGCCACGCACCCAAGCTGAGTCAGGCCGGTTAACTTGCGTTTCAAAGTGGATCACTTGTGATAAGGCATGCACGCCAGTATCGGTACGACCTGCAGCATGCACGCGCACGGAATGACCTGCGATTTCAGCAATGGCTGACTCTACAGCATCCTGAACACCACAGCCATTAGATTGGCTTTGCCAACCACAATAACCAAAACCATCGTAACTTAAATTTGCGGCTATACGCATTGGAATCAGTCAACCATCCGGTAAGAATAAATAAGCATGTGAAAAATTGTTGTGTACAGAGAAATTATAGCGTGGATTCGATGAAGAGCACTTGCTCAAAAAAATAAAGCCGAGCAAAGCTCGGCTTTAAAATCTTTAAACCAACGATTATCACATGCTGTCTTTAATCATTTGGGCACGCATAACTTGGTCTTCACTGCCTTCTTTAATCACCTCTTCAAGCAGCTCTCTAGCACCTTCTTTATCATCCATATCGATGTACGCGGTGACAAGATTCAGTTTAATTTCCACCTCATTATCATCAAGCAGCTCATCAGAACCCACATCCACTTGTATGGTATCCACATCAATTTCCTGCGGTGTTTCCAAGTTGATTTCTGGTACGTCTAAAGCGCTTTCGATGGTTTGCTTGTGGTCTGTCACCTCATCTTCAATCTCTAAACTAATACCAGACAAATCCACTTCTTGCGTTGATGCTTGAATTTCTTCAACTGCATCAGTGGCCATATCGACAGACTCTTCCTCTAAATTAAATGATGCTGGTGGCTCAATCGAATTTGAAACTTCTTCAGGGACTTCAATCTCAGGCGTTTCGAGTATGATTTCTTCCGCCTTCTCAGGCTCATGCCTTACGATGCTTTCTATTCTCGAGCCAGTCGCAGCAGCAACGCCAGCGACAGCACCTGTTGCCAAGCCTGCCACACCAGCCGCCTTACTAGCCACTGTTTTAGCAGCATCACCTGTGGTATCAGCGACATCCCCAGCAATATCACTTGCTTTATCAACAACCGAACCGGCCGTGTCTACTGTTTTATCTACTGCAGCACCCGCAAGGTTGCCGGCTTTATCTGCCACATTACCAACAGCATCAGCAGTGGTTTCAACACCAGCACTAACGACATCTTTACCATCATCTGCGGCATCAGAGGCAGCAGCTGTAACTTGATCTAAAACGGGCACGGCAGCAGGAGTGCTCAGTTCATCCGCACTGTATAGAGGATTATCTGGCTCTAGAGACTTACCCATCTCAGCGATTTTTTGCCATGTTGGGTCATCATCACCCAGGGTGGTATACATTTCACTAGCAAGTGTTTCAAAAGCAGCCTTATCTTTTCTTTCTTGATAAATTTCAAGCAGCTTAAGGTGTAACTCATGACGGTTAGGCTCTTTTTTAATCGCATCTTTGAGGATTTCCTCTGCTTGCGCCTCTCTACCGTAAGCCATATACACTTCAGCCTCAGCGATTGGATCAACTTCATTGGTATCCATCATAGCACCATCTGTGGTCTGAGCAAAGTCAGTCAAGAATGAGGTATCTGTGGCACTAGTATCACCAGTGGTATTGCCAAAAACTGTATTTGCGCGCAGACCACCTGAGGTTAGAATACCTCGCTCAAAATTTTCCAAATCTTTCTTGCGCTTATTTCTAAAGAACAACAACCCTAGCAGCAGCAATAAAATCGCACCGATACCACCTAATATTGGCATGGTTAAATATTCTTGAATTTTTTCCCAAAGCGTAGGCTCGGCAGCAGCAGTTTTAACAGGAGCTGCAGAAACAGGTGGTGCTGGTTTTGGCTTAGGTTTAGCAACCACAACCTCTTTCACTGGCTCTTCTGGTTTTGATAGGTCTACCAAGCCAGATTCAACCTTTTCAGTATCACTATTGTTTTCGACTGCCTTTTGCTCCATTGCAGCCATTTCGTCGTTTTTCATTTTCAGGAGTTTTTGCATATCTTCGATCTGCTTTTCAACTGCTGCTGTTCTATCTTCCGCTTCTTTTAACGCTTTATCCTTAGCAATACTGTCTTCTTTTTTAGCGTCTTTTACTGATTGATTATCAGTGTTAGCGCCTTCATCTTTTTTGCCAGGTGAAAGCTTAACCACATCTTTGGTTTGCTTGGCTTCGATAGGTTGCTCTGGCTCAAATGCGGTAATCTCACCAGACTCTGACAATTTAGTCTCAGTTGATGTCACGGATGTAGAAGCATTGCTCGCCACTGACTGACGATAGCCTTGCCAATTATTCGCATGAACAACTACTGCTTTATTTGCTTTACGGCGCGGTGTAGCTAACAAGTCATCCCTAGAAGGCAGTTGAATCAATTTACCGACTTTCAATTGATTCATATTACCGTTAACAAATGCATCTTTATTATACTCATACAAACCAACGAGCATTTGATTGAGACTCACACCTGAAACGCGCATGCGACGAGCAATCTTACTCAAGTTATCCCCAGAGCGCGTACGGTGCTTATCTACTGCAACTGCCTCTTGACGATAAGTTTGCTGCCGAGCAGCTGCTCTAGGTTGATATTCAGCAATCACTGGCGCATCCTCATACGAGCTTGCATTACCCGCTGGAGATGGCTGCTGCCAGTCGTTTGTACTATTGCTATAGTGGCCTTTTGCCTGCGCTTCAATCCGACTTATTTCAGATTGAATTTGCGACTCTGTTTTGGCACCGCTATTACCTGCAGCAATACTTTGCTGATATTGATCATTCGTAATGATAGGCGCAGCTTCTAATCGCTGCGTATTGGGTATTGTTGGAACAACTCTTACTGCAGAAGGCGAAGGCATTGGCTTTGCAGAAGGCAGTGGCGTAATGTTATTAAAAGTTTGTGCAGGCGCCTTATTGATGTTCGCTTGTGCGACTGGCTTCATTGGTTCTATACGTTTAGCTGCATTTACTGGTGCCAGATCTGCCATTGGATCTTTATTGGAGACCTTAGGCATTTCCAGTGGCATAGGTGTAGGCACTGGGGTAGCTGTTGCGATTGGGGTTTGTTGATTATATTCAGGCGGATCGAGTAAGACCGTGTACTCTCTTTGCAAACGTCCTGATGCCCAATCAAGCTGAATCAACATATCTAAATAGGGGTCGCTGACCGCTTTATTAGAACTGAGCAAGACCTTAGGCTTACCAGACTTTGATAGCGATACAGCAATATCTTTATGAATACCTAGCCTAGTAATACCTTGCGCGCTATAGGCTTCATTGGAAGCGATGACTGCAGTCAGTGTTTCGAGCTCTTCTGGAGTGGTTGAAATTAAATCAATCTCCGCACGAAAGGGTTCACCTAAACTAGACAGTACGTTCAAACGCCCCAATCCAGCAGCCTGAGAAACCAGTGGTAGTGCACTCATAAGAACCGCCACTGTAATCTTTTTTAGTATTAGCTTCAGCACAATATAACCCTATTCCGATAACAAATAGAAAAATAACATCAAATAGTTAGCTATGCAAGCTAAGAATAAACTTTACATTTAGACGACAAAAAATACTGTTATTTTGATGCCACCAAAATGCGCAACATACGCCTTAACGGCTCTGCAGCCCCCCACAACAACTGATCACCGACAGTAAATGCCGAGAGATATTCTCCACCCATACCGAGCTTACGTACCCGCCCGACAGGCGTGGCCAATGTACCCGTAATCACAGCAGGTGAAAGCGCATCAATACTGGCATCACGCGCGTTTCGCACGAGCGTTGACCACTCGTTCGCTTCATCGAGACGCTGATTAATTTCATCAAGCGGAATATCTTGTTTCAATTTAATTGTCATGGCCTGGGAATGACAACGCATTGCACCCACACGCACGCACAAACCATCAATCACTATAGGGTTGTCCTGCCGCCCTAAAATCTTATTGGTTTCAACCTGCGCCTTCCATTCTTCTTTACTCTGGCCGTTTTGCAAATCTTTATCAATCCACGCGATCAAACTACCTGCCAATGGCACACCAAATTGATCAGTGGGAAATGCGCTACTTTGCAATGTATCAGTCACTTGCTGATCAATCGCAAGAATCGCAGAAGCAGGATCCTCTAACAAAGGTTTAACCGAGGCATGAACATCGCCCATCTGCTGGATTAGTTCGCGCATATTTTGCGCACCTGCGCCAGAAGCCGCTTGGTAGGTCATAGAAGTCACCCACTCGACCAAATCGGCCTTAAATAAACCAGCAAGCGCCATCAACATTAGTGAGACGGTACAGTTACCGCCGACCCAGTTCTTATTACCATTGGCATAGGCATCTTTAATGACATCCATATTCACAGGGTCCAGCACAATAATCGAATCATCAACCATGCGCAAAGTTGATGCAGCATCTACCCAATGCCCCTGCCAACCGGCCTCTCTTAAGGGGCCAAATACTTTGCTGGTGTAATCACCGCCTTGGCAAGAAACCACCACATCCATCGCTTTAAGCGCTTCGATGTCATTCGCATCTTTTAGATCAGGTGAGCTTTTACCCACATCAGGTGCAACCTTACCCACTTGTGATGTTGTAAAAAATTGCGGTTCAATTTCAGCAAAATCATTCTCCGCCTGCATGCGCTGCATCAGCACCGAGCCAACCATGCCACGCCAACCTACAAATCCAACTTTTAACATATTTCACTTAACCTTTATTAGTTTTTACAGGCTACAGCGCAGCTGCAACAGCATCGCCCATTTGCGCACAGCCTACTTTAGTTGTGCCCTCTGTCCAGATATCCGCTGTTCGCAAACCCTCTGCCAGCACTTTTTTCACTGCCGCATCAATGCGATTTGCATTCTCTTCATCGTTAAACGTATAACGCAACATCATGGAAGCAGAGAGTATCGTAGCCAGTGGATTTGCAATGTCTTTGCCTGCAATATCTGGTGCTGAACCATGACTAGGCTCATACATACCCTTGTTGTTTTCATCCAACGATGCCGATGGCAACATACCGATTGAACCCGTCAGCATCGAAGCTTCATCCGACAAAATATCACCAAAGATATTACCGGTAACCATCACATCAAACTGCTTAGGTGCTAGCACCAACTGCATCGCAGCATTATCAACATACATGTGCGACAATTCAACTTCTGGATATTCACTTGCCAGCTCAATCATGACCTGGCGCCATAACTCAGTCGTCTCTAGCACATTAGCCTTATCCACCGAGCAGACTTTTTTATCACGCTTCATGGCAATATCAAAAGCGACTTTACCAATGCGGCGGATTTCAGACTCCGTATAACGCATCGTGTTAATGCCTTCGCGCTCGCCGTTAGCCAAAGTCTCAATACCTCGCGGCTGGCCAAAATAAATATCACCCGTGAGCTCACGGACAATCATGATATCCAGCCCTGAAACCACTTCCGGCTTGAGCGTTGAAGCACTGGCTAACTCAGGATATAAAATCGCAGGACGCAAATTACCAAATAAATTGAGGGCCTTACGAATACGCAACAAACCGCGCTCTGGACGCAGGTCGCGTTCTAGTTTGTCATATTTCCAATCACCAACTGCACCTAACAATACGGCATCAGCAGCCTTTGCCAGCGCTAGAGTCGCATCTGGCAATGGGTCACCCGCTGCCTCATAACCTGCACCGCCAATCGGCGCCTCTTGCATTTCCAAATTAAGATTGAGTGCTTTAAGGACTTTGACTGCCTGCGCGACAATCTCTGGACCGATACCATCACCGGGTAAAACTGCTATTTTCATTTATACGACCTTTTGTTAATTTGTGGCATTGAACAACCAAGGCTGCTGCTTACGATGTTTTTCTTCAAATGCTTTGATCTTATCAACCTGCTGCAGCGTCAATCCAATTTCATCAAAGCCGTTGAGTAAGTTGTGTTTGCGTACGGGGTCCACCTCAAAGCTAAGCGCTTCGCCATCGGGCGTGCTGATGATTTGCTTGTCCAAATCAACGCTGAGTTGATAACCCTCCTGCTTTTCTACCGCCTGAAATAGGCCCTCGACCTGCTCTGCAGACAACACAATTGGTAACATGCCGTTTTTGAAGCAGTTATTAAAGAAGATATCGGCAAAAGAAGGCGCAATAATCACACGAAAACCATAATCCTCTAGCGCCCACGGCGCATGCTCGCGACTGGAACCACAACCAAAGTTCTCTCTTGTCAATAGCACACTCGCACCCGCATAACGCGGTTTGTTTAACGTAAAATCAGGGTTGATTTTGCGCTGACTGTTGTCCATACCAGGCTCACCATGGTCGAGATAGCGCCATTCATCAAATGCATTTGGCCCAAAGCCAGAACGCTTAATGGATTTTAAAAACTGTTTGGGAATAATCGCATCGGTATCGATATTTGCACGATCTAAAGGCGCGACCAAACCTGTATGCTGCGTAAATGGGTTCATGGTTTAATTTTCACCTTTACTGGTTTTTTGCACAGCTTTACCTGCGTTTTCTAAATCTTTACCAATACCATTAACGGTATTACAAGCGCTTAAGCCTAATGTAATCATGAGGATGACAAATAAGTTTTTCACTAACATCTCCTATTCTCTATAGCTCGCGCACATCGACAAAACGACCATGCAACGCCGCGGCTGCAGCCATTGCCGGGCTGACCAAATGGGTACGCCCGCCCTGACCCTGTCGGCCTTCAAAATTACGGTTTGAGGTTGAAGCACAACGCTCACCATCCTCAAGCCGATCAGCATTCATCGCCAAACACATCGAGCAGCCTGGCTCACGCCATTCAAACCCTGCTTCGATAAAAATTTGATCCAGCCCTTCTTTTTCAGCTTGCGCCTTCACCAAACCAGAACCGGGCACCACCAATGCCAGCTTAATATTATCAGCCACCTGCTTGCCTTTTGCGACAACCGCAGCAGCTCTTAAATCTTCAATGCGCGAATTCGTGCAAGAGCCAATAAAGACTTTATCCACCTTGATATCAGTCATTGGCGTGTCTGGCTCCAAGCCCATGTATTCATAGGCTCGAGTCCAGTCATTACGCTGCACATCGCTTTTTGCGTCATTGAGGTTAGGCACTTTGGCCTGCACGCCAACAACCATTTCTGGTGAAGTGCCCCATGTGACCTGTGGCTGAATATCCGCAGCATCCAATGTAACCACGCGGTCAAACTCTGCGCCCGCATCACTATGCAAGGTGCGCCAGTATTTAACCGCATCCTCCCACTGATCTCCAGTCGGCGAGTATGGGCGCCCTTTAAAATACGCGATGGTTTTATCATCCACTGCAACCATCCCTGCACGCGCACCGCCTTCAATCGTCATATTACATAAGGTCATGCGCCCTTCCATACTGAGGCTACGAATCGCTGCACCTGAAAATTCAATGGCGTAACCTGTGCCACCCGCAGTACCAATCTGACCGATAATCGCTAAGGCGACATCTTTTGCTGTAACACCTGCCCCTAAATCACCATTCACCATCACCAGCATAGCTTTAGATTTTTTTTGCACCAGACATTGCGTTGCCATCACATGCTCAACTTCAGATGTACCGATACCATGTGCCAATGCGCCAAAAGCTCCATGGGTACTGGTATGCGAGTCTCCGCAAACCACTGTCATGCCAGGTAGTGTCGCACCTTGTTCTGGGCCGACCACATGCACAATACCTTGACGCTGATCATTCATCTTAAATTGCGTCACACCAAAGCTGTCACAGTTTTCATCCAAGGTTTTTACTTGCAAACGTGACACTGGGTCTTCGATACCCTCTACCCCGGCACTACGGTCAGTGGTGGGTACATTATGGTCTGGCGTAGCTAATGCAGCATCCTTACGCCATAGCGGGCGCCCGGCCAACTTCAAGCCTTCAAAGGCCTGTGGGCTGGTGACTTCATGAACCAACTGACGGTCAATATAAAGCAATGCTGTGCCGTTTTCTTCGTGCACAACATGACTATTAAACAATTTATCGTATAGCGTTTTTGCCATTTTTTACTTCTTTAATATGTAATGTATTTAGTCTCTAAAATTACCAAACTGCAATGGGTAATCAGTGATGTTTTTCTTGCACAATGCAATAACCTGCTGCAGCACATCGCGCTTAGCACCATTAACCCGAACAGTCTCACCTTGAATACTGGCTTGCACTTTTAATTTTGATTCTTTAATTATTTTTACCAGCTTTTTGGCAAGGTCTTTATCAATGCCTGCCTTCACCACCAAAGCCTGCTTGACTTTATCGCCCGATATCTTTTGCAGCGGCTGATGGTCGAGTCGCTTGGCAGAGTCAGGCTCTTTTTTCTCCATTGCTGGCAGCAAGATGGCTTTAACCTGGTCCAGCTGAAAATCATTATCACCAAACACTGTAATCAGGTTATCTTGCTGGTTAAATTCTAACGTCGCACTCGTGCCTTTAAAATCGTAGCGATTACCGACTTGCTTCTGTGCAACATCGACTGCATTGCCCAATGCAACTGCATTTAATTCTGACGAAATATCAAATGATGGCATTCCTCATCCCCCTGTTTCGAAATTGCGCCTCATTCATAATGGCAGACGTAATCCAGCATTTCAGTTACTTTAATTTCAAAGCTGCTATTGCCAGGCACGGTAAATTTTTCGCCTGGGCCATAATTGACCCAACGCGCATCACCAGCCAACTGCACTTCACATTGACCGAGGTTAACTTCCATGAGCTCGGGAGACTCGGTACCAAATTTATAGCTACCGGGCATAATCACCCCCAAAGTACAACGCGTACCATTAGAAAACAATACAGTGTGACTGACACAGTTGCCATCATGATAAACATTGGCTTTCTTTTTAACACTGACTTGATCAAATTGTGCCATAACGACATCCAACCTCTATTTAGTCAAAGACCGCACATTATCGCAGAAAAACTGATCATACTCTAGCCACACGACCACCCTACTAACAAAAAACGCCGCGATAAATCGAGGCGTTTTAGTATCTTAGATATTTAGCTCACTAGCTTAATCATACACATCAGCCTCTTTAAAGCGCTTGCCATCAATATCTTTTTGCGAGAGCTGCGGCGCTTCTTCCATTGGCCACTCAATCCCAACCTCAGGATCATTCCAAAGCAAACTGCGATCATATTCTGGTGCGTAATAATCCGTCGTTTTATACATAAACTCTGCATGCTCTGAAAGGGTCACAAAACCATGGGCAAAACCAGGCGGCACCCAAAACATTTTTTTATTCTCAGCCGACAAAATCGCACTAGCATATTGCCCAAAAGTTGGCGAACTCTTACGCATATCTACAGCCACATCAAACACTTCACCAAGCGTACACCGCACCAGCTTACCCTGCGCTTGCTGAAGCTGGTAATGCAACCCTCTTAAAACATTCTTGGTCGAACGACTATGATTATCTTGCACAAACTGATAACGCTGCCCAACTGCCTCTTCAAATTTGGCCTGATTAAAACTCTCATAAAAAAAGCCCCGTTCATCACCAAACACTTGCGGCTGGATTTCCAACACATCAGGAATATTCGTAGGGATCACCTTCATGCAGCACTACCGTCTTTTATTAAATTCATCAGGTATTTACCATAACCGTTTTTCATCAAAGGCTTAGCTAACGCTTCTACTTTAGCTGCATCGATATAACCATTGCGATAAGCAATTTCCTCTGGGCAGCATACTTTCAACCCTTGGCGGTTTTCAATGGTTTGAATAAAGTTGCCCGCTTCAATTAAACTTTCGTGCGTACCCGTATCCAACCAAGCATAACCACGCCCCATAATCTCAACTGTCAGCTGTTTTTGATCTAGATACAACTGATTAATGTCAGTAATCTCAAGCTCTCCACGCGGTGAAGGCTTTAAATTTTCTGCCATATCAATCACTTGATTATCGTAAAAGTATAGGCCCGTCACAGCATAATTGCTTTTTGGCACTGCGGGCTTCTCTTCCAAACTTGTCGCAACACCATTTTCATCAAAATCGACAACACCATAACGCTCTGGATCGTGCACGTGGTAAGCAAATACTGACGCGCCTTCCTCCTTGTTAGATGCATTAGCAAGCAACCCGCTTAAATCATGCCCATAGAAAATATTATCACCCAAGACCAAAGCACTATCATCATTACCGATAAAGTCTTTGCCAATAATAAAGGCTTGCGCCAACCCATCTGGGCTAGGCTGCACTGCAAACTCAATATTCAAGCCCCAGTCACTACCATCACCTAACAACTGCTGAAACCTCGGGGTATCCTGCGGTGTAGAAATCACCAAAATATCTTGTATCCCCGCCATCATTAGCGTGCTAACCGGATAGTAAATCATCGGCTTATCATAAATAGGCAGCAGTTGCTTAGAAACAACCCTAGTGACTGGGTGCAAGCGTGTGCCTGAGCCACCAGCTAAAATAATACCTTTACGTTTTTTCATGCTCTTCTCTCTAAAAATTCATCTAGCATATGCGCCACACCTTTTTGCCAGTGCGGCAATGTCAAATTAAAAGTTTTTTGTAGTTTATCGGTCTTTAATCGCGAATTCAGCGGCCTAGTTGCAGGCGTCGGATACTCAGTCGTTGGCACAGGTAACACATCTGCTGCTGACACTTTAAAATCAACACCCTGATCACGACAGTAATCCAACACAAACTGGGCATACCCATGCCATGAGACATCTCCGCTTGCGACCAAATGATAAATCCCCGTCGTCGACTGATCTTTCAAGGCGACAGAAATGGCATGCGCCGTCACATCTGCAATCAACTCTGCGCCGGTCGGCGCACCAACCTGGTCGGCTATGACAGATAAGGTTTCACGCTCTTTTGCCAGCTTAAACATCGTTTTAGCAAAATTACGGCCTCTGGCAGCATAAACCCAACTTGTCCTAAAAATCAAATAATGACCACCAACCGCCTCAATAGCAGTTTCAGCATCCAGCTTAGACTGCCCATAAATACTTAATGGATTGGTCTGCTCACTTTCTTGCCATGGTTGATCACCAGAACCATCAAATACGTAATCAGTAGAATAATGCACGAGCAGCGCGCCTAGTTTGTTAGCTTCTTCGGCAATCACGGCTGGTGCTTGCGCATTGACCAATTGTGCCAGCGCGGGCTCATCTTCCATCTTGTCCACCGCTGTTTGCGCCGCAGCATTGACGATCACATCAGGTTTGACCGCTTGAATTGAAGCACGTATGCCATCCAAGTCTTTGAAGTCACCACATAGTGGTTTACTTTTGGAGCCTAACACTGTCAAATCACCAAGCACAGCAAGACTGCGCTGCAACTCCCAGCCAACTTGCCCAGCTTTTCCAAACAGCAATATTTTCATTGAACCACTTTCTTTGATCTTGTTATAGCCTGCTGCATATTAACAAACTGCGTATTTAACATAGCCTATAATTAAACCAGCATCATTAATTTTTTTTTAAACAAGTACGGCTTATTTTATGATGCTATTCGTCAAATTAGCTAAGACTGACTTAATCATGAACGCTAGCGGCCTT
>CAZCBF010000047.1:0-13173 GCA_964496895.1 uncultured Methylophilaceae bacterium | reverse complement strand
CAATGGCATGTGCAGCAGGCGCTTTTTCTAAGATTTCCAACATGGTTTCGTCTTGATACCAATCCATATTGTCTAAACGCTCGACCAACATGTCACCGTTTAAAGCAGACATTGGGATAAACTTGATATCACGTGCGCCAGCCAAGCCAATCTCTTCAGCAAACGCCATATAGTCCGCTTTGATCTTGTCATAAGCTTCTTGGCTATAGTCCACTAAATCCATCTTGTTGACTGCAACCACAATATTTGGAATGCCGACCAAGTGGGCAAGGTAACTATGACGGCGTGTTTGGGTTAATACACCACGGCGTGCATCAATTAAGATGATCGCTAAGTTAGCCGTTGACGCAGCCGTTACCATATTGCGTGTGTATTGCTCATGGCCTGGAGCATCGGCAATGATGTATTTACGTGTGCCTGTCGTAAAATAACGGTAAGCCACGTCAATGGTAATGCCTTGCTCGCGCTCAGCTTGTAAACCATCTGTTAGCAATGATAAATCCACTGTTTCCATGCCACGCTTTTTAGACGTTTTAGAGATGTTGCTTAAGGTGTCAGTTAAAATCGTTTTACTATCAAACAGTAAACGACCAATTAACGTACTTTTACCATCATCGACGCTACCGCATGTCATGAAACGTAATAAAGAATTTTCTTGCAGTGTGTTGTTTTGCATTGTTTCGCTTTGAGTAGTCTCGCTCATTAGAAGTACCCCTCTTTCTTACGCAGTTCCATACTCGCTTCAGAGGTTTGATCATCTAGGCGTGTTTCGCCACGCTCAGTAATTGTTGTGGTTGCTGTTTCTACGACAATTTTGCTGGTGGTGTCCGCATCTGAGTAAACAGGCGCGGTACAGGTAATATCACCTACGGTTCTAAACCTAACTTGTTTGCTCACGATTTCTTCACCGTCTTTAGGTTTGTTAATCACTTCACCGTTAGCTAGCTCGACATTGGCCGGAATAATGTCGCCATTGCGAATAATCACATCACGGTCATGCGCATAATAAATGCTTGGTAGCTCTAGGTTTTCACGCTCGATATATTGCCATACGTCCATCTCAGTCCAGTTTGAGATAGGGAAGGCACGAATGTTCTCACCTTTGTGCGAACGTGCGTTATACAAGCTCCATAGCTCTGGGCGTTGGTTTTTCGGGTCCCATTGGCCAAACTCATCACGGAAACTCATGATGCGCTCTTTAGCACGGGCTTTTTCTTCATCACGGCGTGCGCCACCAATACAGCAGTCAAAACCATGCTCTTCAATGGCTTCAAGCAAAGTGACTGATTGATGTTTGTTGCGTGGCTCGTCTGGGTGCTTCAGCTTAATGGTGCCGCGTTCCATCGAGTCTTCTAGCGAGCGTACAATTAAGCGTTCGCCCATGTCTTGGACGCGGCGGTCCCGAAACTCCAATACTTCTTGGTAGTTGTGGCCTGTGTCGATGTGCATGAGTGGAAAAGGGAAGCGACCAGGGCGAAATGCTTTTTCAGCTAAACGGACGATACATAGTGAATCTTTACCGCCAGAGAATAACAATACTGGGTTGCTACATTGACCAGCGACTTCACGAAGGATTTGAATCGCTTCCGCCTCTAGCCAATCTAAATGAGAGAGAGTTTTATTTTTCATAAATTAATTTAATAGTTTGCTTAAAAAATGTTACTTACAGAGTATCAATGTCTATACCACAGTCTTTTTTTGCCTGAAGCTCAGTTTCAAACCCTATATTTTAATGTAAAACAAGTTTGGAACCCACAAAAATTAATATTGCTGCCAATATTATCCTCAACCAATGTTCTGCCATTTTTGTACTCATGTGACTGCCGAGGTAAATGCCGGGAATAGAGCCGATCAATAAATAGCCTAGTAAGCTGTAATCTACAGTGCCAATGCTTGCATGTCCCAAGCCAGCAATTAGCGTTAAGGGTACGGCATGCGCGATATCAGTACCGACCAATGTGCTTATTTTGTGTTTAGGGTACAGCAATACAAGACATGTTAAACCAAGGGCGCCAGCGCCTACGCTTGTAATCGTCACTAGCACGCCGAGTAATACCCCCAATAACGTTGTGATCAAACGCGTCATCATCGGTGAGAACCATTGCTTGCCATTCACTAAATTGAATAACCTATCTCTAAATAACACCGCCATCGAAGTAATAATGAGTGCAAAGCCTAACCAACGTTTGATCGTTGCCACCGTCTGAGCGGAGTCGGTATCAAACTGCGAAATTGCCCACAGTGTTGCCAATGCAGCTGGAATACTGCCAATGGCAAGTCGTATAACAATGGTCCAGTCGATATTGCCAAGTTTTCGATGCGCTAATATACCGGTTGATTTAGTGATTGCTGCAAACAGTAAATCAGTACCAATGGCCACTAGTGGTTTGACATTGAAAACAATCAGCAAAATTGGCGTCATTAATGAGCCACCACCAACGCCTGTAAGACCCACTAGTAAGCCAACGACAAAACCTGTAATAATGTAACCGTATTCCACGAGCGTAATTAAATATTCTTGTTATGTTTTCTATTAAGTAAGCATTCGGTGTATCTTTAACATCGATGAAAAAACTAAGCTTCACAGACTTACTAATGAAGTTACAAATGGAAACGTAACTAAAACTACTCTAAGTAAGTTATAATGTAATATT
The DNA here is from genome assembly GCA_964496895.1 of uncultured Methylophilaceae bacterium. Classification (GTDB taxonomy): domain Bacteria; phylum Pseudomonadota; class Gammaproteobacteria; order Burkholderiales; family Methylophilaceae; genus Methylotenera. The sequence continues at coordinate 10,519 of CAZCBF010000047.1, read as the reverse complement.
ATATTGAGTTGCGCGGCTGGTAATTAATAACTATGTTGGTTAGATGATACGGTCGAAAGTTGTTTGCGCATATAATTTTAGTACTCAACATGAAAGCGCTAAGGCATAGCCAGAATGATATTGAGGTTATATTGATGACCTACATCCTCCATATAACCAATAACGATAGTTTTTCTTGATTATACTTAGCTATTATTAGACTATTGTTGAATAAGAATCTATGCTTAATGAAGCTATTTTATAACAGCTTATATCAATAATAAAGAATATGTTTTTCTATATATATAAATCCTAGTTATTTAAGGAAAAAGCAAAATGAAACTGCATCAACTAAGATACTTGCATGAAGTGGTTAAGCAAGGATTGAATATTTCAAATGCTGCTGAATCACTCCACACATCGCAGCCAGGTGTGAGTAAGCAAATACAATTATTAGAACAAGAGTTAGGTCTTCAAGTTTTTGTAAGAAACGGTAAACGACTGGTTGCTGTGACGCAACCAGGCGAAAGAATTGTTGCCATGGCAGCTAAAATCCTATTTGACGTTGAAAAAATCGTTAGAGTAGGTGAGGATTATACCCAAGGTGTGACGGGTGAGTTTACGATTGCGACAACACATACGCAGGCGCGGTATAAATTGCCGGTTGCGGTTAAGACTTTCATGGAGCGTTACCCTGACGTTAATTTACACATCCATCAAGGCGACCCTTCACAAGTCACAGAGCAGATACTGACTGGAGAAGCTGATATTGGTATTGCCACAGAAAAAATCAGTGATACTGATAATGTGATGTGCTTTCCATGCTATGAATGGAACCGTTGTGTAGTCGTGCCGCATGGCCATGCCTTACTAACAGAAGAATCAATAACCCTTGAAACTTTATCTAAATACCCTTTGATTACTTATGATTCTGCTTTTACTGGCAGTACAGCCGTTTCTAAAGCGTTTCAAGAGGCGGGAATGGAGCCTAATGTAGTGCTCAATGCGATTGATACAGATGTCATTAAGACTTATGTAGAGTTGGGTTTGGGTATTGGTTTGATTGCGAATATGGCTTATGACCAAAAACGTGATAACCAATTGGTTCAAATTGATGTGAGTCATCTCTTTCCACCAAGCACGACTTATCTCGGCATCCGAAAAGACGCTTTCTTGAAGCGTTATATGGTTGATTTTATGCAGCTCATTTCACCTTCTTTAAAAGAGGCTGATGTGAAAAGCAACTTTAGTATGTCTGATAACTAGTCTTTTATAATAGCCTCGGAGTAGCCAGTGATAGTGAATAGGCAAGCACAGTTAGTCGCTTTACTTAGTGTCAGTTTGTTTTTGTCAGCTTGCCAGCCTATGTGCTCACCCAAGCAGGTAAGTGAATCAGCATTAAGCATTAATGTGCCAGCAGGTTTGCCAGAGGTGGACTACAGCAAAGCCATCTATGAAATTCCTGTGCAGTCTGATGTGAGTTATCAAGATGTTGTCGATAGCTTAAAAAGCATTAGCGAAGGCATGAACTTTGTCAATCCTGCTAATTTTCCTATCGGTGACCATATGAAAGTGCGAGACCAAGCACCGCAAGGTGTCTTGGAAGTGCGTGCTTTTTGTAATCTGGGAATGGGGGCGGACATTATGATTGATCACCCTGAATTCTCCGTGTTTGCACCATGCCGTGTCGCCGTGTATGAAAAGAAACAAGATGACGGTAGCCTTAAGCTTTATCTGGGTCTGGATAGGCCGACATTTGATTTGCAGAGCGTTGATAGCCCTACTGAGCGTGCAAAAGTTGCTGCAATTAAGCTGGAAGAAACCCTGCTGGATATTATGGATAGAGCCAGCAAGGGTGATTTTTAGTGTTGTTGTTGTGTAACAATTAACCTGCAACAATATTAAGGTCAGGTTCGCCGTTGAGGTGTAAGGTTTGTGTGGGAAAGGCCATTTCTGCGCCATTGTCAGACACAATGTCCGCAATCATTAGATAAACATCTTCTTTAACCTTGTGAAACTGCACCCAGTTAACCGTTTTTGTGAAGGTGTAAATCATAATGTCGACTGATGATTCACTAAAGTTGTTGAAGTTGACAATTAATGTTTGCTTGTGATCGATGTCAGGATGTTCGGTTAACATTGTGCGAATGCCATCAACGACCTTACGCATTTTTTGCATATCATCATAGCGGATGCCAATTGTTGTTTTGATGCGGCGATTCGTCATTCTCGATGGATTTTCTACCACGATTTGAGTGAATAATGCATTGGGAACATAGATGGGGTTTTTGTTAAATGCGCGAATGCGCGTATGTCGCCAGCTAATATATTCCACTGTACCTTCAATGTCTTTATCGGGTGACCGAATCCAGTCACCAACACTAAACGGCCGATCTAAATAAATCGTCAAACCACCAAAGAAATTGGCCAGTAGATCTTTAGCCGCAAAACCAATAGCAATGCCGCCAATACCACCTGCGGTCAATAATGCTGAAATGCTAAACCCCAGTGTTTGCACGATAATCAATACTGCAAAGACCATGACGACTAATCTGGCTAATTTTGTCAGCGCATCTAGTGTTGTCGCATCCAAATTCAATCTGTCATCTGCTTGCATCACGCTCAAGTTGCCTGCAAAGTGATGAATGGCACGGGTTAAAAACCAGCCAAAACAGATCACCACGGCGATTTTTTTTGCGATATGTAAAGATGCCGTTAAGCCAAAGTCATAATGTGCATCGACCTGCAATAAAATAAATACCATCCCTAGCAGCCAAATCAATGCGACCAATGGTGCTTTGACTGCATTGATGACAGCGTCATCCCATAAGCTACTCGTTTTGTTGGCTAGTTTCTCTCCCTGTGCGAAAAATAGTTTGGCAATGAGGTGAAGCGCTAATGTTGCAAATGCAATTAAAATCAACTGGTCTAACCAGGGTGAGATGAAAGTTTCAAGGCCTAAATATTTTGAGATTGGCGGCATTATAATCCTATCGAATGGCTGAAGATCAGCGCGTTAGGTTTAACACGCTGATTGGGTCTGCGCTTAGGGTTGTTTTAGTAATGTCTCTACTTCTTCGAGTTTGTTTAGTACTTTGTTATTCAAATCAATATTACGTGTCACATGACCTTTGAATTCCAAATCTAAGTACTGTTTTAAATCAGTAAAGCGAGAAGCTTCAGCTTCGTCAGCCAATTTTTGTTTCGCTAGCATGGCTTTGTTTTGGCGTCTGCTCATCATGATGGTAGAGGCTTGCATACTCATAATGAAGATTAAAAAGAGTACGGTTAGTAAAACAATGCACGCTAACAAGATAAGGCCTAACGGGAAATTGATGGTTGCAAATCCAACGGATAATTCAGTTGTTGTGTTAATCGACTCCCAGTTCAATGCAGCAAATCCACTGATTGCAAGCAATATTACCAAGAGTGTGAAAGATTGAGTTTTCATAGGGCGCCTTTAATTAATCACGGTTACTTATGATTTTATCATTGAAACGCAGCCTTAAGTCGTTAAACAATATGAATAAATTGTTTGCATGGGTTTATTTAATCTGCTTGTGTCACTCGCTTAATAATGCGCTATGATGACCATAATTATCAGGAAAATATTTTCAAAGAAAAATTAAGGAATACGATGACAGCTCCCTTATTAATCGCTAAGAATGATGATAAAAGCAGTGTGCTACTGCCTAAAATGGCCAACCGACATGGTTTGATTGCGGGTGCCACGGGTACAGGTAAGACTGTCACGCTGCAAACCTTGGCTGAGCACTTCTCTAAAATCGGCGTGCCGGTTTTTATGGCCGATGTTAAAGGGGACTTGGCTGGTATGAGTCAAGCAGGTGGCGACAATAAAAAGGTGGCTGAACGTGTGGAAATGCTGGGGCTTGATGGATTCAGCTACCAAGATAGCCCAGTGATGTTTTGGGATGTTTTTGGTGAAAAAGGACATCCTGTTCGCACGACTATTGCAGAAATGGGTCCATTGTTGCTGGCACGCCTTTTGGATCTGAACGCCGTACAAACTGGTGTGATTAATGCGGTTTTTAAAATTGCAGATGATGAAGGCATGCTATTGCTCGACCTCAAAGATTTGCGTGCGATGCTACAGCACGCAGCTGAAAATAGTGCGGCTTACAAAGTTGAATATGGCAATATCTCTCCAGCCAGCGTTGGGGCCATTCAGCGCGCTTTACTCTCGTTGGAAACGCAAGGTGGAGAAGCGCTATTTGGAGAGCCTGCCATCAACCTCGATGATTTTATGCAAACGGATAAAGGTCGGGGCATCATTAATATTTTGGCTAGTGAACGTTTGTTTAATTCGCCGCGTATCTACGCGACTTTTTTGCTTTGGTTGTTATCTGAGTTGTTTGAACAATTACCAGAAGAGGGTGATTTAGAGCAGCCAAAACTGGTATTTTTCTTTGATGAAGCCCACCTTTTATTTAATGATGCGCCCAAAGCATTGCTGCAAAAAATCGAGCAGGTCGTCAGATTGATCCGTTCAAAAGCCGTAGGCGTTTATTTCGTCAGTCAAAACCCATTGGATATTCCAGATACCGTACTAGGCCAGCTAGGCAATCGTGTGCAACATGCTTTGCGTGCATTTACCCCGCGTGATCAAAAAGCGGTATCGGCAGCAGCTGAAACCTTTAGAAGCAATGAAAGTGTTGATGTGGAAACGGCGATTACTGAATTGGGTGTTGGCGAAGCGCTAGTCTCTTTTTTAGATGAAAGGGGGATACCTACGCCAGTAGAGCGGACTTTTGTATGCCCACCCGAAAGCCGTCTTGGCGCGATTACCGAGAAGGAGCGGGATCGAGTGTTGCGAACATCATTGGTAGCGGGTATTTATGAAAAAGCAGTTGATCGGGAATCAGCCTATGAAACGCTTAAATCACGCACGGACAAGCATGCAGCAGATGAAAAAGAAGCGGATGAAATTGCCAAAGCGCAAGAAGAAGACGATAGTGGTATTTTTGGAGACCTTTTTGGCACTTCTTCTAAAAAAAGAAAAAGCAAACGTAATGATAGTGTTGTAGAAGCTGCTGCTAAAAGTGCTGCACGTGCCATTGGCTCCCGATTAGGTAGGCAGATTGTTAGAGGTATTTTAGGGTCTATATTGGGTGGAAGACGTTAGCAGCTGTTACAGGTATAAGTATTAAGGAACAAATAGATAGATGAAATCTGATATTGAAATTGCACAATCCGCACAATTGGTACCGATTACATCAATCTATGCCAAGCTCTGTGATAAGCCTGAGTCAGCAGTTCAATCCGATGAACTGATTCAATATGGGCAATCGATTGCAAAAATCAGCCCGTCACTACAACAAGCGTGTAAAGATAAGCCTGATGGCAAGCTGATTCTGGTGACTGCCATGAGTCCTACACCTGCTGGCGAAGGCAAGACGACCACAACCATTGGTCTGACAGATGCGCTTAATTTAGTCTTGCAGGATCAACCAGAGCAGGCGATGGTTTGTATTCGTGAACCATCCTTGGGGCCTGTGTTTGGTATCAAGGGCGGTGCAGCTGGTGGTGGCTATGCGCAAGTGGTACCAATGGAGGCCATCAATTTGCATTTTACTGGTGATTTTCATGCGATCACCAGTGCAAATAACCTTTTGGCCGCGCTGATTGATAACCATATTTATCACGGCAATGCCTTGCAAATCGATGTGACAAAGATCAGCTGGCAACGTTGTCTCGATATGAATGATCGCGCCTTGCGAGATGTGACGCTAAATACCCGCGATAAAACTAAGCAAGAAACGCAGCGAGAGACTGGGTTTGATATTTCTGTTGCGAGTGAGGTCATGGCAATTTTTTGTTTGGCTGAGTCGTTAGGGGATTTAAGTGCTCGATTAGGACGCATGCAGGTGGCTGTTAATCTCTCTGGTAAACCTATCTATGCGAGTGACCTCAATGCTGAGGGTGCGATGACCGCATTGCTTAAAGATGCTTTTCAGCCCAATCTTGTACAAACGTTATCGCGTTCACCTGCAATCGTGCATGGTGGCCCTTTTGCGAATATTGCCCATGGTTGCAACTCGGTTGTGGCGACTAAAACCGCACTAAAGCTAGCAGATTACGTTGTCACAGAAGCGGGGTTTGGCGCTGACTTGGGTGCGGAAAAATTTATCGACATTAAATGTCAGCAATCAGGCCTTAAGCCAGATGCCGTTGTTATCGTGGCGACAGTGCGTGCGCTTAAATACCATGGTGGTATAGCGGCATCAGAACTGAATCAAGAAAACTTAGAGGCATTAAGTAAAGGAATCAGTAACTTAAATCGACATGTGAATAATCTACATGAAGTTTACGGCTTGTCAGTAGTCGTTGCGATTAATCAATTTAGCGCCGATACAGCGGAAGAGTTGTCGCTGCTTGAAGAAGCCATTGCGCAAATGGATGTAAAGGTTTGTCAATGTAGTCATTGGGCCAATGGCGCACAAGGGGCGCAGACGCTTGCGCGCACCGTGCTTGAGTTGTGTGAAACTGAGACAACACTCAAAAGGCCTTATCAATTAACAGATACAGTTGAAGATAAAATATTAGCCATCGCGAGTAAATTATATGGTGCTAAAGGTGTTGAATATAGCGCTGATGCTAAAGCAAAGCTGGCAGTACTCAATGCCTACCCAGAGGAAGCGCCGCTACATCAATATCCTGTCTGTATCGCAAAAACACAATATTCTTTCAGTGCAGATGCAAAAGTACTCGGTGCCCCAACAGGACATACTTTACAAGTGCGCGATGTCAAGCTGAGTAATGGGGCAGGGTTTATTGTGGTGATTTGTGGCGCCATGATGACAATGCCAGGTTTGCCATTAAATCCTGCCAGTGAGCAGATTTATGTGGATAGCGATGGTATGATTGCGGGCTTAAGTTAATTTGATTTGGAAAGCCACTATTGTTAATTATTACCAAGGCTGGTACCGCTGAGCAAACCATTAATAAATCGCAGTTTATAGCGCTTGCATCAGCTTGCGAAAGTGAACACGATGTTGCAACTGCACTGCGTGGTTTGATTGGTGAGCATCAAGGGGCGCATCATCTGGCTTATGCTTTTAGAATTAAGACCAATGAAGGCATTGTGCATCGCTTCTCAGATGCAGGTGAACCGTCTGGTACTGCAGGCATGCCGATCTACAAGCATATTGAAGGGCGAGATCTCATGAATGTTTGTATTGGTGTGATACGTTATTATGGTGGGGTTAACTTAGGGACTGGCGGCCTTGCGCGTGCTTATGGCGGCACTGCTAAAATGGCCTTGGATGCCTGCAAGATCATCGATTATGTAGAAATGGATACTATTAAGCTGGTGATCGATTATAATCAAATGGACACAGTCACACATGCGTTAAATCAAATCAATGGCACTATTTTGGATAAGCAGTTTGAGGCGAAAATTCAACTCTTGATCAAGTTGCCAGCGACTGAAACCCAATCATTTATAGAGAGCTTTATGCCGTATTAATCCATGAATAGAAATACCCAATCCATTCACAAGCGAGAGCATATTCCCGCAGCCAGTATTTATGATATTGCTAGCTGGATCATTGCAGCAATCGTACTGTTATTTATTCTGCTTTTTGATTTACTGCCTGCATTGTTAGGTGGTTTGTTGGTCTATGAGCTGGTACATTTAATTACCCCGCGAATCACTAAACTATTCCCCAATTTTATTCCTGGTAAGCACACTAAATTTTGGGCAGCTGGCTTGCTCGCGGTCACGATCGTCAGCCTTTTGGTATTGGCTGGGGTGGGGGTGATGACTTTTTTCAGGTCAGAGGCTGGTAGCATCACCGTCTTACTTGGGCAGCTTGCGCAGATTGTTGAGGATTCAAAAAACATTCTACCTTCTTGGGTGTTTGATCACTTGCCTGATGATGCCGTTACATTAAAAGAGCGCTTGTCCGCTTGGTTGAGGGAGCATGCCACCTCCTTGCAAAGTGTGGGCACTGGTGCCATTCGAGGTACGGTGCATGTGCTAATGGGGATGGTGATTGGTGGCATGGTCGCCGTCAGAGAGGTTGTCAACATTAACTACCTCAAGCCTTTTGCACATGCCTTAATGAGCCGTGCCTCAATATTAAGTGATTCATTTAAGCGCGTTGTTTTTGCGCAGTTGCGCATTGCTGCTGTTAATGCCATGTTTACTGGTATTTATCTTGCAGTAGTACTGCCGATGATGGATATTCAATTGCCTTTGACCAAAACCTTGATTGCGATTACCTTTGTTGCCGGGTTGATTCCTGTGTTGGGTAACTTAATTTCCAACAGCATTATTACCATTGTGAGTTTGAGTCACTCTTTCGGTGTTGCGGTAGGCTCTCTAATATTTTTAGTGGTCATTCACAAGTTGGAGTACTTCCTCAATGCACGCATTGTCGGTGGGCAAATTCGCGCTTTTGCTTGGGAGATTTTGATCATTATGATCATTATGGAGTCAATTTTTGGTATTGCAGGTGTGATTGCCGCGCCGATTTACTATGCTTATATTAAGGCTGAGTTACGTGCGCGTGAGTTGGTGTAAAAGGTAGCAGCAGGATGCAAGGCAAGCATATTGCAATCTTGGAGAATCGCTCAGGTAAGCAGTTTGCTGGTCTGGTGACCAAACATGGCGGTATTCCGTATCGTGCGCCCGCGTTATCAGAGGTGCCCGATATTGATTTGGAGGCAGTCTGTAACTTGGTCGTACAGTGGCGCCAAAAGCAGCCTGACATTTTTATCTTTCAGACGGGTGTAGGCACCAAAGCCTTATTTAACACGCTTGATCAACTCGCATTAACGAATGATTTCATGGCCATTTTGCAAAAAGCATTGGTCGTCTCGCGAAGTCCCAAGCCTGGCTCAGTGCTCAAGTCGCGCAAAGTTCGCATAGATCTAGCAGCCGACGACCCTTTCACCACCAAAGAAATAATTGCGCTACTCGATGATGTTGCGCTAAAAGGCAAGCAGGTGGTCGTCCAACGCTATGGCGACACTAACCTTTCTTTGCAAGAAACACTAACGGCAAGCGGGGCACTGCTTTCGGAAGTGACGACGTATCGCTGGCAATTGCCAGAAGACATTGCGCCACTACTACAGTTGATGCAATTACTATCAGATCAGACGGTTGATATGGTTTGCTTTACGAGTGCGTCTCAAGTGGATAATTTTTTCACAGTTGCACAAAGTAGTGACTATAAAGGGCAGTTAGCGGAGTTGTTGAACCAAACCGTTATCGCCTCCATCGGCCCCGTCTGTAGTGATGCATTGAGGCGCTATGATGTGCGCGTTGATCTCGAAGCGAGCCCACCCAAGTTAGGGGCATTTATCAAGTTAATCAATGCCTATTTCGTTTAGGACGCTGCTTGTTACCATCGATCACTTTTCTCGACTTAGAAACCACTGGTGCCACACCTTTAAAAGACCGTATCACTGAGATCGCGCTAGTACGGTTTGATGATGGCGTCGAAACTGCCCGTTGGGAGACTTTGGTCAACCCAGAACAGCCTATCTCGCCATTTATTCAAAACTTAACGGGCATTAATGATCAGATGGTTGCTGATGCGCCTTTGTTTGCTGAAGTTGCCGAACAATTGCTGCATTTTTTAGAGGGTAGCGTGTTGGCTGCGCACAATGTGCGTTTTGATTATGGTTTTCTAAAAGCAGAGTTCAAACGCATTGAACAAACACTTAAGTTGAAAGTGTTGTGTACGGTCAAATTATCACGGCTCTTATATCCTCAGCATTATAGTCATGGATTGGATGCGATAATGAAGCGTTACAATATCGAGACCGTTGCGCGTCACCGTGCGATGGGCGATGTTGATACCTTACTTGCCTTTTTAAATATTGCAGAAGCCGATTTGGGGGCTGGTTATGTCAAAGCCACCGCGCAGCAGCTATTGCGTGGTCCTAGTTTACCGCCGCACCTGAATGCGCACTATTTAGAAGACATGCCAGAGACACCAGGTGTTTACTTGTTTTACGGTGAAAATGATTTGCCACTCTATATCGGCAAAAGTAAAAACATTAAAAAGCGCGTGCTCTCACATTTTAGTGCTGACCAACAGTCAGCAAAAGCCACTAAGTTATCTCAGTCGGTTAGGCACATTGAGTGGATTGACACTGCAGGTGAGTTTAGTGCTTTGTTGCTTGAGGCAAGCCTAGTCAAAGAAAAAAAGCCGCTACATAACCGTCAATTGCGTCAAGTGGATGATTACTACAGCTGGAAAATATCAGATGACCCAAACGCTAAGCAGTTATGCGAGCTCATCACCCACCATACTTTTCAGCCTGATCAATTTGAAGCATATTATGGCTTATTTGGCACCAAGAAACATGCCAAGGAAATGTTGAGAAAAATCGTTAACATGTATCGATTATGCCCAATCAAGGTAGGCATGGAGTCAGGAAATGGCGTATGTGTTTCTGCGCAAATGAAACGCTGCAAAGGTGTTTGTTGTGGCAAAGAAACCCCAGAGGTACACCTGCTCAGACTCAAGCAAGCCATGTTGAAACATCACTTACAAGCTTGGACTTA
>CAZCBF010000046.1:0-13348 GCA_964496895.1 uncultured Methylophilaceae bacterium | reverse complement strand
ATTAGCAGTTGAAGACTTAACCGTTTCGTTTGATGGCTTTAAAGCGGTTGATAGCCTCAACATGTATATCGATAAAAACGAATTGCGTGTGGTGATTGGGCCAAACGGCGCAGGTAAAACCACAGTATTAGATTTGATTTGTGGCAAAACCAAAGCCACAGAAGGGTCGATCAAGTTTAAAAATAAAGAATTAACCAATATGCCAGAGCACGAAATCGTCCGTGCTGGTGTAGGTCGTAAATTCCAAACACCTTCTATATATGAAAACTTATCGGTCGATCAAAATTTAGAAATTTCTTATCCAAAAGGGCGCAATGTTTCTAAAGCGTTATTCTTTAAACGCTCAGAAGAAGTCGATGCACAAGTCAAGAAAATTGCTGAAGAGATTATGCTGACGGAATTTTTAGACATGGAAGCCGCTTTGTTGAGTCACGGTCAAAAACAGTGGCTAGAAATCGGCATGTTACTCATGCAAAACCCAGAGCTATTAATGTTAGACGAGCCAGTCGCGGGCATGAGTGCGAAAGAGCGTGACCAAACGGCTGAGTTATTAAGAAAAATTTCAGATAATCGATCAGTATTGGTGATTGAGCATGACATGGATTTTGTTGAAAAAATTGCCCATAAGGTAACGGTGTTGCACCAAGGCAAGATCTTAGCAGAAGGCAGCATGGACAAAGTGCAGGCCAATGAAAAAGTGATCGAAGTTTACTTAGGCCACTAGCCATGACCAGAAAATTTAAGGAGCTTTAAATATGATTGAAATAGAAAACCTTGAAGTTAGTTATGGTCAGAGTCAGGTGATTCACGGGCTGAACTTTTCAACGAAAAAAAACGAAACACTCGCCATTATGGGTAGGAATGGGATGGGTAAAACCACATTGTTTAAATCCCTAATGGGCATATTACCTAGCACCTCAACTAAGGCAACCATTGATGGTGAAGATGTGCAAGGTGATGAAGCTTACCAGCGCGTGGCAAAAGGCATCGCTTATGTGCCACAAGGCCGTATGATTTTTCCAAGTATGACGGTGGAAGAGAATATTAAAACCGGCTTGCCAAAAGGCGTTGATGAAGTCTCTAGTGATATTTATGACTTATTTCCAGTCTTACTGGAAATGAAACACCGTAAGGGCGGTAACTTGTCTGGTGGTCAGCAACAACAATTGGCCATTGCGCGTGCATTGGTGACCAACCCTAAAGTCTTATTGCTTGATGAGCCTACAGAGGGTATTCAGCCATCGATTATTAAAGACATCGCAAAAATTCTAAATGAGATTCAAAAGAGACGCGAAATTACCATTATCGTCTCAGAGCAGGTGCTGAGTTTTACCATGGATATTGCCGACAGGATTATTGTGATTGATAAAGGTAACTTTATCCATGAAGACTTACGCGCAGATGTCGATGCTGAAAAAATCAAAGGTTATTTGTCCGTTTAGTGATCCATCAACATGGATGATGATCGACATTTGCAGCAACAAGGTTTAGACCATAGCGATGGAGACCACACTGTGGTAGCCAATAAAAGCAGCTGGTTAGGTAGTTTACAGCTCAACTTTGAAAACCGTGCATGCCGTAGTTTTTTGGCATATCGCAAACATGTTGGTCCGTTTGTGATCCAAAAAACCTTGCACCCAGAGGGCGCTAGCGTTTGCCACGGCATCGTAGTGCACCCACCAGGTGGTGTGGCAGGTGGAGATCAGCTGCAATTAACTGTAGATGTCGCCAGCAATGCCAATGCCTTGTTAACGACCCCGGGCGCTGGCAAGTGGTATAAGGCCAATGCAAAACAAGCCAAACAAACTTTGCGATTTAACGTTGCTGAGGGTTCTTGCTTTGAATGGCTACCGCAAGAGAACATCTTGTTTGATGGTGCCGATGTGCACTGGATTGCAGAAATAGATTTGGCAGACAATGCCACTTTTGTCGGTTGGGATATTGTGTGTTTGGGCCGACAAGCACAGCAAGAAAACTGGCAAACAGGCGCATTAAAACAGCAGTTTAAAGTGCGCCGAAATGGTCAACTTTGTTGGATCGAGCAGGCGAATCTGTCGGCCTATGATTTAGTCAAAGCATCAATAGTAGGCTTAGGCGATCAACCGGTTTTTGGTAATTTTATTGTAGTTGCCAGCCATTTACCTGACGCAGTCTTAGAGGCTTGTCGCGAAATTAATCCCAGCAGTGCTGATCCGCAAGCTGTCGTTGGTATCAGTGCATTACCTGAGGTTGTCATCGCAAGATATATTGGCGAAAGCTCGGAATCAGCAAAAGCCTATTTTGAAGCGTTATGGATAATTTTAAGGCCTTGGTATCTCAATAAAACAGCAGTGCGGCCGCGCATTTGGAATACTTAATGCTTGTCACAATGATGAACGAATAATGGAACGCTGATGGAACTCACACCCAGAGAAAAAGATAAGTTATTACTCTTTACCGCTGGCTTACTGGCCGAAAGGCGAAAGGCCAAGGGGTTAAAGCTAAATTACCCAGAATCCATTGCCTTGATTTCATGCGCAATTATGGAAGGTGCCCGGGAAGGTAAAACGGTGGCTGAACTGATGAGCGAAGGCGCAACGATCTTAACGCGAGATGATGTGATGGAAGGCATCGCCGAAATGGTGCCAGAAATCCAAGTCGAAGCGACTTTCCCTGACGGCACTAAATTAGTCACAGTGCATCACCCAATCCCATAATGAATTGATTGAGGAAGCTAAAAATGATTCCAGGTGAAATGAAGATTGCTGCTGGTGATATTACGCTCAATGAAGGGCGTGAAACCATCACGATGGCAGTGGCGAATAAAGGTGACCGACCCATACAAATAGGCTCTCACTATCACTTTTATGAGGTGAATAATGCGCTGCAGTTTGATCGTAAAAAAACTTATGGCTACCGTCTGAATATTGCCTCAGGGACTGCCGTGCGTTTTGAGCCTGGTCAAACGCGTACTGTGAGCTTGGTCGCAGTGGTGGGCAACCGAAAAATCTACGGCTTTGCAGCCAAAATCATGGGTGATTTATAAGGAGCGAGTGCCGTGAGCGTCAAGATTGATAAACAAGCCTATGCCGAAATGTTTGGCCCAACCGTTGGTGATAAAGTGCGTTTGGCTGATACGGATTTATGGATTGAAGTAGAAAAAGATTTCACCATTTACGGTGAAGAGGTGAAATTTGGTGGTGGTAAAGTCATTCGCGATGGTATGGGGCAAGGTCAAGGGACTAGTGATCAAGTCGCTGATACCGTGATTACCAATGCCTTGATTATTGACTATTGGGGCATTGTTAAAGCCGATATCGGGATTAAGGATGGCTATATTTTAGCCATCGGTAAAGCGGGCAATCCAGACATTCAGCCTGGTGTGACGATAGCAATCGGCCCGGGTACAGAAATTATTGCTGGTGAAGGCAAGATCATCACCGCTGGCGGCATTGATTCACACATCCATTTTATTTGCCCTCAACAGATTGAAGAAGCCTTGATGTCTGGCGTAACCACCATGCTAGGCGGCGGTACTGGTCCTTCAACAGGCACATTTGCGACGACTTGTACGCCAGGTCCGTGGCATATCCACCGCATGCTGCAGTCTGCAGATGCTTTTCCGATGAACCTTGGCTTTTTTGGTAAAGGCAATGCCAGTATGCCAGAAGCTTTGCGTGAGCAAGTGGAAGCGGGTGCAGTAGGTTTGAAGCTGCATGAAGACTGGGGTACAACGCCAGCTGCCATTGATAATTGCCTCAGTGTTGCTGAAGAAATGGATGTGCAAGTCGCGATTCATACGGATACCTTGAACGAATCTGGCTTTGTAGAAACCACGCTAGATGCGTTTAAAGACCGCACGATTCATACCTTCCATACCGAAGGGGCTGGTGGCGGACATGCACCAGACATTATTAAAGCCGCAGGTCAGGCCAATGTGCTGCCTTCTTCAACCAACCCAACCAGACCTTATACGGTTAATACCATTGATGAGCATTTAGACATGCTCATGGTGTGCCACCATTTAGATCCCGCTATTGCGGAAGACATTGCTTTTGCAGAGAGCCGCATTCGCCGCGAGACCATTGCTGCCGAAGACATTTTGCACGACTTAGGTGCGTTCTCCATGATGTCATCCGATTCACAAGCCATGGGGCGCGTTGGCGAAGTGATTATTCGCACATGGCAAACTGCGCACAAGATGAAAGTACAGCGTGGCCCGTTGGACGAAGACAGTGAAGAAAACGATAACTTCCGCGTAAAACGCTATATCGCTAAATACACGATCAACCCTGCATTGACACAAGGCCTAGCAGAGTCTGTTGGCTCAATTGAAGTCGGTAAATTAGCCGATTTGGTGCTGTGGGATACGGCCTTTTTTGGAGTAAAACCAGCGACGATTATCAAAGGTGGCATGATTGCTGCAGCAGTAATGGGTGACCCGAATGCGTCTATACCGACACCACAACCCGTGCACTATCGGCCGATGTTTGGTGCCTTTGGCGGTGCATTAACCACTGCGATTACCTTTGTTTCACAAGCGGCATTAAAAGATCCAGCGGTTGCGGCATTAGGCTTGAAAAAGCCATTAGTGGCGGTGAGTGGGACGCGCGATGTTGAGAAAAAAGACATGATTCACAACGATTGGATGCCTGAGATAGAAGTTGATCCAGAAACCTATGAAGTATTGGCCGATGGCATGCCGTTGATTTGTGAGCCAGCTGATGTATTACCGATGGCACAGCGTTACTTTTTATTTTAGTAGTTTAAATAAACGGAACAGTGATTTAAATGATATTTATCTCCAAAAGATGTGCAGTTGCAAAACAAATTGATGACCAATTAGCACTGCCATTTGAATTGCGACAAAAAAGCCGACTACGTGTGACCTTGCAATCTGGCCAAGAAGCGGGGCTTTTTTTAACCCGAGGTCAAGTACTACGCGATGGTGATTTATTAGAAGCTGAAGATGGCACAATCGTGCAAGTCGTCGCTGCGCTTGAAAAAGTGATGGATGTGATGGCGCAAACCCCACGTGATTTAACCTGTGCAGCCTATCATTTAGGCAACCGCCACGTGCCATTGCAAGTGGGGGATGGCTGGTTGCGTTTGGAGCAAGACAATGTGCTCAAAGACATGTTGCTTGGTTTGGGTGTGAGCGTGTTTGAAAAAGAGGCCGCGTTTGAACCAGAAGCAGGTGCTTATGATGCACATCGGCAACATGGACATTCGAGCCTAAAACCCAGTAACACAGGCCGAAAACATGGCTAATACAACAGACAATTCGCAAACAACAGTTTCGTTGAGTCGTTTGCTGCAGTTAACCAGCCCCATGTTGCCCGTGGGTGCTTATAGTTATTCGCAAGGCTTGGAGTGGGCGATTGAATCAGGTGAAGTGCATGACGCGGCCTCAGCAAAAAAATGGATCACGGCTGTATTAACACTCAATCAAGCGAGCTTTGATTTGCCCATTTTAGTCCGCTTATACCAAGCATGGTCTGAGCATGACAGCGATGCAGTAACAGAGTGGAATCAGTTTTATTTAGCAGGACGCGATACCAGTGAGAGCCTAGCCGAAACCAAGCAGATGGGTTATTCATTAACGCGATTGCTAAATGATTTACCCGAGATCGATGAAGACTTTTTAGCCATGCTCAATAGCCTAGAACCGGTCAGCTTTCCGACTGTTTATGCTGGCATTTCTCAGCAGTGGGCTATCGCCAAGCGTGACATGTTGGAGGGATATCTCTGGGCTTGGGTAGAAAATCAAGTCAGTGCCGCAATGAAAGCAGTGCCATTAGGCCAAGTGGCAGGGCAAAAAATCTTGCTAGAAGTTGGTGCGCAGCTGGCTGATGCCGTCACTCGATCTGAGATTCTTTCTGATGATGAAATCAGTAATTTCACCCCCTTGCTCAGTGTTGCAGGGAGTTTGCATGAAACTCAATATAGCCGTTTGTTTCGTTCTTAAACCATTAATAAAGGAAATTTATGTCTGCGCAAACGCAAAAACAACCCCAAAGCCAAGCTGCTAAAGAAGCCTTGCGCGTTGGCATTGGTGGGCCAGTTGGCTCTGGTAAGACAGCGCTGACTTTGGCTTTGTGCCAAGCCTTGCGCGATACATATAACGTTGCAGTGGTTACCAATGATATTTACACCAAAGAAGATGCGCAATTTTTAACCCGTAATGAGGCATTAGCGCCAGAGCGGATTATCGGTGTTGAAACAGGTGGCTGCCCACATACGGCAATACGTGAAGATGCCTCGATGAATCTAGAAGCGGTTGCACAGTTGAACAAGCGCTTTGAAGGCTTAGACATTGTGTTTATTGAAAGTGGTGGCGATAACTTAGCTGCAACATTTAGCCCTGAACTATCAGACCTAACGATCTATGTGATTGATGTTTCTGCTGGGGAAAAAATCCCACGCAAAGGTGGGCCAGGGATTACCAAATCAGATTTATTAGTGATTAATAAAATTGATTTAGCCCCGCTAGTGGGTGCCTCCTTAGAAGTGATGGATCATGATGCCCAAAAAATGCGCAAAGAGCGGCCTTTTATTTTTAGTAATTTAAAAACTGAGCAAGGCCTAGCTGAGGTGATTGCGTTTATCGAAAAACAAGGCTTAATGCTTTAAACGAATAGCAAAGGAAACAAGCATGAAACAATTATTAATCGGTTTGTCGTTATTAGGGTTTACAGGGCAAGTAATGGCACATGCGGGGCATAGCGATAGCGCTATTTTGGCGGCTATGGTGCACCCGTTCACGGGTTTAGATCATTTATTAGTCATGATTGCCGTGGGCTTTATGGCGGCTAGCCATGCACGCGGTGGTTTTGCTTGGGGCTTGCCGAGCTACTTTTTAGTGTTGTTTGGTGGTGGTGTGATACTGGGTCAACAAGGCTTTTATGTACCAATGGTCGAAACCAGCATCGCTGTGACATTGGTTGCGCTAGGGCTTAGTCTATTTAAGTTATCAGTCAGCAAGCGCATTAAATATGCATTCATCGGCATGGCTGCCGTGACGCATGGGTTAGCACATGGCACCATGTTTGTGCAGCAAAGCTTAGTAATGTCACTATGGCCTATTGCTGCGCTGTTGTTATCAGTCAGCATGATACTGTTTTGCAACCATTATTTAGCGCACTATTTTAGCGGAAAGCAGGGTGTTTTAAGCGGCTTAGCCACCTTAATGGTAGGCCTAGGAGGATTTTTATTGCTTAATTAGGTAAGGGTGCAAGTAAACTTTTAAAACATACGTCGAAATTAATCGTTTGGCTATACGCAATTTGACGTAGAGCATTATCAAGTCCCGCACAGTAAAGTTTAGTAGATGGTAAATAGCGAATTAACTAGGGTATACAACTTGCTTTAACCTAACTATAGAATATTCCTCTGCCATTTCGCGCATGTAAGTTTACTGGAGTGGCAATTGACCTCTCAACGCATCAACTTTCCAAATAGCGCGCAATCTTTCGATGAAAAAGCAGAACCCAGCCAACGTATCGTCAAAATTAGGCGAGATTACAATACCTGGGTCGCCAATGAATCTATAGAAGATTACGCACTACGCTTTACACCACGCTCTTTTCGCAAGTGGTCGATTTTTCGCGTCTCTAACACGGCACTGAGTGCGATTTCGTTTTTAGTTTTAGAGGCTATTGGTGGCACCATGGCGGTCAACTATGGTGTGGTCAATGCTATGTGGGCGATTATCGCGGTTGGCCTGATTATCTTTCTCACTGCATTGCCGATTAGTTTTTATGCTGCCAAGTATGGTTTAGACATGGACTTGCTCACCCGTGGTGCAGGTTTTGGCTATATTGGCTCTACCATTTCTTCGTTTATCTACGCTTCTTTTACCTTTATCCTGTTCGCACTCGAAGCCGCGATCATGGCCTATGCTTTAGAGCTATCCTTTGGCTTACCGCTGTATATCGGTTATCTCGTCAGTGCATTGGTCGTTATCCCCATGGTGATTCATGGGGTAACCCTCATCAACCGTATTCAGATGTTTACCCAGCCTATTTGGATTGTCTTAATGGCGCTTCCTTTTATTGCCATTTTTTATCAAGACCCAGATATTTTATCTAGAATGCTATTTTTTGCTGGGGAGTTTGGCGAAAGCCGCCAGTTTGATTGGCTATTGTTTGGTGCTGCAACTGCTATTGGTGTTGCTTTGATTCCACAGATTGGTGAGCAAGTCGATATTTTACGGTTTATGCCAGAAAAAACAGCCCAGAATCGTTGGCGCTGGAATCTAGGTGTGTTGCTTGCGGGCCCAGGTTGGGTCTTGATTGGCATGGCAAAAATGTTGGCTGGTGTGATGCTGGCTTATTTGGTGATTCAAAATGACATGTCATTTGTGAATGCCACTAATCCGATGCAGATGTATCTAGTGGGTTTTGGCTATGTGTTTAGCGCGCCACATGTGGTATTGGCTGTCACCACCTTATTTGTGGTCGTGTCACAAGTGAAGATTAACATGACTAATGCCTACGCCGGCTCATTAGCATGGTCTAACTTTTTTGCACGTCTCACACATAGCCACCCTGGTCGTGTTGTCTGGTTGTTTTTTAATGCCTTGATCGCCATTTTGTTGATGGAAATGGATGTGTTTCAGGCATTAGAAGAAGTCTTAGGCTTGTATTCTAATATCGCCATTGCATGGATTGCAGCAGTTGTCGCTGATTTGGTCATTAATAAACCACTGGGTTTGAGCCCAAAAGGCTTGGAGTTTAAACGCGCCTATCTCTATGACATTAACCCAGTTGGTGTTGGTGCTATGTTTATCGCTTCTGCATTGTCTGTGACTGCCTATATCGGTACTTTTGGTGCTGTGGCACAAGCGTTCTCTTCTTTTATCGCTTTAGTCACGGCTTTTGTAGTAGCGCCATTGATTGCTTGGCTAACCAAAGGTAAATATTATCTGGCACGCCCACACTATCAATTACCAGCAACGCAATCAGCGCGCCGTTGCGTTGTTTGTGAGCGTGAATATGAAACGGATGACATGGCACATTGCCCAGCTTACCAAGGGTTTATTTGTTCGCTTTGTTGTTGTTTAGATGCACGCTGTAACGATGCCTGTAAACCACATGCAACTCTATCAAGCCAATGGTTGAGTTTAAATCGCCGAATTTTTCCTTCATTTGTTTGGCCGCATTTAAAAGGTGGCTTAGCGCATTATTTACTATTAATGGCGGTTGCTTTGTCGTTTTTTGCAGCCATTTTAGGCATGATTTATTACCAAGAAAGTCTACTCATCTCTAATTTTGCCCCAGAGATATTGCCGCAATTACAGTCTGGTTACTTAAAAGTATTTTTGGCTTTAGTGTTTGCTAGTGGCATTTTAGCATGGTGGCTCGTCTTGACAGGACAGAGTCGACGTGTTGCGCAAGAAGAGTCAAATCGTCAAACGGGTTTGTTATTGCAAGAGATCGAATCACATAAAAAAACCGATGCTGCCTTACAGCAAGCGCGATACCATGCTGAGCATGCCAATCAAGCAAAAAGTCGTTATATCAGTGGAATTAGTCATGAGTTGCGTACACCGCTGAATAGCATATTGGGCTATGCGCAATTATTAGATGATGATGACACCATTCCAGCAAAGCGTAAACCCGCGATTAAAGTGGTGCGACGAAGTGGCGAGCATTTGTTATCGTTGATTGAAGGTACCCTAGACATTGCACGTATCGAGAGTGGAAAGCTTACTTTTGATATCAAGCCATTGCGCTTTGATGCTTTTGTCGAGCAGATCGTTAATATGTTTAAGTTGCAGGCTGAAAATAAAGGCTTGGTGTTTAAAGAGGATATCGATCATGAGTTGCCAAAGTGGGTGCGTGCTGACCAAAAACGCTTAACTCAGATTTTAGTGAATATTTTAGGTAATGCCGTTAAGTTTACCAAGCAAGGCAGAATTACATTTTCAATTCACTATGCAAGAGATATAGCTGAAGTCAAAATTACCGATACTGGGCCTGGTATTAGTCAAAAAGAGCGCGAAAAGATCTTTGAACCTTTTACACGAGGCAGTGCAGCAAACCAAATCAATATCGGCGGCACAGGCTTAGGGCTAACGATCAGTAAATTACTCACTGAACTAATGGGTGGCGAGCTGAATTTTCATAGCGTTGATGGGCAGGGGACAACTTTTGTCATTCGCTTGTTTTTATCAGAAATTAGTCACGATTGTGATGATCAGCAGCCGATCCATATTCATCGTGAAGGTTACATAGGACAAAGAAAAAAAGTACTGGTTGTTGATAATGAACAAGTCGACCGTGAACTCATTAAGAATATTTTAAGCCCTTTAGGCTTTGAAGTGGCAGAGGCAGCAACAGGGCAAGAGTGTTTGGATGTTTATCAAGGGTTTGCACCTGATGCTATTTTAATGGATTTAGCCATGCCAATTATGGATGGTTGGGAAGCCGCCTATATCATTCGCAAATTACACAAGTCTGATGTGCCGATGGCGATTATTTCAGCCAATGCTTTTGATAAAAACTTAGACAATGCTGCGGGTGTTGAGGGCAAGGATTTTATTGTTAAGCCTGTAAATGTTGATGAGCTATTGCACTGGCTGGAAGTTAACTTAGCACTTGAATGGAAAATAAGCGATACGCCGAGTGTGCAAGCAAATACAGTGCAAATACCTACGCCCGTCATGGTCGAAGAGACTATCGTTGTGCCACCAAAAGAAACGTTAGGCAACTTATTAGCAGTGATTGAGATTGGCTACATTAAAGGTATCCAACAGCAATTAGATAGTTTGCTCAAAGGCTCACCAGAGTATGCTAGCTTTGTTGAGAAAATGCGCGGGCTTTCACAAGGCTTTCAGCTAAATCAAATGAAAAACTACATAGAAGAGTTACGCCAATGAGCGACCTAGCAAAATCAAGAAGTGACCTAACCGTATTAATTGTCGATGATGTGATGGACAATTTAGCGCTATTACATGATGCGCTAAATGAGTCTGGCTATACCGTATTGGTGGCTAATGACGGCGCATCTGCGCTAGAAACCGTGGATAAAATCGCGCCAGATATTATATTGCTAGATGCCATCATGCCAGCAATGGATGGTTTTGAAGTGTGTACACAATTAAAAGCTAACCACGCGACCAGCCAAATCCCTGTGATTTTTATGACAGGCTTAACCGAATCTGAGCACGTGGTGAAAGCTTTTCAAGCGGGTGGAACCGATTACATCACCAAGCCGCTGCGTATTAATGAAGTGATCGCACGTATCGAAGCGCATTTACAAACGTCTAATATGGTTAAACAGGCACGTGTTGCCTTAGATGCCTTTGGCCAAGCGGCGATTGCTGTGATGCCAGATGATGGTAGAGTTGTGTGGCAAACGCCTTTGGCCAAAGAGTTAATGGCTAAGTATTTTTCTAGTGCGGAGAACACTAGCAAGCAAACACCTGTGCCTTTACTCAATTGGTTAAATAACATTTTATTGAATAAAGAAGACCCCGAAAAAACCTTACCCCTAGTTGTCATTCAATCACGTAATCGGCTGACGTTTACACTGGCAGACTCACAAAGTGATGAGCAGTGGGTGTTGCTATTGCGAGAAGACTCCGATGAGGCACAGATAGAGGCATTAAAGAGTATTTTTAATTTAACAGGGCGCGAGTCAGAGGTGTTGTTCTGGGCAACGAAAGGCAAAACCAGTCGTGATATAGGTGATATTCTTGGCTCAAGCCCTAGAACGGTGAATAAGCACTTAGAACATGTGTTTGTAAAGCTTGGTGTTGAAACCAGAACGGCTGCTGCTTCAATGGCGGCTAATAAATTGAGAGTAAGAAACTATTAGCGTTTGGTGGTTTTTTGATGGATACAGCAGGCCATCAAAGCACATTGTAATCAACAATCCCCATCCTGATTGCAAATGAAACCGCTTCAGACCTTTTAGAAACCTCTAACTTTTGTAAAATGGCGCTGACGTGGTAGCGTGCGGTTGGTGTGGAAATGCCAAGACTTTTAGCAATTTCAGGATTTGTAAAGCCTTTGGTCATCAAAGTTAGCACACGCTTTTGTTGTGTACCTAGCGAAAAATTCTCATTTTCAACTGCTTGGCTTTCTTTACTATCTTGGTATAGTTTTTCTGGCAGTAATATTTCACCCGTACTGATACGCAGGATAGCGCTAGTCAGGTCATTTGCTGATACGTCTTTGAGTAAATAACCCCTCGCACCTGCTTCGATCATGCCAGCAACAGCATCACGGTTTGCAAATGTACTTAAGGCGATTACTTTGATTGATGGCTGTTCGGTTAATAACGCACGCGTTGTTTCAATGCCATTCATGCCTTCCATTTGAATGTCCATTAATACAATGTCGGGTTGCGCTTGGCTTGATAGCGCTAGTGCTTGTTCACCATTTTCAGCTTCGCCGACAACTAAAAACTCATCGCTAGTTTCTAATACAAGCTGTATGCCT
Organism: uncultured Methylophilaceae bacterium; assembly: GCA_964496895.1. Taxonomy (GTDB): domain Bacteria; phylum Pseudomonadota; class Gammaproteobacteria; order Burkholderiales; family Methylophilaceae; genus Methylotenera. Next base: position 920 of record CAZCBF010000046.1, on the reverse strand, counting down.
TTACGCACCACTAAATGGTCATCCACCAGCAGAATACGGACAGGTTTAGTCATTAGCAAACCAAATAGCGGTTACTGTCGTACCTTGAATAGGTTGTGATTTGATTTCTAAAGATCCGTTAATACTATTCATTCGCTCTTGCATGATTTTTAACCCAAGGTGTCCGCTAGGGACTTGGCTAGGGTCAAAGCCTTTGCCATTGTCACTTACCTCCAAGATAGCTTGATCTGACAGGCCATCAAAATAAACGGTTACTTGGTCACTGCCCGAATATTTTCCTGCATTCGATAAGCATTCCTGTGCAATGCGATAAAACGTTAATTGCGCTGCTATAGGTAAGATTACGTCGTGATCAATGTCAACTTTAACATTGAAATCAAACTTTTTCTCAGCATCAGTAGCTACATCTTGAAGCAGTTGACTAAATGGGTATGAAGCGATTTTTTCTGGACTCAGCTCTACTAACAAATGCCGCATTTCAACCAGAGCATCACGGTTCAGTTGTTGCATTTCTTTCAGTGCTTGTTCGCCGCGGCCAGCGTTATTGCGAGAGAGTTCAGGGATTTTATCGGCAATCAAGTTCGATGAAAATAACTTCTGGCTGACGGTGTCATGCAACTCTCTAGAAATATGGTTACGCTCTTCTAATCTGGCATTTTCGGCTGCGAGTTTGCTTGCCTCAGCCGTTCGTTTGGCTACTTTGTCTTCAAGCGTTTGAATGAGTTCAGATTGTGCCGCTGCCATCTCGTTAAAAGAAGATGCGAGGTAACCGATTTCATCTCGATAAAATATCTTAATATTGGTATGTAACCGCCCATTTAATATGTCACGGACACCATTGACCAATTGCCTGAGTGGTCTATCTAGATTAACCGTAAAGAAATAAGGGAAAACAATAATGACTAACAATAATGCAAGCA